>NZ_JACHDC010000012.1:0-255572 GCF_014200875.1 Paraburkholderia sp. HC6.4b
ACAAACCATTACCAAACCGCTCAGCAGACCTGGACCATTCGGTATCTCTGATCGATGCCGCCGTCTAGTGTCGGTTTCTCACAGCCGTTCACACCTGGTTGCGATTCGGGCTAGAAAGACAGCCGAGATGGTCGAACGATAACTTCGACGTCCTTATCCTTTATTGATGGGTCCGCCTGACCAGTGTCAGAGGTACCCCCGGCAGCGTCCACGGGTTGCGGATTCGAGTGGAGGGTTTCGCCGTCCACTTGCGAGGCAGCCTGCCCGGCCACAGCGGTTTCGGTGCCCGAGACCGGTTGTGCGCTTCCTTGCGGTTCCGCACACTCCCTGGCTGTTGCGTCGCAGGTTTCGCTGGCCTCGGCGCCCGCGCCGACGCTGGGCGGTGCGTTGAAGTACTTGTCTGAATCTGGCTCCGTCTTGAGAAGAGACGGCGCCCTGTTCATCATTTCAACACGTTTGCGGTACGAGATGCCGACCTCCAGCTCTCTGCGCACGTCATAGTCCTTGACGGCCTCATCCCCTGTTCGCGCAGATCCCACTTCCTGCTCCACTTCATCGAAGACACCTTTGAGGTACGCGTTCAGTTGTGTCAGAGTCATGAGCTCCGGGTTGCGAGCAATAAAGGTCCGCGAATAGTCATACAGGCTCTTCACCGCTACCGTGTTCCCCGCCAGCAGCTGCAATACCTGGACGGTGATCTTGTGGTTTGCCGCCTCGACGGCGCTACCGTATCGGGGGTGATAAGCAGGGCGCCATAAGAGATGTGACTCTGCCTCCTGCAGAATGCGGTGCATAACGATTGAATCAAACTCGGGTGCATTGTCAACGACGATGAATCGCGGCAGGCACCCGTGCCTGTCGATACATTCAAACAGGACCGTTGTGACTGCTGCTGCGCTCGGCGGGCTGAACGAGACCGTCCAGGCGAGTTTTGCACCAGTCGCGACGTCGACCATCACCGAGAGCCACAAGTGGCCCTTGATGCGTCGACGATTTGCCGAATTCTCGATTTTGATTGCCAGTGGCGTGTGATCGATCTGTGCGAGGAAGAGCGGCACCGTGACCTGATAGAGCGGATTTGCCGTACCAGGCGGAGCAAATCCTGCAATGGCGTAGCGAGCGGCACTGCCATCCCGGAACTGGACGAAGATACTCCGGTCGTATTCCTTGTCGCGTGTCTTGGCGGTCCTCTCTGAAAAGGCTGGCAGACGTAAACGCTCCGTCACCGCGATAAATTTGCCGTGGGTGGCACGTAGACTCCATCGTTTCTTGAGCCGATACTTGAGGAAGACATGGTCCCAGAGCTGCTCACTCTCCGGAAACCGCATCGCTCTGCTACCACGCTCGTGCCATCGGGGAATGAGCCCATACGCTGCACTGTTGTACAGCAGGTCTCCTAACTCCGCCTGCGACTTCCAGAGTGCTATCGTCGCGGGCGGGATGAGCTTACCCTCCCTCTTGCGACCACTGCCGGCCCACCATTTTGAGACACGCCCAGAGAGCGCCCCCAGCTTGTTGTGAGCATGGTTGTACGCTTCGGGCGACACAAACTGAATGAAGTCTGGCTCCAGGTTAGGTGCCTTGTTCGCCAATGGTTCTTTGCCTGTTGTTTCCAGCGACAGGAAACCGTCGCCAGCTGCCTTGGCTGCCTTTAAAACTTCATACGCCGTAGCATCCCTGAAAACTGCAGAAGAGCGCATGTCCGTCAGATCCTGCAGATGTAGCGGGAAGAACACGCGACGGGTAGCAATCAGATGGTTGAGATCATCCGCGCCGATCAGCGGGATCTCAATCAGCTCACGACGAAACATGTAACCCTTGGCCTTGACCATCGCTACCACAGTCTCGCATGCGGTGGGATCCTGAACCTTGTAGTCGGGCTGATAGTAGCGGCTGAGTAACCCCATGTTCAGCAGATACCAACGACCGAAATGCTTTTCCGTCAGAATGCGGTACTGAAGGCCGTATGGTGACAAACGCTCTGCCACTGGAGGACTCGTCCAATGTCCCTCATCGACTTCCTCGTAAAGCGCGCTCCCGCCCATTACGCTCTTTTTCAGCATTGACGTCCGGAGGACATCGACGAACCCGCACCACTCCTCGGTTATCGCAAGCAAAAATGGCCTGACTACGTCAACCTGGGTGCGAGTCCCATGGCTGACGCCGTAACGGACACCACCGATATCCCTGGGCCAACTCTAGTATTCGAGACATTTCGCGTGCGGATCATCCAGCTCGTGTAACAGGGCTGACTGCAGCGTGGCATCGTTCAGCCGGACCGCAAAACCCATCAAGAGACTTACGTGTACGCCGCGTATCCGCCCGGCACGGACCCGAGGTTTGGGTTCAAGCGGCTCGCCATCTCGGACCTCATTCACGAGCTCGATCCCTTGCTTCGTTACGAGCAGGCGTTGGAGTAGCGCGTCGAGCAGGTCGCAGTTGATTCGTTTCACGATTACCATATCGCCGGCTTGCGGCGGACTTGAGCAGTTCACAGGGACGCTCGTCTCTGAACACAATGAAGTCATATGCGAATTTGCAGTCGCAAAATAACCCGAGGCGGCGATATATCCTGATTTAATCAGGATGTCCAATTATCTTTCTACTGATTGATTCATTGCCAAAGACGACACCAACAGGTGCAACGGGTCCGGTAGATGCCTCTGACTATCCCGACGCACCACGCAGCGCCAAGCGAACGCCACTTTCGATTCGAGCATCCGGTTGCCCCATTGCTCCCGTGGCATCGTCAGTGACATAGGAGATCAGTCCCTGCCTCACGCCGCCGGCGACACCATCTGCAAGTTGGGTGGCTGGCGGGATTTCGGGCGATTCAGTTGCCCGAGTGATTCCCCGGCATCCGCTTCACCGCTGTTTGCAGACGAACGGGAAGTAGCCGGTGCGGCACGCTATGATTCACCGCGTACATCGTCGAGGCTGACGCACCCGCGCTCGTGCAAACACTCTTCGCGCACTCGGCCGTCAACACTCTCAATGCGTGCACTTTCGCCGGATGGCCAGTTGCGAGTGGTCGGCGCTCGCAGTCGGCGGTCGTTGATGAGCGCGTAGGACGGGTCCATCGTCCAGCCATGGACAGCGCCGGCCTTATCCGGTATCGCCACACACAATTGACTTGGGCGTTCGTTGCGTTGCTCTTCCCGAAGCGACGAGCCCTGAGTCGGGCACCCGGGTCGATCTCAATAGCGGCGGTACCATATGCCGATATATCCGCCTCTGCCTCCACGTGGAAGCAATATGCGAACAGCAGTGGTGTCCGGACCGGAATGAAAGCACCATTCGTGGCGCTGTAGAAGAGCGCCGAACGACCTGCCGGGCTGCCCAATTTTGATTTTCCGGCGCGATGCTGTGCGCCGTCACTGGACGCAACGGTGTGCCGCGCCAGATCTATCTGTTCTCGAATGTTCATCAGTTCTCCTCAACCCGCCCGGCGTCAACGCCGGACCGTACGGAATGGCGAGCGCAGTCGGCGGGTTCATGGCGAACCCGCTGTCTGCGGTGTCTGCGGTTGACAAAGGGGATGGGCTGAGTAGAATCAAAGCATCAGGTGAGCAACTTGATGCTTTCTCGGCGGGAGTTCTGGGCTGCAACCCGGTCTCCCGCCTATTCGTTTCAGCCCGTGATGGTCACGGATCGGTCATTACACCTCCTCTTTTGTGTCTCGTTTTCGCCGGTCCAGGCGCTGGAACCCGGCATCCGGGCGTCACCGGATAATCAGGGGATCTGCCGATTCCCGCAACGCCCACATCCATCGCACAACGTCTTGAGTGAGTGCGAATCGCCCGGCACGTCCGGGTACGGCGAACATCGGTATCCCGATTTTTCCGCGCCAGCACGCCTGCCGGAATGCGCCCACTGAGGCGTATCCCAGTACCTCCGCTAGAGCAGCCGAGCCCATCAATGGCCCGTACCGATCCGCCAGTTTGGCTTCCAGTTCGGCCCGGTCATCAGTCTTCTGTTGAGGTTCGCAATTCATTCAGACTCGCCCGTGCAAGACCGGCCGGTTATGCCATCCCCGCCGTCGACGCCATTGTCCGTCGCAGACAGCCGACAAAAGGGGCCTGTAGCTATAGAGTAACGCCCTGAGACGCCCGATGTCACAGTCATGGCCGGTAAATGTCACTGTACTTTGAATTACATTTTTGGGGACCTCACGAATGAACGATTCTCCGCGGTCGTCCGAGTTCCGCCGCTCCAGGAGATGGATATTGCCGTTCGCCGAGCCAGACGTTCAGACCCAGGGGTCCCGCCTGGAACGCCTCAATGGCCTGCGTGGTATGGCGTGGGCCTACGCCGTTTGCCACTATTTGGGGAAAACACCGTCGGCCATATCGCTCGAGTATTCAGCGGCGGAGAGCTCGCTGGGACCCACTGATGGACCAAAGCGGTCCAGCAATCTGATGCACCGCTACATTTCTGGCAAGAGCGCCGCGGTCCGCGGGGCAAGTTTGGATACGATCTGGTCGGCGCAATCAGTGCGGACCCGTGCGGCGCACTCGCCGAGCCCTCGCTCGATCTTCGGGTGTTCAAGATGCTGCATCCCGACACATCGCTAATGGAACTGCGGGCACTGCTTTTTGAACTCCCGGAGGTGGTCCGTCCGGGACTCTTTGACTCCGATCCTGCCCGGGAAGACGAACACGTAGCATGGCGCCGCCACCCGCTCGATGAGTGCGTATTGCCACCGGCGATAGCATCCCAGATATCCCGGGTCCTTCCCGGACTGTGGGATCCGCGCAGGGTCGAAGCACCCCTGGTATTTGAACTGTTTGAAACACTCGTTGGACTGTGGGCAGAAGCGCGGCTCATCTGCGACAGAACACGTATGGCGGCGCTTTTCTGGTGGATCTACCGCTGTACGGACCTCGTCCTGGCAGATGAGACGTTCCCGTACATTTTCCAGCCATTCCTCGCCTTCCTTTCGTTTGACGGGCCTGACCGTCCCCTGGGCGATTGATTGCCCGGGATGGCGAGCGGTGTTGCGGGATGCGTGGTCAGGCGGGAGGCCGGCTGAGGGCTGAGGTTGTGCCGAAGCGGTGCAGTGGCGCCATCGTGATGGCGGAACGGACCTGCAAGGGCCTGTGCGAAGCGACAGACGCAAGGGTCTGCTCGTGGACCGCGTTGCCGCAAAGCCGAGGGTCGGGTTGTTCGTCCTGGAACAGTGACGCTCATATCTCGCCCCGGCGCGTGGGTGGTGCGCGGATCGGTGCAGTGCGCGCAAGGATATCGATGACGATCATCGGCGCGCCGCAGTGCCGGCAGATGAAGGCGGGGCGCGTTTCGATGACGGTTTCGTGAGCTGATGTGTTGACGTCGGTCGCGACGTGCAGCAGTTCGCGGACCTTCGCGAGACTGGCGCGGCGCACCGGGTTGGCGAGCAGTCCGTAGTGACGGATACGATGGAAGCCACCGGGCAGCACATGGAGCAGGAAGCGGCGCATGAACTCGCCGGCTTCGAGGGTCATGGTCTTGTAGCGGGTGTGCCCCTTCGCACGGTAGTCCTTCCAGCGGAAGGTTACGCCGCATTCATCGAATGCAAGCAGGCGCTGGCTGGAGATCGCGACGCGGTGCGTATAGCGCGACAGGTACGCGAGCACTGCTTCGGGTCCTGCAAAGGGACGCTTTGCGTAGACGACCCATTCGCAGGCACGCAGCGGCGCAAGCCACACGTCAAAGACAGCCGGGTCGGCAAGTTCAGCGTACTGGCCGAAGAACTGCAGGTGGCCGTGCCGGTGCGCGTCCGTGAGCGCTTCGAGGAAGCGCCTGCGGAACAGGCGCGAGAGCACACGTACCGGCAGGAAGAAGCCGGGCCGGCATGCGATCCACCGCTGACCATCGGGCGACAGCCCACCGCCGGGGACGATACCGTGTACGTGCGGATGATGCGTGAGTGCCGAGCCCCAGGTGTGCAGCACGAGCGTCGCGCCGATCTGGGCGCCGAGGTGCTTCGGATCAGCGGCAATGGTGCGTAGCATTTCGGCGGCGATATCGAACAGCAGCCCGTAGATGACGGCCTTGTTGTACCGGGCGATGGCACTGATGGGCGCGGGCAGCGTGAAGACGACATGGTAGTACCCGACCGGAAGCAGATCGGCCTGGCGTGCCTGGAGCCAGCGATGCGCAGCACTGCCCTGGCACTTCGGGCAATGACGGTTGCGGCAGGAGTTGTAGGCAACCTCGATCCGGTCGCAGCCGGCGCAGCGCAGCACATGCCCCCCAGCGCCGCGCTGCGGCACTGTTCGATGGCTGACATGACCTTCAGCTGCCCCAGGCTCAGCGCTACCGTGCGCCGCCACGCCGGCCCGCAGGCGCGGAAGATATCCGCGACCTCCAGCACGGGGTGCTCCGCGTGCGACCGGGCTAGCCGGCGGGCAGGCGGTCCAGCGGACTGATCACCTTGCGCAGAAGGTCAGTGGCAACCTGGGTATAGAGCGTGGTGGTCTCGATCTGCCTGTGTCCAAGGAGCACCTGGATCACGCGGATATCCTCCTTCTGTTCCAGCAGGTGCGTGGCAAAGGAATGCCTCAGCGTGTGCATGGATACGCGCTTGTCGATGTTTGCGGTCTCGGCGGCCGCATGGATGGCGCGGGTCAGTTGCCGCGTGCTGAGCGGGTCGATCGGATCGAGGCCCGGAAAGAGCCACCCGCCATCGAGCATGCAGCCCTGGGCACGGGCAACGCGCCACCAGACGCGCAGACGTTCGAGCAGGACCGGCGAGAGCATCGCGTAGCGGTCACGGCGGCCCTTGCCCTGCTCGATGCGCAGGGTCATGCGCTGGCTGTCGATGTCGCTGACCCTGAGCGCGACCACTTCGCTCGCACGCAGCCCGGCGCCATAGGCGACCGACAGCGCGGTCTGATGCTTGAGGTTTCCGGCTGCCGCGATGAGCCGGCGCACCTCCTCGGGGCTGAGCACAACCGGGAGCGTGCGAGGCACGCGTACCGGCTGCATCCGCGCCATCAGCTCAGGCCGGCCGAGCGTGACTTCGAAGAAGAACTTCAGACCGCTGATCGCGGCGTTCAGCGACACCGGCGACGCGCCGTGATCGACCAGATGCAGCTGGTAGTCCCGGAGGTCCTCGACAGTGGCGCTATCGGGTAAACGCCCGAGGTATCGGGCGAACTGACGTACGGCACGCAGGTAGGCGGCCTGGGTCTTGGGTGCGAACTTGCGCATGCGCAAGTCCTCAAGCATACGGCGGCGCAGCGGGCTGATGTCCGGATCGGAGGAGGTCATGATGGGGCTCCTGCTGGAGGACGAGGCGGATTGCCTCAACCACCAACATAAGCGCCGGCACCACTGGCCTCCCATTCGCCGCCAGAGACGGGCCGCAGCCCCCTACCGCGCGAGCGGTTTAGTCCCATCGGCCATTGCGGCCGTTGGAGTGTCGGCCGCTGTGAGGCAGTTCATAGGCGCATTGCCGCCGTTCGCTCCGTCGTTAATGCGAATGTCAGATATCGTTGGAGTGAACGAGTACTTGCGACCCACAACTGCCTGTCGGCTCGACACGCCCCCAATGGCCGTTTGCGAGGTGCAACGGCCGCTCAATCTCGCGGGTCGCACGGCAGGTCGATCGGCATTGCTGCCACTGGGACCGTTGGGCTCTACGTCAGCAATGTGGCAGATTGCTGACGGTGGTGGTATTGAGCCCCTGTTTTCACGAGAATCTCCTTTAACGAGCGTTGCCGTAACGTCCGGTTGCGATGAGGCGAGGCAAACGCCCGAACCGCCTCAAGAACAAAAATAATGCGAATGAAAGTCCGGAAGAAGAGGCCGTACCGAGGCGATGACAGTTACGAAGAAAGCGCATTTCTCGTTTGCCGGCCCGGAACCGAGTCTGGAAACGTAGGCGTTCCTGGGCGGGCAGGCGCATCGAGACCGCTACATTTGTGTGTATGACTCTGGATGGCGGCCTGCTATTCTGTTTGAATTGCACGCTGCCCTATCCGCGGACGGCGAATTTCCTGATCGAGCGTCGTCATGAGATCGTCAGGCCTCACGGTGCGCAGGTTCAGATCGGCGGCTCAGGAACGCGCGTTCCGGATGGACTATGCGCGGCGCTTCTTCGGACAGCGCAGGCTCGCCATCACAATCTTCACCGTGCTGTGGGTCGTGTTTTCCGTCCACGACCTCGGGCGATTAGACATACTCGATCCCGCCCACTTGCACCACAAAGAACTCAGTGTCCTGAGAATCGCCGGGACGATCGGCATGACGGTGCCCGTTCTGTTGTGGAGCCGACACGCACTCGACGAGCGCTGGAGCGTCGGGCTGCTCAGTGTCTGGACGCTCAGTTGCTGGTTCGCGGTCCTGAGAATGGTACAGATCTATCCGGGCGACCTGGCCTGGCGGGAGGCCTATCCGATCCTCACGTTTGCCCTTTTCATGATATTCATGGCCTTCCGGCTTCGAGTAATTACGGCGGCGTGGCTGGTCGGCCTATGCGTCGTCAGTTATCTGGTGATGCTCTATCTCAAGCCCGATGGCCAGAGCGTCGGCGCGCGCATGGAGTCGGTGATCGCGCACGCCACGATGGTGCCGATGATGTATATCGTCGGTTTGCTCGTCAGTATCCCGCTGGAACGTGCCGCGAGGCGCGAATTCATGTACCGGCGCACCTTGCGCGCGGCCAAGGCGCGCGTCGAAGCGGCTTCGCGTGTGGTCAACGAGCAGAACCGACGCATGCAAGAGCTCGTCAGGGAGAAAGAGCGATTCTTTTCATCGGCGTATCACGACATCCAGCAGCCTCTGGCCGCAATCAACCTTTTCATCCGAAGCGCCCGGACGAGGATCAGGGACGGATACGCCGTGGATCGCGAGCTCGATGTCGTCGAGGAGACCGCGTCCGACATCCTCGACATGTTCAAGGACATTCAGGACTACAGCGAGCTGGGCTCATATGTTCCCCATGTCGTACCGGTCGACACCCACGGCCTGTTGACCGAGGTCTTCGAGCAGTACCGGGAGACGGCCCGATTGCGTGGCATCGATCTAAGGATCGCGGGACGGCGAGGCTACCCCCCGTCTATCGCGACCGACCGGTCGCTCTTCAAGCGGGCTGTATCGAATCTCGTATCGAACGCGATCAAGAACACATCATCGGGTGGCGTTGTGCTTGGCTGGGTGCAACTGAATGAACGGCTGCGCATCGATGTATGGGATACCGGCATCGGCATTGCGCCCGCACATCGCGACGCGATCTTCTCCGAGTACTATCAGATCAACAATCCGGGGCGCGACCGTTCGAAAGGACTGGGACTGGGGCTGTCGATCGTGCAGCGTGCGATCCATATCCTGCCGGGACATGGCATGAGTCTCGCGTCCGTGGAAGGGCGCGGATCCCGATTTTCGCTTTACGCGACGGTTTCGGCATCCGCCCCGACAGTCGGCGAAAATGCTCAGGATGGCGACGTCTGCATGCCCGATCTCGCTGGCACGTTCATGCTCCTGTGCGACGATGAACCTACCGTGCTCGAAGGCCTGAGGCGTCTTTTCTCGAGCGCGGGCGCGCTCGTGCACGCCGCCGAGTCGATGGCTGGATTCGAAGCCGTCCTTGCCGATGACAGCCGCATTCCCGATCTCATCGTCGCCGATATTCGTCTGCGCGAGGGAGTAACCGGCAAGGAGGTTGCTGATCGGCTCAGGCGTCATTTCGCGTGGGCCGGCGTGATTCCCGTCGCATTTATCACCGGCGAGCTGCTGTCCGATCACATCCTTCGCGACTTTCCCGAACCGTTCGTGCTATTGCGCAAGTCCTCCGCCCCGAAAGACCTGCTGGCCGAGATTAGCCGGTTCGTGACCGCTCGACGGAAGGTGAATCTCGATCTCGCGAACGATCAGTGACTGAAAGCGTCCCGAGCGTAACGCCCTTCTCTGCCAGCATCACGGTGAGTGCTGCGCGGCGCCGCAACTTGAAGTATGCGAACAGATGACTGATGTATTGGCCCATGCAAGGCCCGGTGGTCCCCTTGATACGCTCGATTCGTCTAATGGTGGATGAAAACCGCCACTTTTCAGGCGGCGCCATGTAGATCCACCGCTAGTGTGTACTATCTGACCTGTGACATCGGACGATCACTGTCGATTGAACCCTCCTCCGATGTGTAATCGCAGCCTGGCTCGAATACGATTCCGGGAGACGATGGAATGCGCGTACTGATCGTCGACGACCATGAGCTGTTCAGAGCCGGATTGGCGCTTCTACTGACGGAACTCTTTCCGAACATCGAGTTGCTGCACGCGAGCACGTTGTCGCAGGGTTTGAATCATGCGCTTTGTGACCTCCTGAACATCGTTTTTCTCGATCTCGACCTGCCCGATGGCAACGGTTGCAACGCGCTTGCCGAATTGAAGGAATCGCGACCGTCCTTACCGGTGATCGTGATATCGGCCGATGAGCGAGTGGAAACCATCAGTCGATGCATCCAACTTCGCGCCATGGGATACGTGCCCAAATCGTCGCCGCCTGAAGCGCTTCGTGCGGCGATAAGCGCGGTGCTTGCGGGGGGCGTATTCCTACCAGCCTCCAGCATCGCCAGCCTCAGTCGTGAGATGGACACTGATGAGACTCCGGCAAATGGACCTGAGGATCGTGAGCCGCGCGTTAAATCGGAAACGAGCAATGCATCCGAGCTGGGACTCACACCGAGAGAGTTCGAAACGTTGGCGTGGCTGGTGCGCGGACTTCCGTCCAAGGCCATTGCCCTGAGAATGGGCCTCGAGGACATTACGGTACGGAAATACATCAGTCATCTGCTTGCGCATTTCAATCTCCGGCGCCGTACGGAACTCATCGTCATGCTGGCGAATAGCGGGATCAAGCTCGGCGTCCCGCCGGTCACGGATCCGGCGCTTGACCGAAGACTACCGGCTGCTGGGGGACAATCAACCGACTGACTTCAGGCAGCGTGCTTTCTGGAGTGGAAGACTTGCTTAACAGCACGATGCACAACGCCTCGTGCGTGGCCGCAGCGCGAAAAAAAAGCAAAATAACAGGTCGCTATCCCTACTAACAGCCACAAATGTATCAGCCAGGTGACGCGCGCTCGCCCAGCGCCTGACCACTTCAGGAACGAGCTGCGTCGGGAGGCGAGTATCCGACATGTCACCGGGATCGGACGATAACAGTGCATACATCTTCCGCCGACGATTGCTGTCGACCGCCTACGCATGTGCGTTGCGACGGCGTTTCGCCTGACCAAGAATGAGTATGACAGCAGCGCAGAGGGTGCATTCGGCGAGTGTACCCAGAGCGGTTGGTCGTCGTGAAGAGCTGAACCGGCCTTGGCTCGTGCGACGACTGCTGCAGGTCGACATGAAGTGAACAGGCTGATTGCTTTAACTCCAACGAGCCCTCTCACGAAACCTTATCAATCAATCACCACCGGTGTTGCGGCTCGTGCGCGACACGCTCGATGCGCGTGGCCTTCGAGCTCGGGGCACGCAAATAACGAATCGCATGAATGGAAAATTCAACGTACACAAAGGAACCAGCATGAAATCACCACTGATAGTCGCATCCGCCGTCGTGCTGTTTGCCGTGGCCGGTGTTGCCCATTCGCAAGGCACACCGGAAGCGTCTCAACCCGCCCCGCAAGAAAGCGCCGCAACACAAGCCGCTGACCCGAGTGCGGGGATGGAAGCATACGGCGGTACGCCCGACACACGGGTACAAGCCGGTGCAAAACATGCCAGACCGTGCCGGATGGATCCACAATGCAACGTTTTTTTGGAGGGAGCTAACACCGATCTGACGGCGCGCGAGCCATGACTGGAAAGTGGTCCGGCTTACCGAGTTCGCTGTCACTCTTTCAGGTGGCGCCTCCTGAGAGGGGAGGCGCCACGACACGCGAGAGGCCCGACGGCGCTTCAGGAGCAAGTGGAAGGGGCGTCATAACGAGCATTTGGGCGGTCGCGAAGCTTGAGTTCGAAATCGCCGCGCCAGTTGCAGCTGGCAGGACGTCAGCGTGGTGCGGGCCACGGCCAACTCTTCTTCGCGTCAATTCAACCTTCGCGGGAACGCTCACTTAAGACGACGTCTGGGCCGCGCATTTCTGGAATTCCTTCCCCGGCCGCGAGTTCGGCGTCGCTAACGCAATCCATTGATGACGAAAGGTGAAGAAATGAAAGTGAAACCCTCGGCTGTAACCATCGTGCTATTCCTGCTCACCGCGGCCGGCGCTGCCTACTCTCAGGAAATGCAACCGTTAGACGCCACTAGCCACTCCTCCAGCCAGCAAGCAATAAATTCATCGCAGCGGGCGATGCCGACGGACGGCGACAGTCCGTGGGACCATGGAGCCCAACCTGGCGGACGAGATGGTTACGGCAAAGCCCGAGACGGTCAACCGTGCGTGGTCGGCCTGTCGTGCGATATCTATCAGGGTAGTTAACTTGGCGGCTGTGTCGCGATAAGCCAACTCGCTCTCTGAAACGACCGGGACGACCGATACGATTGATAAAAGAGATGCCGAATGGGTCGAAAGTGCGAGGGCACCGGTCGCGGAAGCTGCCGTCGGACTGCTCAACGCCGCCGCTGACGGCAATGCCCCTAGCTGACGCAGAACCGAACCCCGGTCCCACGTCGGCTATGGCCGACGAAGCAACATTCGCCTTCGCCAGTCGAATGACTGTTTACTGGGCGGACCCGACGTCTGAACGTCCGAGCGACGCGACGGGCGAATGACGCTTCCTGGCCGGCCTCTGCCGCTTGGGCGGTCGCGATATCGGTATGCTTGGTCCAGCGCAATTCCATTCGGCGTTGATCAGGTCGGCCGAGCGCCTTTACTCGCCCTTGCGTGCACCGAAGAGCGGCAGCATCCAGAATGGTTTGAGCCACTGCGCCCAAAGGGGCGCGGCCTCATGCGGAATGCCCCGTTCGGCGTTCGACGGCTCGCGAGCGAGCAGTTGTACAAGTGTTGCTTCCGCTATCCGGCGCCCCTCCGCAAAGCCCATAAAAGCCGGCACCAGCGCGTTGGGTGCAATCGGATCCGCGAGCAGCCCACGCAATGTCTGCTCGTCCATCGCTTCGAGCTGCAGTTCGTACTCGATTTGCAGCGTGCTTTGCAATTCGGCCAAAGTCAGCATGTCCACCTCCCGGTTGATCGACGAAAATGGTTCGAAGCTTCTTCGCGCATACCGCCTGCATAGCTCGCCATTGACGATCGGAAGCGGCCGCAGAGGTCTCCACCGTGCTGCCGCCCGAGCGCATGCGTGCTGCGTATCTGTTCCGTTGGTGCATAGTATGGCGCATTTGTGCAGAGCAGCAAATATCATTTTCATGCCGGGTCGCACCCAGTTGAAGAACGCTTTCTGATCAACATTCAAGGACTTACCCGCATACCGGTTCACAATGTTGAATCAAAAATGAGACTGCTGCAGCGCACACAAACACAATATGTCTTTTTCGACATTGTCCGGACCGCAACGGCTCCCCAACTGCGCCTCACCCGGTGCGGTTCACCTCAAATCCGCACAGTCGTACCTATTTACCTAACCTCCCTTTTGACCAGACGTGTGCGCGACAATCTACGGTATGTGAGGCAGGATACGCACTGAGCGGCAGTACCCGACATTTAACGAGGAGTATGGGGACGCTGAACGTGCAATCCTTAGCCATGTTCCAGGCCCGTCTACTCTCTGTTGAGTCTGGCTGCGAACTCTTTTCGAAGAACCCGTGGCGGCGAGCACCGATTTAACGTCGGCGGGAATACGTCGGCGGAAGCTTCACGTTGTTTGCTCAGATGGACCAAGCCCACGGACATCGAAGGGAAAACCGGGGAACCGATTTTCTCCGCATGCCGACAAGAGACCCTCCTCCCGCGATTGTCGGCGTTCATGCGCTGCTCGCCGACGCGCGCCTCAACCAGCTGACGCGTACCGACCCGTTTCGGTCTGCGGAAATAAGTTCACTGCAAGGGCGGCTCTCTGACTACAGCGGACATTTACCCGGCACCTTTGAGCCAACCGCCTTCACACGGCAGCGACGCCCCGCGCCCCAACGGCCAATTCCAGCAACCGCACCCTCCGAAATTCTCAGACGCGTTCGAAGGAGGGCCAATGGGGGAAAGCGGAGGGCCGCGCGCGGGCGCTGTCCTCACGGATTATCAGACCAATTTTCGGTCCGGGTGCGCTACAGTTCTGCCAAACCACACTGGGGGAGACCATGAACAAATGGACCGTGCATTCTGTCGTCGCGCTGCTGGTCTGCGCTTGCAATGTCGCGGTTGCTGAGTCGCCGCCAGCTCGCATCCTTCACTGCGAGGGCACTATGAAAACCTCAGGCATCAACGCCCCAAGTGATGTCCAGACGGGCGATGCCACGACCGTCACGGCGATCTACACGTTGAAGGACAACACATTGATCGAGAACGACGATGGGACACACGAGATTCGGTATCCGCTCTGCCGCACGACCGACACGAGCTACGTCTTCTCGGACGACTGCTCGACAAACCGCAATCGCTACATCGGGGAGTGGTTAAAAGTGTCAGACCAGTCCTCAGTGGATCGCTTCCTCTCGCAGCATCAAAACACAGAGTTCGCGATGAACATTGTGGTGATTGACAGAGTAAGCCTTCAGGTGAACGACGAACAACTCGACACCCAAGAGCGTACCGAGGTAGATCGAAAGAAGATGAAGGCGTGGTTCAAGCCGTACCTTATATCTCAACAGTTCGTCGGGAGTTGTCAACTTGCGACGCCGAAGCTGTAACCCGAAGCGCACTGTCCCGGCCTCAATCGAAGGGTAAAAATGAAGCGAATTGCCAGAACCCCGGAAACCTTCGAGGCGCTCAACCTTTTCACGGCTGTTGGCTTGAAAGAAGGGTACCGGGTCGACAACGAAGCTCACCAGAGGCAATTCATCACCGCGATCGAAAATTCGCTCAAAGCTGCGCACGGGAATCTCAGAATACTCTACGGAAAGCGCATCGAGGCGCTATTCGCTCACGTGGCCGGGGCCCTGGGACAGTGTTTGATGGTAAAGGTCGAGGATTCCGGCGATATCTTCACCGCTGATGGAGATGTGAAGGCTCCCGACTACCGGCTAACACTCCGGGACCGCCGCCAAATGCTGATCGAGGTCAAGAACTGTCACGCAGATGGTCTGGACCGGCCGTTTTCTTTAAAACGAAGTTATTTCGAACAGTTGGATCGATACGCGGACATCAATTCGACACCGCTGAAGATTGCTATCTTTTTCTCCCGTTGGAATCGATGGTGCCTGCTCTCACGGCACTCTTTCGAAGAAAAGGGAGACAGCCTTATTACAGGCGTAATGAACGCAATGGCAAAAAATGAGATGTCCGCAATCGGGGATGTGTCGCTCGCTACATTGCCTGAGCTTCGGCTTGAGTTATTGGCAAATCCCACAGAGGCGAAGGAGATCGACGATGACGGTCAGGCGCAGATCATCTTCCGAAGCTCCCGATTGTTTTGCCGCGGTATGGAGATCATCGAGCCGGCGGAGAAAGAAATTGCCTTTCGGCTGATGAGATACGGGGATTGGCCTGATACCTCTGAGGCCATTGTCGAGAATGGAAAACTGCTGGGGATGGTCATCACTGCAACGCCGCGCGAAACACACGAAGGGCAGGATTTGGAGGTGATTGGCAATCTCAGTTCGATGGTGAGTGCCGCCTTTGCAGAAATGACGGTCGCTGACAGGCGTCCTGTCGCACTTGATGTCGCTGTCGATCCGAGCGCGTTTGCTCTTTACATCCCGGAGGGGTTCAAAAGCGACGTCTTCCCCCTCCTGCGGATCGTTCAGAAACCAAATTTTGAATATGAGGCCCGAGAGCAGTAGTGCCGACATTCGGGACCGGTCGATATGTCGCCCCGTGAGCCATCCGCTTCCGAATGCGTGCCAGCGCAACAGGGCCAACGATCGACAAGCAAAACTTCGACGGGTTGAACGGCCGGTGTCTGAGTGGAGCCGACGCCTGAATGCCTGGGCGATGGCACGATCGGATGACGCTTCCTGGCCGGTCCGTGCCGGTGATCTAGCCACGAGACACCAGTCAATATGGGCTCTCCTCGTCGATGAGCTCAACAAGATGCGCTCTATTGACGGGCGCAGCATAAGACTCGGGCCAGTATTCGACAATCTTAGTAATCTTCCCGGCTTCGGCTGAGAAAAACGATATGGCTCGCGCCGTCAACGCACCGTCGGTAACGGTCACATCGGATACTGCTTCATGACCGGTGTTGGCGACGACTCGGTTCACCGTAAAGCGCCAGGGCCCTTCTGCCGGATACTCCGAGTTCATTTGCGCAAACCGCGCCGCGCCTCTGATGCGTTCGTTCGACTGGGGCCATTCGAGGATGAATTGCTCACTTAGCACTGACTCGACTGACGCAAAGTCGTTTGAGCCCATGAGTGTCCAAAATTCGTGGACGAGCGTCAAGATATCAGTAACAGTTGCTGTCATAGCTCTTCTGCGTCAGTCTGAATTAAGAGAATTTCGAAGGCTGATTGTCAACGATTCGGCCGGTCGTGTCGAACGTCTCAAAGTGGCCGGCTTCTGCCTGACGGCGATCGGCGGCACGCGACCCACTGCTGCCGGTCGCCGTCGCGCGACCCTTGTGGCGCGTTTCAAAGTATAGCGGCCATTCGCGGGATGAATTTGCGCGGCAACAGTAGCAGACAGGGGCGGTCAGCCGCCATCGCAAACAAGGATTCGTTTGCGTTTCACGAGATCGGGGTGCGGTCAAGATTCGGACGTTTAGGTACGTAACGGCGAAACGGTCAGATTTGATCCTGAGACTTTTCAGCGCCCGGCGATGAAGTACAGCTCAACGGACAGATCGACGTTTGGCAGGCATCAATCGCGTCTGCACCTCTCAGTTTGTTTTTGGTGTTGTCGCGGCAGTTGAGGCGCACCACAAAGTGCCGCGAGCCCTTTACTTCAATGACCAACCCGATATACGCGGCCGCTATGCACGCCCTCCACGCTGCGTCGATAGGCTATTGCCACACTTGTCGCTGGCACACTTTCGTAGCCGGGAAAGAACGGACCAAACCGGCCCATAGATTCCGTCAGCACTGTCGGGCTAACGGCATTGATACGGATGCCCCGTGGAAAATCGCACGCAGCGGCACGCACGAACCCTTCAATCCCAGCATTCGACGCTGCGGCATTGGAACCCTGCGCAATCGGATCATCGACAGCGATGCCGGAGGTCAGCGTGATCGACCCGCCGTCGGTCAGGTAATGCTGACCAACCAGCGCGACGCGCACCTGACTTAACAGCTTGTCCTGCAAGCCTTTGTTGAAGTCGGCTGCTGTCATCTTTTCGATTGGAGCCAGAATTACATTACCTGCGGCAGCTATGATGGCGTCGATCTGTCCGATCTTCTTGAACAACGCGCCCACGCTGTCGTCACTGGTGATATCAACCTGCTGGTCACCTTGGGTGCGACCCACGCGAATAATTTCGTGTTTGCCGCCACGCGCAAGTTCATCTGCCACAGAACGACCTACGTCCCCACTGGCGCCGATCACAATGATTTTCATAAAAACGCTCCTTTTGAATTCAGATTAGAACGCCACTATTCTTCATCAAACCAAAGAGGTGATAAATATGCTCTAATTTCAAAACACTACTAACCCATAGTTAGCAATATGGACAAGCTGCGTGGCATGGAAGCCTTCGTTGCCGCCGTGGAGGGAGGTAACTTCACCGAGGCGGCGCAGCGGCTAGAAATATCGGCGGTGATGGTTGGCAAATATGTGCGCGAACTTGAAGAGCGTCTCGGTGCGCGCTTGCTGGAGCGCACCACACGACGCCAGAGCCCTGACTGATGCTGGTCGCGTTTTTTACGAAGACGCCAAGCGTGCGCTTGAACACGTACGTACGGCCGAGACGTCGATCGAACGGTTGCGCGCGTCGCCATCCGGCACGTTGCGCATGAGCGCTCCAATCACGTTTGGCCCGTGTGTCATCGCTCCTTTGGCGGCGACTTTCCAGCAGATGTATCCTCTCGTGCGCATTGAGCTGGAATTGAGCAATCGCATCGTCGACCTTATTGACGAGGGTTTTGATCTGGCCATCCGCATTGGTGAATTGGGCGATGCCGACCTGATTGCAAAACCGCTGACCATGTATCGCATGGTCATCTGTGCGTCGCCGGGCTATCTCGCTCAACACGGGCGTCCAGAGACGCCGCAGGACCTCAGCGCGCATCACTGCCTGTCTCACGCAGTTTGGAACAGCCGTAACGTCTGGAAACTTGGCGGCTGGGATGGACCGCAGCTTTCGAAGGATCCGGTCATCACATGCAATGATGGTAACGGCCTGCGCATGGCCGCCATCGCGGGTGCGGGGTTGTTGCTGCAGCCCGAGGTCCTAGTGGCTCACGATCTGGCGAGCGGGACATTGGTGCCGGTGCTGCAAGCCTACTTGCCCGAGCCACACCCGATCCATATCGTGTATCGACAGGACCGGCGACCACTGTCGAAGCTCACCTGCTTTGTTGCACATATGCTTGAGCATGCAGAGACGCAACGAACGCTTTCCCAAGCACCATAAGGCACGAGACTGTCTCGATGAGCGAATGACCGCTTGCTAAGTAAATATGTCATGTGAATGTCTGAACGCCGCATCCGACGAAAGTCGCTTCATGGCCGGGTCCCGCCTCATCGATTGGCAGAATTGCTTTGGTCTTGCACAACTACGACCGGCAGCACGCGACCGATGCGTCCAACGCTTTCTCGCTGAATGCACTTAACAGCATGGTTGGCGTCCTGTATGAAGACGCCCGCAATGACAAGCTCACCGGACTCATGCGCCGCGCCGCCTTTGAATCCGAGTACGGCCGCTTCCAGGATGGGTGGCTCAACAGACTGCTGGTCATCGATTGCGACAGGTTCAAAAGCGTGAACGGCACGCTCAGGCACTGCACCGCGGAGCTTGTCCTTCAACGGGTTGCCGCCGCGATCAGAGGCAGCGTCCGTGGATGGGATCTTGCGTGCCGGTGGGGCGGTGACGAATTCGTTGTGCTTCTCCCCCATACGAAACCGGAGGACGGAATGCGCGTTTGCGGAGCGCATACGCACCGCCGCTGAGACGATGGAACGGCATGGAGTCACGCTGTCAACGGGCGTGGCCACCAATACCAAGGCAGAGCCGCTGGCATCGGTCATCGAGCGCGCCGACGCGGCGATCGACGACGCAAAGCAAGCGGGCAGAAATACGGTCGTGTTCGCCTAATCCGGATTGCCATATGCCCAGGCCCCCGGCGCCGCAGATCGCGCAATTGCCGCTCGATGCGCACCGCCAGCTTGTCCGGCTGGGCACCGATAAAAGCGGTAGCGACCCAGCCGCCTGCCGTTCGCTCAGGCTTGCGGAAATTCGCGCAAAAGAAGTCCTGACGACTGAAGCGATCAGAGACGGTCAGTATCGGTTCCGGGGGAGTTGGGCGAGGATTTTGAGCCTTTCTGATCCTCAGTTGGCCGCCTCGCGGGCGGCTCTTTGAGCACGCCCAGTTCCAATGGCGTGGTGGTGGCAGCCGGCCTGCGTCGGGGCTCACTGTTCCCATCGATCGCCTGTTCGCGCTCGTCCTCGCCACCATCGTCAGGCTGCGACCGTGCGTTGGGTCCGCTCGGCGGGGTGTGAAGCCGCATGTGCGGTACCGGCATCTCAATGCCCGCCTCGTCCATCTTGCGCTTAAGCCGTGCGTTAAACGCCCGCGCCACGCTCCACTGTTGCAGCGGCCGCGTCTTGATCTGCCCTTTCACCACCATCCAGTTCGCTTCAAAGCGGTCGAGCCCCCACACTTCAACAGGCGCGAGTATTTCGTTGCGCAGACGATAATCTGCCTGCAGATCGGCGCCCACTTGCACAATCATGCGCGACACTTCGTCGAGATCAACGGTGAACGGCACCCGCACCTCGAATACCGCATTGGCGAAATCGCGCGACAGGTTCTTCACGATCTTGATCTGCGAGAAGGGGATAGTGTGAACCGCGCCTTGTCCGTCACGTAAGCGAACCGTGCGGATCGTCAGGTCCATGACGATGCCGGAATGACTGCCGTCAATCTCAATCCAGTCGCCGGCCGAGATCGTCTCCTCGACAATGATGAAGAGCCCCGTGATCAGGTCGGTGACAAGCGCCTTCGCACCGAAGCCGACCGCAAGACCGATTACGCCCGCACCGGCCAGGAGAGGCGTCAGATTGACGCCTAGCGTGGCGGCCGCGACGATCGCGGCGAGGGTCGCCACCGTCGTGAAAACCGCGTTGCGCACGAGCGGCAACATCGTGCGTGCGCGCACACCGGGATCGAGTGCCTTGCTACGCGAACTGCTCGGGCCCAGCGCGTTGAGAATCGCGGTATCGCACAGTATCCATATGAACCAGGCGCCGAAGACCGTCGCGATGACTGTTACGAGCGCATGCTTGAAACTGGGTGTCATCGCACTGTGCTTGATCATTCGAGCGATCGGGCCGCTCCACAGGTCCAGTTCGAATTTAATGAACGCGAGCCACATCAGGAGAGTGAGCAGCGTGATCGCGAAGCGCAACAGTCGCATCAGGTGCGGCGCGCGGCGGTGTGCGCGCGTGTCCCTTCTACGCGTCACGTGCATGAGCAGCGCTGACACGAACAGCGTGAGCACGAGTAACAGCGCACTGAGCAGCGACGGCTGTAATACGTTCTCTTCCGAACCGCGCGCATCGATGATCGCCACGACCGAGGCGATCGCGATTAAAAGGATCGGGATGTGCCATAGCGATGCGAGGATATCGAGCGCTTCCGTTGCGAGTTTGTGATCACGCCTTCGTTTATACGGGCGATTGCGTATCAGATGCGTGACGGGCCGCCGGTAAGCGAGTGCGAAATAACCGATCAGGACCGCCGCCGCCACGTTTGCCGATGCGGACACGAGCCCGGCGAGATTCACGCCGAGCAGGCCTGTGACGACCGGATTGGCCGTCGCGTCACCGAGCGCACCACACGCACCGATCGCGAAAAGCGGCCAACGACTTTGCGCGAGCAGTTGGTGAACGGCGACACGCCGGTGTGCCGTGTTAAACGCCGAGAAGACGATTAGGCAGATCGCCGAGAAAAGCAAGCCCGCGACTATGGCATAGACGATCACAAGCCCCAGCGTGCTGCCGAGCGCGTCGGGCATTCCCCGCATGAACAGCGCCACCGTCACGAATGCAATGACCCATGGCGCCGTACGCCAAAATGCGAAGCTCAATAGTTCGAACGACGTTGGATTCGGTTCGAGCGCGGCCTTCCAGCCATATCGTGCACTGACGCGCCGGCGCAGATAGACCAACAGGCCAGCGCACGCGCCCCAGCCCGCAAGCGTCGCGATCAGGCCAAGCAGGACCTGGCCGAACGGCTCCCGGCTCCCGCCACCAAGAATGGTCCACAACTCGTTAGCCGCTGCGCTCGAACGGGCCGCCCAGTAGTGCAAGGGGGTGCGGCCCTCACTCAGATCCGTCTCGACAGACGCAATGCTTGACGCAATCGTGCCGAGCAGGTCGCTGTTGCCCTGTCCGGACGACACCGGCGCCGTAGGTACCGTGGGTGATGCACTTTGGGTACCTGCAAGCAGTCCCTTCAACTGGGCGACCAATTCTTTGCGTTTCGGATCGCTCTCGAGCGTGCCGATCAGGCTGTCCAGCGAACGCGCAAGTTCGGCCTGACTTGCGGGCGTTGGTGCCGATGCAGCCTGCGCCGCCGAGGCTGGCGGCGCGGGACCTCCCGTCGCACTGTTGATTAGGTTTTGCAGCCCGGCGGGCAAGGCGGCGGTCGCCGGATTGAAGGCCACCGTCGCCAGAACGAGGAGGCAGGTCGCGGCCAGCCGAAAGCAGGCGCACTCTATGGCGCGCCACACGCCGGGGCGAGCCCGCCGTCTGACGAAGACCATGGCATGGCTGAATTCTCCCCGCATGCATGCGTGCATGGAGCCCCCTTCCGAAAGGTCACCCCTGTGAGAGCTGGGTCGTCCGGCTAACGCTTTGCGAAAGGCCCTGAGGCGCCCGAACTGTACTTTGTGCGGATAACGGGTAAAAGCTTACATCACCACGAAGCCCCGCCCCTTCCATGCCCCTTCGGCCCTCTCAAATGAAGGACGCAGCGCGTAGGCGGCGAAAGTCTCACCGCGCCACCGACGAGCGGTGGCGAGCCGAGCCCCTGCCGGTCCGCTTGCGGCTTGTGTGCAGGCGCAGACTCGCGCTCCTTTCGAACGTGAGTGTCACGCATATCAACGCCACGCGCTGCCAACCTGAATATAAAACGCGTTCTGGTCCTTGCTATGGGCGACGTCGATCCCGATCGAGACGCCCAGCTTGCGTGCGATCAGGTAACGGAAACCCGCCCCGACACTTTGGACGTTCTGCGCCTGAGAAAAGCTCTGCAACCGTCCATAGGCCTTACCCACGCCACTGAAGCCCAGCAGCGACCACCTGGGCGTCACGTCCCAGCGCAGCTCCGCTTCAGCCGCAAGCGCATTGCGGTCCTGGTATCGACCCTTCTGGACGCCACGCAGATCAACATACGGTTGCGCATAGAACGGGATATCACCGGTCGAAAACTTTGTGTCCAGCCGTAGCCCAAGGATTAACGTATGCGTGAGTGGAATCCACGTGAAGCCCCGCGCAGCGTACACGTTGTAATTCTCGGTGCCCCCGAACCCTGGGCGCGCGAATTGTGTCTCGAACTCGGCAAAACTGCCCGAGGCCGGATAAAAATGTTGAACTAAACCGCTGACGCGGTAGCAGGTGGTTGGCCAACGGAGTCGGCTTCGGCATCGTTGACGGCGAGCATTTCTTCGAATGCGACGATGGCAGTGCAGTTTCTGCCCTGTCCATTTCGAAGGAGTCCGCCATGACGGCATTACGTCGACGCATGATCGAGGATATGCGCGTGCGCAACCTCGCGGCCAATACCCAGCGCGCCTACCTGCAGCAGGTCCGCGGCTTCGCCCAATACTTCGGACGTTCGCCTGCGCTGCTGGGCCCGGAGGAGATTCGCGCTTACCAGGTGCACCTCGCTGAATTCCAGCAGCGTTCCCGGAGCACGCTGGTGGTGGCCACGGCGGCGCTGCGCTTCCTGTACACCATCACGCTCAAACGCGACTGGCCGATCGACGAGATCCCCATGTCGAAGGTACCGCGCAGACTTCCGGTGATTCTTAGCCCCGACGAGGTGACGCGGTTTCTCGAATCGATCAGAAGCGTCAAGCATCGCAGCCTGCTAATGGTGGCGTACGCGGCTGGCCTGCGCATCTCGGAAGCAACCCGCCTGAAGGTCAGCGACATCGACAGCCAACGCATGGTACTGCGTGTCGAACAGGGCAAGGGCGACACCGACCGCTACGTCATGCTTTCGCCGCGACTGCTGGAGAGCCTGCGCAGCTACTGGCGTATCGGCCGGCCACAGTACTGGCTGTTCCCCGGGCGGTTTCCTGACCAGCCCATCGATCCAGCAACGATACGCCTGGCGTGCCAGCAAGCGCGTCGCCGTGCCGGCATCAGCAAATCCATCACTCCGCACTCCTTGCGTCACGCGTTCGCGACGCACCTGCTCGAATCAGGTACCGATGTGCGGACCATCCAGTTACTGCTCGGCCATCGCAGCCTCGCCACCACGTCGCGCTATCTGAAGGTCGCAACCAGCACCGTCTGCGCGACGACCAGTCCGTTCGACCGACTGCCTCAACAATCTCCTACATCGATCTGCTCCGCGCCGCCGTCCGTAAGCTGAGCGCGATCATGCGCGCCGCGCTGGAGTTGGCGGACGTTCTGCGTCGCCACGGGCCAACGTATCGGGAAGTCCATGTCGACTCGCTCAGCCGGGAGCAGCGTCGCGTCATGAGCGCGATCGAGCAGTGTCGTACCGCAGCGCTCGGTGGCCACGTCGAACAGTGCGACACATGCGGACATCAGCGCATCGCCTATAACTCCTGCGGTAACCGGCACTGTCCGAAGTGCCAGTCGCTCGCCCGCGCGCAATGGCTCGAGGACCGCCAGGCCGACCTGCTGCCCGTACCGTACTTCCATGTTGTCTTCACCATCCCCGAGGAGATCGCGTCGGTCGCCTTCCAGAACAAGCGCGTGGTCTACGACATCCTGTTTCAGGCCACGGCCGAAACGCTACAGACGATCGCTTCCGATCCACGCCATCTCGGCGCGACCATCGGCTTCATCGCGATCCTGCACACGTGGGGGCAGAATCTTGTGCATCATCCCCACCTGCACTGCGTCGTCCCGGGCGGTGGCCTCGCACCCGACGGCAGCCGCTGGGTAGCCTGCAAGCCTGGTTTCTTCCTGCCCGTGCGGGTGCTTTCGCGTCTGTTCCGGCGACTGTTCCTCGAACGGTTGCAGCACGCCTTCGACGTGGGCGAACTGCGGTTCTTCGCCTCGCTGGCGCACCTGGCCGAACGACGCGAATTTGCCCGCTACCTGGCCGGTTCGCGGCACACCGAGTGGGTGGTCTATGCAAAGGAGCCGTTCGGCGGCCCGCAGCAGGTCCTCGACTACCTCGGCCGCTACACACACCGCGTCGCGATCTCCAACAACCGCCTCGTCGGCCTGAGCGCCGACCACGTCACGTTCCGCTGGAAGGACTATCGTCATCCGGGCCGGCCGCGCGTGATGCACCTGGACGCCCACGAATTCATCCGGCGCTTCCTGCTGCATGTGTTGCCGCGTGGGCTACAACGCATCCGCCACTACGGGTTGCTCAGCAATCGCCTGCGTGAGCCCCGGCTGACCGTATGCCGTCATCTGCTCAACGTCGAACCCACCGCCATGGCCTGCAGCGTTCCCGAACCTGACTATCGCGACCGCTACGCGAAACTCACAGGCCGCTCGCTCCGCGACTGTCCGGTGTGCTCGCGCGGGCGCATGCTGTGCATCGACCGGCTGTTACCCTGTGCGCCGCCGCGAGCACCACCGGCGAATTCCCGATGAATCTCGACCCCTTCTCCTGCAACACCGGTTCCAGCGCGTCTCGCAGGCACCGTTGGACACGCTTGGCCAGACGGCGCCGACCGTCCACGCACGCACCCCGCGTCGATTGTTCATCGTCTGCGTTGCGCGGACATTCCTTGCTCAACCCGGACCGCCAACCGTTCATCCCGGACGCTGCGAATACTGTCGTCGTGAACATCGCAAGCGCGCGTCGATTCAATGCCCATAGCCCAACCGTCTGCGGAGCGGTTTAGCTCAAAGAATTTTTAGCGAAGCACAGACGGCCCGCACGTTGTGCCAACGCGCGCCTCGTGCGCCGTCTGCGCTTCGCTAAAAATCCTCTGCCTTACCGCGCGAATCGTGGTCCACGATAAGGCTTCCGGCGCCGATTCGCTGGTCCTTCTGGAAATGGCCCAGTTCACCGGGAACGCTCCCGCCCGTGAAGGTGGAGGAAGAATCGAAGAAAACGTAACGTACGCCCCCATACCAGCGGGTGTTGCCCATGCGCACAAGAAACTGCTGGAGCAACGCGTTGCCCTGCAGCGTATAGGCCCTCGGCTGGCTCAAGAGGCCGAAGTAGTCCAGGTGCGCATCGACTTTTGCCAGCGCACCGAGGTAGCGGTACCGGTCATCGTCCCAGGTGTGAAAGTGGGCGGCCGCCGCTGCCCACGTTCCGTTTGCCGTATACAGACCGCCCAGCGCGGTGACGTTCGGAAGAACGCGGTCGGGATGATCGGGCGTTGTATCCGCGGCGGCGTCAGCAATCGGCCCTGAAAAGAAGAGCAGTCCGAGTCCAAGACCATAACCGACGGCCGGCTCAGTGATCACGATCGGCACTGGTAACGCGCCTTTGTGTTTGAGAAGGAAGTCGCTCATGTCCAGTTGGCCATCTTCTGGATCGAAAAAGCTGAGCGGCTGCTCATCGGCGTGCACGTCAACGGCCACGGCCGTGCTTGCCACAACAATAGCAGCGGTCAAACGGGCTAGCTTCGACGCAGGATCACGATGCAATGCCGGGCCTTAACAAATGTTCGTAATCTCGTAAGCGTTGGCTTTAAGGCCACAAACACGACGTTCGATGCCAGGATGCGTGGCGAGATACCGTGGCTAACGGGACGGGTGTCGGAATCTATAGGCTACCGAATGCACGAGGACAACTCAAGGACGCGGCGGCGGAGTCGCGGGATCGTGCCACGCTTCGAGCATGATCGTCCCTTTAGTGAGAGTCGCGGCTCGCCGTGGGCAACTTACCGAGCAGATACGAAGCGTCGATGAGTTTCTGAGCCACGAGATGGCGAACTCACCCTCGCGATGCCAGACGCCGTACGCAGCAAGCAGTGGTTCGCCGCGTACCTCGCGTCGCTGCGCCTCGAGCACGGATGGCCAGACGATCACGCTCACATGGCCGGTTTCATCCTCCAGCGTCATGAACATCACGCCATTGACCGTGCCCGGCCGCTGACGCACGCAGACAAGGCCACACGCGCGCGCGAACTGGTTGTTGCGGTACCGCTTCGATGAACCGCCCATGCCCAATCTCCACGTGCGTTGCTGGGCGAGTGGCTGGTTGCTCGCCGGAACAGACGTCTGAATGTCCGAACCGCGGCGGGTGCGAATGACGGCTCATGGCCGATGTCTGCCGAATCCGGAAGTCGACCAATGACCCGAACCGTATCGGTGGCCCCGATGCCTACTACGATTTCCCATTATCGGTATATCCGAGGCCACCAAGGATAGCCAGCTTGCGACGTAAAGCATGCCCAAGCCGTTCAGACAACGAATACGCCCGGCGCTTGCTCTCAATCAAGGCGTCTGCAAGGTGCCGTCTTTCAACCGGGTTTGGGTCCAGGTCGTCACGGTGTTTTCACACGGGTACTTTGTCGCTTCAGCTTCGTCGATATCGACTCCGAGACCGGGTTTGTCGTTCGCATACACGTGCCCGTTGCGGAACTCGGGCAAGCCTGGGAAGACGTCCAGCAATGCCGCCCGCGGACCCTTCAGGGCTTGGATGACAAAGTTGGGCGGCTCGGTGCCCGACCATTCCTGAACCCCGAAATTGCGCGCAGCGAGATCGATATGAATGTTCGCCGCGTGAGCCATCGGCGACATATCGCCCGGACCATGCCAGGCTGTCCTCACGCCAAATTGTTCGGCGAATATCTGCAGCTTGCGTCCGGCAGTAATCCCGCCGATCTGGCTCAGGTGAACGCGTATAAAGTCGATCAGGCGCTCAGTGATCATGAAGCGCCATTCATACGGGTTGTTGAAGAGTTCGCCCTGAGCGAGAGGTGTCGTCGTCTTTGTGCGCAGTTGCCGTATCCATTCGCCCTCTTCTAGCGCAATCGCATCTTCAAGGAAGAACAGCTCGTATTGCTCGAGCTCGCACGCGAAGCGGATCGCTTCGACAGGTTTGAGCCGCTCATGCACGTCGTGACACAACTCGACGTCGAAGCCGACCTTGCTGCGAATGCCGTCGAAGAGTTTGAGGGTCTCGCGCATGTACTTCCTGCTGTCGAGATACACGCCCTCAGGCGCGCGCGCCGGCGCGCCCAATGGCGCCTTGCCACAGCCGCCTCCGCCGTAGCCGCCGCTTTGACAGCGAATGTGCGTGATGCCCTGCTCCCGATACTTCTGGATGTTC
Source organism: Paraburkholderia sp. HC6.4b (assembly GCF_014200875.1). Classification (NCBI taxonomy): domain Bacteria; kingdom Pseudomonadati; phylum Pseudomonadota; class Betaproteobacteria; order Burkholderiales; family Burkholderiaceae; genus Paraburkholderia; species Paraburkholderia sp. HC6.4b. The sequence continues at coordinate 27,590 of NZ_JACHDC010000012.1, forward strand.
TCGCACAACTCGTTGAGATCACGCCCGTCCGCATGGCGATAGATGGGCACCCCTTCCCTGCACTTGCCGCCGAAGAGTTGATAGAGCGGCATGCCCGCCATTTTGCCCTTGATGTCCCATAAGGCCATGTCGATGCCCGAGATCGCATTGTTCTCGATGGGGCCGTTGCGCCAGTACGCGTTCTGGTGCATCAGTTGCCACAGCTCCTCAATCGCCTCGGCGTCCCTGCCGATCAGAAGCGGTCGCAAATACTCCTCGACCAGACATTTGACCGCTACATGCCGATACGCAAACGTCGCGCAACCGAGCCCATACAGTCCAGCCTGATTGGTCTCCACCTTGACGACGATCAGGTTGATGCCTTCCGGCGCGGTCAGGATGACCTTTACATCGGTGATCAGCGTTGTCATGTTGTTCCTGCCATTGCAAATGTTGAGTCGTGGCGTGGCGGTTTATCAGCGGCTCACTGCGAGGCGCCCTTCCTGCTTCGAGCGCTGACCGGAGTGCTCAGGCACGGTGATCATCAGAATCACAGAGCAGAGCAGCGCGCCCGCCATGAACATGTACGACGCCGCCGGGCTACCCGTCGCACCGTTCAGATAGCCGACGATCCAGGAGCCGAGAAACGCGCCCATTGCGCCGCATGAGTTGATGAGTCCGATCGCGCCGCCCAGCACGTTGCTCGGGATGAGTTCGGGAACGAGCGCGAAGAAGGGTCCATACGGTGCATACATCGTTGCACCTGCCACGACCAGCAACGCAAACGAGATCCAGAAGTGCGAGCTGCCGATCATGTACGAACCCACGAATGCAATCGTCCCGATCAGCAGCAGCGGCCAGACGAACAGCTTGCGGTTGCGGGTCTTGTCGGACAGCCATGATGCGAGCAGCATCAGGATGATCGCAGCGAGATACGGAACGGCGGCAAGCCAGCCGACCGACACGATATCGATCGTCGAAGCCGTCTTGAGAATCGACGGCAGCCACATGATGAAACCGTACACACCCACGCTCCACAGCGCGTGGATCGCACAGCATTTCAGCACGATCGATGAGCGGAATGCGGTCTTGTAGTCGCGCACCGGCGCAATGTCGGCCTGTTCGGCCTTCAGGCGCGCCTGCAGTTCGGTCTTTTCTGCTTCGCTCATCCAGGGCGCGTCAGCCGGCTTGTCCTTGACCGTGAACCACCACACGACGGCCCACGCCAGCGCAGGTATGCCTTCAATCACGAACATCTCGCGCCAGCCGAAGCTGTGCACCAGATAGCCGGACACCACCGACATCCACAGCACCGTCACAGGATTGCCGAGAATCAGGAACGTGTTGGCGCGCGAACGTTCTGTTCGCGTGAACCACCGGCTGATATACATCAGCATCGACGGCATCACTGCGGCCTCCACGACGCCGAGCACAAAACGCAGCACCATCAGCATCGGAATGTTGCTGACCATGCCCGTCGCTGCGGCACAGAGGCCCCACAGGATCAGGCTGAAGAAAATCAGTTTCTTGACGCTGTTGCGCTGCGCGTAGATCGCGCCGGGCACCTGAAACAGACAGTAGCCGAGAAAAAACAGTGAGCCGATCAGCGACGACATGCCGTGCGTGATGCCGAGGTCCTTGTCGATTCCGGCGGCCGCGGCGAAACCGTAGTTCGCACGATCGAGATAGGCGAGGCTGTAAGTGATGAAGATGATAGGCATCAGATACCACCATCTCTGGGTTGCTACGGGTTTGACGCTTTCCATGATGTCTCCGATCGGTGCCGCGAAAGACGGCACACACTGTGTGATGAGCGGGGATCGTGCCGTTCTTCTAGTTGTGATAGACCCCTCGTGAGTTGCTTTCAAAGCACGGCCAGCCAGCCTCCGTCGACATAGATGATCTGGCCGTTGACGTAGCTCGATGCGGGCGACGCAAGAAACACCGCCGTGCCGACGAGTTCTTCCGGTCTGCCCCAGCGTTGCGACGGGTTGCTGTTCTTGACCCAGGCATCGAAGGCGGCGTTGTCGACGAGGGCCTGATTCATATCGGTCAGGATGTAGCCGGGACCGATCGCGTTCGCCTGGATGTTCGATGCGGCCCACTCGGCGCTCATCGCGCGGGTCAGCATCTTGATGCCGCCCTTCGCCGCGGTGTATGCGCCCACCGTCGCGCGAGCGGCCTCACTGGTGAGCGAGCCGATGTTGACGATCTTGCCGCCCGTGCCGCGCGCGATCATCCGTTGTGCCGCCTGCTTCGATACGATGAAGGCACTGGTCAGGTTGGTGTCGATCACGCGCTGCCAGTCCGACAGTTCGAGCTCGACGAGCGGCTTGCGAAACTGGATGCCGGCGTTATTGATGACGATGTCGATCTTCACGCCGTCTTTGTCCCATTGGGCGAACGCATCGGCTACGGCCTGTTCGTCCGTCACGTCGAAGGCTCGGCCTTGCGCGCTGAAGCCCTTCGCATCCAGCCGGCTGACCGCGTCGGCGACCGTATCGGCGCGTGTGCCGTTAAGGATCACGCGCGCGCCTGCGGTTGCGAGTCCCTCGGCAAGCGCAAAGCCGATGCCGCGGGCCGAACCCGTGACGAGCGCCGTGCGCCCGCTCAAATTGAATAGCTGATTCATGCGTTGTTCCTTTCCCAGTGTTCAAAAACGAGGCGTAATGGCGCCCCTCGCGACAGGGCTTGCGTCGCGATGATGGTGAAAACAGGAAGCGTCAGACGGGCCGGTCGTTGGCGGTTTGCCTGAGCTTGTCGCGGTCTTCGAAGTCCTTCTCCGCGCGCTCGATCAGCGTCAGTACCGCGGCCTCCGCGGCCGCTTCATCGCCCCTTTCGATCGCCACGCAAAGAGCTTCATGCATCGGCAGCGAACGCGCCGGACCACCGGCGATTTCGGAGCTGAGTTCAAAGCTCGTCCGCAGAATCGCCGACAGCGCGTTTTGCATCTGCTGGACAAACTGGTTATGGCAGGCGCTCAGGATTGCGCCGTGAAAGGCGAGATCGGCGGGAACATATTCGCCATGGCCAGCGACTGCGCGTTCCATCGCCTTGAAAGCGCGACGCACGGCAACGCGGTCTTCTTCGGTCGCGCGCCGGGCGGCGAGTTTGGCTGCGTTCGGTTCGATGATGAGGCGCAACTCCATCAGGTCCTGGATCAGGCCGGCGTCAACCGCCCCCGCCCGCGCGCGCCACGTGATCACGTCCGGGTCGAACAGTTGCCATTGCGAACGCGGCAGCACGATCGTGCCGTAACGGCGGCGCACCTGGAGCATGCCTTTCGCCGACAGCGACTTCATCGTCTCGCGAATCGTGATGCGACTGACCTGCATTTGCTCGGCGAGCACGGGCTCAGCCGGAAGGATGTCGCCCGGCGCGAACTTGCCTGAACAGATCTGTTCGCCCATCTGGTTCAGGACCTGCCGATGAAGCGTTTCCATGTTTTGCCTCTACATCATACGTATGATGTTAAAATACTAGGCAAATGGCCGATCGGGTTCAACCAGGGATCTCCCTGTATCTGACCAATGGGATTAGCAGCCCTTTCGCGTGGGCGATTAACTATCGCTGAGTGGGTTTCCGCGTGCATGTCCCGCGTGCCCGTCGAAAGCAAGCAGCCGCGGTTCCCCGGGCGCGCCCGATGCCAGTTTCAATCCCGATTGTTGTTAGTAGGAGGGCGCTTAACGGCCTTGGGCTTGTGTGACGAGTAAGGTTAGCGCCGCAATCTGTTTGCGTTTGGCCGAGCCATCCGTCGCATGTCGGTATCGAGACGTGGCGCGGTAGCGGTAGGTTCGATTTGTCTGTTGCCGCCTCTTTCGTCTGGCGGCAGGTTCACAACCAGGGACCAGTCAGACGCACGAGAGCGAAGTGCCCGTAGCGGTGCTGGGATGGATAAGTCCCGCCCCTGCGACGTCGAACCTTGTACTTGTTGCGTAACCACCGACGCAGACGCAACCGCGCAGCGGTGTGGCTGTCGAGCGCGCGATACGCGCGTCTGTCCGTTCCTACGTTGAAGTAGTTCGCCCAGCCTCGTAGCGAGCGGTTCAACCTGCCCACCAGTTCCGTGGTTTCTTGCCATCCCGTCTTAAGAGCGGTCATTGCATGAATCTTTTCTAGCATACGCCGGATACTCTTCTTCGACGGACGCATGCCGATTGAACTGCGGTGGCGGTCGGCGATAGGACTGCGCCGACGTGGGCTACGCGACCATCCACCAAAGGCCACAGCCGACCCGACGCGGTCGGCCGAAGTCGACCCGGAGCCGCCCGTCGCACCCTGACCGCGAATGTCCCCTGAGCAACTACAAATCGGACGGTCGCAGACGAAGGCTAGCTGTCCGCCGGGCGATTAGCACTTAAACAGCGCGTACGGTCGCACCTAACCCTTACGTCGGCCGGCACATTGTGTCTCGGCGCGGCCGCGACGTCGCCCGCCCGATAACCGGGCGGCGCGTCGCGTTACCGCTCCCCGCTCGCACTGCAATGCGTTATCTGATCGCGGCACTGATGGCACGTGCGGCCTGGTTAAGCGCAGCGGCAGTATCGAGCGACGCCCGTGGGATCGAGCGCCCCGCTGCCGCACTGGTCGGTCGCGCGGCCTGATCAGGCGATGACGAGAACTTGACGATGGTGAGCTTCGTCTTAGGATCGACCAGGATCGATTGCCCGAACCGGCCGCCGGCCGCGAACGAGCCGTGCCCATCGTTCACCTGATACCAGTAGTCCCGATATGAGTAGCCCGGGCGGCCGGACGCCAGATTGCCCTTCGCGAAGGCGCGGGCGTTATCCGCAGGCATAAATGTGATGTGGGCGGTAGAAGCCGGGAGCAAAGTCGTCCGTCCCGCTTCGCCCAACCGCACTAACTCACCGAAACGTGCGGCGTCGCGAAGCGTCGTGTTGAAACCACCGCTTGCCATCTCGGTACCTAAACGATCGACCACGACGTCGCCGTCGTCTTCGGCGATCTTCTGCCACATCGTGCGGGAGACCAGTTCGCTCCACGACAGGCCAGACACGCGCCGTATCGCCCATGCGACAGCTTCGGGCGAGCCATTCTGGTAGAACCACACGTTTCCCGCCGTCGCGGCGGGCGTGGGGCGTGCCACTTTCAGGAAGTCGTAGATGCTGTCCGGCGCGCCGCTGCGGCGCGGAGTGATGCCCACTGCGCCGAAGAGTCCCAGATCTGGTGGAAGATCGGCCGGGTAGCTGACCGGCACCTCCATATCCAGATTTTGCTGGACCGTCGCGTCGCCGAACGGCGTGCCCGCCAGTTCGGGAACGTACGTCGAGAGTGTCGCTTGTGGGTCCAGTCGGCCTTCGTCGATCAGTTGCGCCGCGACGAGCCCAGTCACGGATTTGGTCATCGATGCCCACGCGTGCGTCTGCCGGGGCGTAAAGGAATTGAAGTAGCGCTCAAGCACCACCTTGCCGTCGTGAACGACGATGAAACCGTCGGTATAGGTGCGTCGCAGATAATCGGTCAGGGTTAGCGTCGTTCCGTCGACAGTGAACTGCACCTTGTCGGGGTCGAGCGCGGCACCGGCAGGTAGTGGCAACGGCGTGTGCGCGTGCTCGACATTTGCAGTAGGAGTCATCAGACGGGTATTGCGGAGCGCCCAGGCAAGGTTCGGGTAGCGCAGCGAGTTGGCCTTGGTCACAAGCTTGTCCGCAGGCGGAGGAAAGCCCTGCATGATGCCGAGTTCGACGGGGTCGCGAGATACCCCGACCTCCTGAGCATGCGTGGACAGCGGCAGCAGTGCGCCAATGACAAGCGCCACGGCGGTCGCGACAGGGCCAGTGGTGAGGTCACGATTTCGAGTGCTTTTCATGTTTTTTCCCGGAAGGCAGGCATTACAGAGATGGCCCGGAGAGGTGGATAAAATTCTCCACGCTTGAGACGCCGACGACCTGCTTTGCCGCTTCGACGGCCAGTGGAATCTGCTCGTTATCCGACACCGAGCCGGAAAGCGTGACGTGGCCGCTTTGTGCCTTCACGAAGATGCGTGCGGCGTTGAGCCCTCGAGTGCGAGCTAGTGCAGTCGATACCCGGCGAGCGAGCTTCCTGTCCGCGGCCTTCCTTGCCTTGACGGACGTCGCGTCAGAGGCGGTGGTGGAGCCGCCCGCGGATGCGGCCCCGGACTGGGCAAATGCGCCGGCGGACGCGCCGATAAGCGCAGCCATGAGCATAGCGCGGGGAATTCGAATACGGATCGTCATGCGATTTCTTCAATAAAGTGAATGGGTGGGATCGGCCAGGCGTAGGCTTGCGCCTCCCTTCTAGAAACGTGTCATGAGACCGAGTGACACGCCGGTCATCGTATGGGCACCGGGATTCAGGCCGAGTGCCGTGATGTTGGCGGGATCGTAACGATAGGCGCCCGAAAATCCATTCCGATCGAACTCCGCGTAGAGTTCGGTCTGCTTCGACAGAAAATACTCGGCAATTGCAAACGTTGTGACTTTACGGCCGCTGGCCGACGCGACATTGCCAAGATTACTGGCAATATCATCAATGAAAGCCGCCGTGAACTGTAACGCTGGCGTGACCGACCAGACGACTCCACCGCCCGGAATTCTGTCGCGGCGCCGGGGTGTAGTGGGCTTAGCGCCAGTAACGGTGAGATCGGCATAGTTCAGGTAAAGCCGCGCTGGTCCGATCTGGAGCGTACCGCCGGTCTGGAACGTCTGCGCCCATTGTGTCGCCGTCGCGTTCCACGTCTTTTGATACGACACGCCGCCGAGCGCTGGTCCCCACTGATACAAGGCCGCGCCCGAGAAGTTTGTCGCCGCGCGGGGATTGCCCGCGACGCCGCCGGGAGAATAGCTCGCGGCCATGCGAAAGCCGCCTACCTGTCCGATATATTTGACAGTGTTATTGAAACGCGAGTCCAGTGTGAAATAGTTAGCGCTATATACCACGCCTGGTTCGATCGCAATGGACTGTCCGCGCCCACCCGCCGGATCGATGAGAATGCCAAGGTCTTCGTTTGCGTTCAGTTGCCGGCCAAAGGTCAGGCGGCCAAAATTGCCAGTCAAACCGACGAACGCAGCCTGCGAAAACAAGGTGCCCGAGGTCTTCACCGCGCCGGTACCGCTGTTGAACGCGCCCTCCAGCTTGAAGATGGCCTTCAGGCCGGCACCGAGGTCTTCTTTGCCGGTAAAGCCGAACTGGTTGCCGGCAATGATATTGTTGTTGTAACCGACCACGCTGCCGCCCTTGGCGCCGTTCGTCCAGCGAAGACCGCCGCCGACATTGCCATACAACGTCACGGTTGATTGCGCACAGGCCCCTCCAGATAGCAGGCTTATCAGCGTCGCACCAAGAACCTTCTTCATACGTTTCCTTTGTTTTCTATTGGTATTATTACGGATAACTAATGGATGGCGTCCGTCCAGACGTGTCGCGGAACGCACTCAAAGACGGTGATGCGCAGAGCTTCAGCCAGGATCGGCGACGCTACGCGGCGCCGGGGCGCGGGACACGCCACCGGCGAGGCGCCGTTGCGAGCGCTGCGGGTCGAGGCAGAATCCGCAAAGCAGGCCGCATCCCAGCAGTACCACGCCGCAGGCGACGCACGCCTGCTCGAAGCCGCGCGCGGTGGACCGGCTGGCGCCGTCGATCAGCAGCCCGGTGACGATCGGCGCGGCGAGTCCGGCGAGCGATGAAAATCCGTTGCTCAATGCGAGGACGCCGCCCCGTTGCGAATCGGGGGTGACTTCGCCCAACATGGCAGGCCCGATCGAATACATGGCAAGCGTCATGCCACTGCCGAGCGTCAGCAGGATGAACTTCACCATGGGCGAGACGCCTGGCCACGCAAGCAACGCGATCAGTGCGCCCGCCACGATCAGCGTCACGGCTAGGAAGCCGCCGCGCCCGACTCTCGACGGCACCCCGTTCGCCAACAGGCGCTGCGACAGCCCGGCAAGCCCGAGGCTAAGGGGCGCCGTAATGGCGACGAATAACGCAAACATTCTGCCCGCGACATGCGGTTCATAACCCATTCCCAGTTGCAGCCAGGTTGGCGTCCAGGTGAGCGTCATGGCAAGAATCCAGTTGGCGGCGAAGTGCCCGGCAAAAACGCCCAGTACGGTCCGATCGGTCAGCAGCAGAGCGTACGGGACGCGCGCCGTGCGACCCTTACGCACGGGGCTCGACAAACGACCTTCCGCGCCGAATACGAGCCACGCGATGCACCAGAGGCAGCCCAGCGCGGACAGCACGAGAAAGTTTGCCCGCCAGCCCCAGTGTGCGGTGATGGCCGGAATGCTCAGCCCGGCGACCAGCAGACCGAGCGCGCTCCCCTGATGCAGCACGGCGACAGGCAGGTTGCGCCTGGCGTCCGGAAACCACTTATAAAGCGCATGCACCGCAACCGGCGAGGTCGGTCCTTCGCCGGCGCCGAGCAGCACACGGCACGCGATGATGCTCCAGATCGAACCGGCGACCAGCATCGGCAATTGCAGCAGGGCCCATGAGCCAGCCATCAGCAGCAACAGCCATTTTGTCGAAGCGCGATTCGCCGCGAGGCCGCCCAGCACAGCGGAAATCGAAAACAACCAGTTGAGGCTCCCGCCAATCAACCCGAACTGCGTGGGCGACAGGTGAAGCTCACGCATCATCGGGATGGACACGAGGCCGAGCACGACCTTGTCCAGAAAATTCACCAGCATCATCAGCGCGAGCATGATTGCGATAGACCATGCGCGCGCCGGTCGGTACCGGTTGTGTTCGTTTGTCATTCGGGTTGTCTCCGTAATGGTGGGGACGTCTTCTGCGTTCCTGCTATTGCTGTTGCTGTCGGACGGCTTCAGCCGTCGTGCTGGCCGAGCAGCGGGACGGTGTCCCCGGCATCGGGCAACCCCGCCGAAAATTTCACGGGAAAGCGCACCGCCATGGTTGCCTCGTTAGCGAGCTCACGGATCATGCCGCGTTCGCGCACGTGCGGATCGTCGAATAACTCGTGCGCGTCGAGCAGCGGCGACACCGGTAGATCGAAAGACGTGAGCGTGTCGAGCCATTCCGCAAGCGTGCGCTGCAAGAACATCTGCGTGAGCAGCGCGTTGACCTCGCGCTTGAACTGCTGCCTGCCAAGGCGTGACGCGAAGCGATCGTCAGTCAACGCGGGATAGTCGGCGCCGAGCGCTTCGCACAGGTTCAACCAGAACTTGTTCTCCAGAATCCCCAACGCAAGATGCCGGCCGTCTCGCGTCGCGAAAAGATCGTTCTCGGGCATGACGTTGGGCGATGCCAGCGGGCGGTCCGCATACTCGCGCGAGGTCCACGCGGCCGATGCAGTCCACGCCAACACACAGTCGTGAATCGATACGTCAAGATGCTGGCCGCGACCGTTCTGACGCGCGCTCATAACAGCAACCGCCAGCGCGAGCGCGGCGTGACTCGACCCGGCGTAGTCCGCAAGCCGCACACGTGGGCGCGTGACCCGGTCGTCGACCTGAACCGGAATCGACCAGAAACCGCCGAGCGCCAGGTAATTGAGATCGTGGCCAGGCCGGGCCGCGTACGGGCCGGTCTGCCCGAATCCGGAAATCGAACACATCACGATGCGCGGATTCACTTCGGCGAGCGTCGAATAGTCGAGTCCAAGGCGTTTCATGATGCCTGGCCGGAAACCTTCGACCACCGCATCCGCGTCACACACCAGTTCGAGCATCGCAGCCTGTCCGGCGGAACTTTTCAAGTCGAGCGCGATGGACCGTTTGCCCCGGTTGAGCTGGGCGAATATCTCGCGTCCGAGTTGGCGCGCCGGATCGCCGGTGCCGGGCGGCTCGACCTTGACCACGTCCGCCCCCAGATGCATTAGCATCGACGTGGCGTGTGGCCCGGGCAGCAGTTGACTCAAATCGACAATCTTGACGCCGTTCAGGCAGGACCATTCCGGTTTCATCGGTACCTCTTCACGGTATGCGGCAGCCGCGTGCGTGCTGCATTCTTCTTTTATGCCGGCGAGCCGGCCGGGTCGAGAATGACGCGGGCGATTGTATTGCGCTGGATCTCGCTCGTGCCCGTGAAGATGCGGAACATCCGCAGTTTCCGGAACGTCTGCTCGATCGGGTGATGGCGCGTCACGCCGACGTTGCCATGAATCTGCACGGCCTTGTCCGCGACTTCGAAGCAACGTTCCGACACGAACAGCTTGCAGGCCGCGGCCTTCATCCGCAGATCGGCACCGGCGTCCGCGAGCGCTGCTGTCTGGGCGATCATGCTTTCGCATGCCCACAGCGCGGCGGCCATGTCGGCGAGCATGTGCTGGATTGCCTGAAAGCGCGCGATCGGGCCGCCGAACTGCCGGCGCGTACGCGCATAGTCGAGCGACGCTTCGTAGGCCGCCGTGGCGAGGCCGAGCATCGTCGGGCAATGCAGCAGGCGGTTCACGTTGATACGCGACATGCCGAGCTTGAAGCCATTGCCCTCTCCGCCGAACACGTTTGCGCGAGGCACGCGCACGTCGACGAAGCGGATGTCCGCGTCGATGTGCTGTCCAGACATCGGCACATATTGCTGTTCGACCGTCACGCCGGGCCGGTCGAGATCGACGAGCACCGCGGTAATGGCAGGTGGCGTGGTGCTGGCATCGGTTACGCACATGACGATCGCGAAATCGGCAAACGGCGCGCCGCTGATGTAGTGCTTGACGCCGTTGATCACGAGGTCGTCGCCGTCCACCACGGCCGAGGTGGTGATGCTCTGCGCATCCGAGCCCGAGTGGGGTTCGGTCAGCGCGAAGCAGGTCGATTTCTCCCCACGGACCACCGGTTCGAAATAGCGCACGAGCTGATCCGGCGTCGCGTACTTGAGCATATTGCCGACGCGCGGCGGACCGCCCAGGTCGCCGAGCACGTGAGGCGCGAGCGCGGATCCGGAGGCGGCCAGATCTGCCTTGAGTGCGCACTGTTCAATGATCGACAGCCCCCGGCCGCCGAGCTTGACGGGCAGACATGCCGCGTAGAAGCCGAGCTGCGCGGAGCGGCGCCAGACACGGCGTAGCGTGTCGCGCGGCCAGATGTCTTCGCTGCCGATGCCGAGTTCCTGCTCCAGCGGCAACAATTCTTCCGCGATGAAACGGCGAATGCCCTCACGCGTTTCAACGAATACCGGATTGCTCAGGTGATCGAACATGGTTGTCCCCTTCAGTTGACACGACGCGAGATGCCTTGCCAGTACTGCTCGCGAACCAGCTTGCGGGCGACCTTGCCGCTCGCGTTCTTGGGCAGATCGGCGACGAAGCTCACCGTGCGAGGGAGCTTGTAGTCAGCAAGGCGGGCGCGGCAATGCGCGATGATTTCTTCGGCAGACGTATTGCGTCCGGACTTCAGCACGACGACTGCCTTGACACTTTCGCCCCACTTCTCGTCGGGCACGCCGACCACGCATACTTCCATCACATCGGAATGCTGATACAGCGAGGCTTCGATTTCGGTGGGATACACGTTGAAGCCGCCGGAAATGATCATGTCTTTCTGGCGATCGACGAGGTAGATAAAGCCCGCTTCGTCGAGGCGCGCGAGATCGCCGGTGCGCAGCCAGCCGTCCACGAGCACTTCGCGCGTGAGTTCCGGCTCGCCCCAGTAGCCTTGGAACACATCGGCGCCGCGAATGATGACCTCACCGATCGCATCGCCCATGACCTCGCAGCCGTGTTCGTCAACCACCAGGACTTCAGTCTCGCCGGCCGGCCGGCCGCACGATGCCAGCCTTTCGGGACGGTACGCGATTGCGTCGGCATGATCGGCGATGCTCAGGCGCGTGACGCCCGAGGTCGACTCGCTCGCGCCGTAACCTTGCGACAGCACCGGCCCAATCCGCGTCCATGCTTCCTCGATGCGCGCGGGCGCCATTGGCGCGGCGCCGTAGCCGAGCATCTTCAGGCTCTTGAGATTGGCGGTGTCCAGCGCAGCGTCGTTGAGCAGCATGTTGATCATCGCGGGCACCATGAACACGTGCGTAATGCGCAGTCGTTCGATTTCCGAAAGAAAGTGCGCTGGCTCGAACGTGTCGAACAGCACGAGTGTGGCGCCCGAATAGAGGTACGGCTGCATCAACATGCCCGACGCGTGCGTGACTGGTCCGATGAGCGCCAGGCGGTCGCCGGGTTTCGCGGGACGGTCCATGCCCAACAGGATTTTGCGCAGCGACGCGAGGCGATTGCCGTAGGTCTGCATAGCCGCTTTGATCTTGCCGGTCGAACCGGACGAGAAGTGCAGCACGGCGAGGTCGTCGGACGACAGCGTGACATCGGGCAGGTTCGCGCTGGCCCGCGAAATCAGTGTTTCGTAGTCGGCATAGCCGTTCGCCGCTTCGCCAAGAGAAATGAATGTTTCGACTGAACGGAAACCTGGCGAGCTGCGATCGTAAGTCGTGTATCCCGCTCCCGCGATCATCACGCGCGGTGCGCAATTCTCGACCACGTCGGCGGCTTCGTGCGCCGTGAAGCGCGGATTCAACGCGGCCTTGACGAGCCCCGCCTTATAAAGCGCGCATTCGATCTCCACCAGTTCCGTGCAGTTGCGGGCCTGAACCGCGACCCGGTCGCCTTTCGTCAGTCCAAGACCGAGTAATGCATTCGCGAGCCGGCTTGAGCGTTCGTCGAGTTGGCGGTACGTCAGCTCGCGCTCGCGATGCATGACCGCTACGGTGTCGCCCCAATAACGCGCGGCGCGGCGCAGAAAATAAGCAAAGCCCAATCGGTGTCTCCCGTTATCGATCTGGCTCTTAGTCTGTAAGATGCAGGGGATCACCACAATGACGCGTTGGCTATAAAGTCATAGCCGTTAGGAATGACAATGGAGACACGGGACCTGGAATATCTGCTTGCCGTCGAGAAGCACGGGGGCATTGGCCGTGCCGCCGAGGCACTAGGCATGAGCCAGCCGGCTTTGACCAAGGCGATTCAACGCGTGGAGGCGCAGGTTGGCCTGGGACTGTTCGAGCGCACGGCCAGCGGTATCGTGCCGACCCAGGCAGGGGCGCTGTTCATCGTACGTGCGCAGCGCATTGCGCTCGAATACGAAGACGCGCTGAAGGAAATGCATGCGATCCGGAGCGGCGAACAGGGCGTGCTTCGCATCGGTTATTCGCCAACGGTGCCAAACGCGCTGGTACTGGGCGCGTGCCGGCAGTTGTTGAACGAACGCCCGGCCGCGCGTCTGCGACTGCGGCGCCGGCTCGCGCGCGATCTGGTCGACCTCCTCATGGCGGGCGAACTCGATCTGGTCGTGGCGCCCGAGCCGACTCGCAGCGTAGGCGACGTGACCTTCGTCGAGCTCTTTCGCGACTCGCTCTCTGTGCTAGCCGATGAGGCGCATGCACTACATCGCAAGCGCAATCTACGGCTAGCGGATCTGGCAGGTCAGGAATGGTTGCTGCCCGGACCGAACATTCTGCTGCGGCAGCAGGTCGACGCGGCCTTCGAGCGGCAGGGGCTCGGGCCGCCGAAGCTTCGCGTGGAAACCGATTTCGGTAGCACCTCGCTACTACATCTGCTGCGCGGCACGACGATGCTCTGCATAGCAGGCACCGAATCGTTCGAGAGTCTCGAGGGGCTGCGCGCGCTCAATCTCGACATGGACGAACTCGACTTGCGTCGACGTATTGGCGTAGTGTTCCGGACCGGGGCTTACCTCTCTCCGCTTGCCCAACGCATGGTGGCACTGCTACAGGAGCGGAGCAGCTGAACCAGCTAGAGGCGTACATGTCATATTAGAACGGGCGAAGTTGCAGTGTTTTTGTGCCATCGTCCGCTCCCTGGACAAGAACGGACCGCCAAACGCGCTTACCCAACGGCAGAAATTGGCCGACTGTACTCATTCGCCGAAGCCGCCCCTGAGCTGCCGTTGGAAATTTCGATGACAGCTCTTGGGTACCTTCATTGAACTGGTGCTCTCGGCCATTAGGCGACGCCCGAAGCCTACGCATACGGGACGTCGGTTTGTCCGCTTCACAACAATCAACAGCCGCCTACCGCTCAGAGTCCACGCGGGCAGCTAGAGGCAACGCGGGTTTTCGTTTCTTCTCGCGGCGTGCAACTGAATTTGCTATCGAGTTCCTTAGAAATTCATCAGGCGGCTGATATTGCAAACACTTCAGTGCTTTCCGACAGCCTCCGGGTTATTGCTGCTCGCCCGTCGTCGCCCGAGGGTCGTCAAAAGCATGTTGCGCACGACTGCGAGTGCCTGTTCCGGTGCATGCGAGGCATCAAACCCATGCACAAAATCCGTCAGACGCCATTCAGCCTGCATCAAATCATTGGATCCGCTCATGGATCAATGCTCCGCGGAAGGTTCGAGGTTGCCGGTGGTCTCCACTTTTCCCCTCGCGATACCAAGCGCCTCGCGCAGCACTAATAGATCGCCGATGTGGTTGGCCAGCAGCAGGATCAGCCGCGCGTTGAGCGTTGAACTCTGCTCATCGGTGAGGTCGCGATGAGCATTGGTGAGCGCCTCGTAAAAATCGTCGCCGGGAACGAACGAATAGAAATAGCGTTTGCCGGGTTCAGCAAAATTGGGCTGCGTAGTCAGTGCCATTCTGAGTCCTTCAATCGTTGCACGTCGCGCGGGCAATCGCACTCCGTACCTTCATCGGGTCAAGCTCGCGCCAGCGTGCTGCGACATGCTGGTCGGGCCGCACAAGATAGACGCTCCCGGGAGCGAGATCGTATCGCTCGCGGACGCGCCCCTTGATGTCGATGAGCGTGGGAATGCCGCTAGGGGCGCTGCCACCTTCCGCCACCACAACTGCTTCGACCAGAATCGGCGCATCCGAAAGTTCGGCGAGCGCCTGAACAGTCGCCGCATCGAGCGCTGACGCGTCCTTCGTGAAAAGGAGTAGCGCGAAGCGATCACCGAATGCCCCGAGCAGCCATGAGTGACCGCCACCGGTCACCGGCGCATCGGCCATCGGCGCCCCCGGCACCATGTTGCCGGCGAACGGTGACGCATCCGGCGTGTTAAGACTCGAGTCGATCAGGATCGTGGGCACCGAGAGACGGCCAGAGTTCACCAGCGCCCGTGCAAAAGGCTGCTCCCCGGCCAGCCCCAGTAGCGCATCACGGAACGTTTTGCTGATGTTGCTTTTCGGGGTAATGAAATCCGTCGAGCGCGTCGAGTTCCTGATGTTGTCGTCAGCAGCCAGCCCGCGCTCTTCCGTGTAGGTGTCGAGCAGCGCCGGCGGCGCCTCGCCTTCCATAACGAGCTTGAGCTTCCATACCAGGTTGTCGGCGTCTTGTATGCCCGAATTGGCACCCCGCCCGCCAAAAGGAGAAACCTGATGCGCGGAATCGCCGACAAAAAGCACCCGGCCATGGTTGAAGCTGCCCATGCGCCGACACTGGAACGTGTAGATGCTCACCCATTCGAGCTCGAACTCGCGGTCGTCGCCCAGCATCGCTTTTATGCGCGGGATGACATTCTCTGGCTTCTTTTCCTCTTCGGGGTCGGCCTGCCAGCCAAGCTGAAAGTCGATCCGCCAGACGTTGTCGGGCTGACGGTGTACGAGCGCCGACTGATTACGGTGAAACGGCGGATTGAACCAGAACCACCGCTCCGTGGGGTAATCGGCGTTCATGACCACATCGGCAATCAGGAACCGATCCTTGAAGATTTTCCCGTCGATGTCCAACCCAAGAAAGGTGCGGATTGGGCTGCGCGCGCCGTCCGCAGCGACGAGCCATTCCGTGTCCAAGGTGTAGTCCCCCGCAGGGGTCCTGACCTGAAGCGTCACCTCATGACCCTGCGGCATAATGCCGATGACCTCGTTCTTGAAACGGATCTCGAGATTTGGCAACTCGCGAGCGCGTCGAAGCAGAAACTCTTCGAGGTAGTACTGCTGAAGGTTAATCATGCCGGGGCGATGATGGTCGGGCTCCGGGCTGAGATTGAAGTTAAAAACTTCCGTCTCGTCAAAGAATGTACGGCCGACGTTCCAAGACACACCCTTTTCCATCATCGGCCCGCTGCAGCCGAGTCGGTCGAAGATCTCGAGCGTGCGTTTGGCGTACGCCACCCCGCGTGAGCCGAATGAAACAGTATCGTCGTTGTCCAGGAGAAGCACCGGCGTCCCCTGGGCGGCCAGGTCAATAGCGGTAGTGAGACCGACCGGACCGGCGCCGACCACGACCACCGGGTAGCGCCCATGGGGAACGCCATTGAGCTCAGGCGGACGCACAAATTCGAATTTCTCGTACTGATAGGTACTATGCACTGTCAATGTCTCCAGATTACAACCTTGCGTAACCGCGCCGCCAGGTCACGCCATGCAACGCCGACCCGGCGCCCGCCCGCCACGCAACCCCTCGTGTCACGTCTCGTGCTTCAGACTTCCCGTGCGTGCTGCCAGCATGAACGCCACGACAAGAATTGCGCCGATCAGGGCGGCCACCCTGGGATAGGCCAATCCTGCATACATGTTCCCGTTCGTCGCGACGATCGCGAAAGCCGCTGCAGGAAGAAATCCTCCAGTCCAGCCGAAGCCGATGTGGTAGCTCACGGAAAGCGCGGTGAAGCGAATCCTGGCTGGAAACAGTTCAGTCATGGCCGCTGCTAAAGGTGCGTAGGTCATCGCTGAAAAAGTGGCAAGGGCGACCAGCAGCAGGAAGACCATTGGCCGGTTCACACCGTGCGGCGGGGCCTTCTGCGGGTATCCGGCCGAGTCCAGCGCACCGCGCAGCGAGGCGGCGAAAGCTTTAGCCTTGACTGGGGCGTCCGGCCCGCTGCCTTCGTAAGAAGCGACGACCTTATCGCCCACCCTGATGATTGCACCGGCACCCGCGCTCGCTGTCTCATTCGTGTAGCTGATGCCGGCGCGGACAAGCGCACTCTTCGCGAGATCGCAGGACGTATGAAGCTTCGACGTTCCGAGTGCATTGAATTGCGTGGAGCATTCGTGCGGATCGGCCACGACCACGACGGGCGCCGTCTCAATGGCGCGTTCCAGCGCCGGATTGGCAAAATGCGTCAGGCCGCGGTAAATCGCCGGATAACAAAGGACAACCAGAATGAAACCTGTGCAGATTACTGTCTTACGCTCGATCTTGTCGGACAGCACGCCGAAAGCGAGAAAGATCGGAACCGCCATGACGAGCGAGAACATTGAAAGCAGATTGGCCGTTGCGGGCTCAACGCGCAGCACCTCAGTCAGGAAAAATGGCGTGTAGAAAAATGCGCTGTAAAACGTCACCGCCGCGCCGGGTCCAAGAGCGAACAGCGAACAGATCATTGCGACGATGTTGCGACGACCGGTGAACGCTTCCCTGAGCGGCGCGCGTGAGACCTGGTGTTCGTTGCGCAGGCGTTCGAATTCAGGTGATTCGCCCATGCGGGTACGCATCCACAACGACAACGCCAGCAAAACCAGCGATAGCACGAACGGCACACGCCAGGCCCATTCAAGAAAAGCCGCCTCGCCAAATGTAGAACGCGTGCCCTGCACGACCAGCTGAGAGAGAATCAGACCAGCGATCGGTGCAATCTGGAGCCACGAGGTATAGAAGGCGCGCCGATTTGCCGGAACGTGTTCCGCGACGTACACCATCGCCCCTCCATTTTCGCCGCCCAACGCGAACCCCTGCACAAGCCGCAGCCCGACGAACATAACGGGGGCGAGGACGCCGACGGTTGCGTATGTCGGCAGCAGACCGATGAGCACGGTCGCGAGTCCCATCAGCGCGACCGTCACGACGAAAACCTGTTTTCGACCGAGCCGGTCGCCTATGCCGCCGAAGACCATCGCGCCAAGCGGCCTGACGAGAAAGCCTGCCGCAAATCCGAGCAACGTAAAGATCAGCGACAGCGCGGGATTGACACCGGAAAAAAACTGCTTGCCAATCACGGCAGCCATAGTGCCGACGAGGAACAAATCGTACGCCTCGAAGCACGATCCAAGCGATGCAGCAACCACAATCTGGTAAAGGCTCGCGCCCGAGCGCTTTCCTGCGGAATGTTCAGGCAAAGCTGTGCCTGCCGCGAGGCTCGCGGCGGTTTGATCGGATTTCATTTTGTCTCCTCCATCCGGACGATGGTGGACCGGCTTTGGACCAAACCCTTTGGGCATGTCACTGGGTTGCCTTGTCCTTCACCGATCCAGGTGATTCCTGGGTAGCCGCTTATCTCTTACGGACAATACGGTTCATGTTTTCCTACCAGCGGTGGGCCAAGGCCACCGCCGCTCCTTACATCCTCACGTCACCCGTCACGGCCGGCGCGCGGGAAGCACCGTCGCGCGGCACTCACCGAACCCGATGCGACGATAGCCGTCTCGTTCGCACCATCCGCGCATGATGACTGTGTCGCCGTCCTCCAGGAACGTGCGGGTTTCTCCGCCCGGCAACGTGAACGGATGCTTGCCGCCTTCCGTGAGTTCAAGAAGACAGGCGCGCGAAGCCGGATCGGGGCCTGAGAGCGTCCCGCTGCCGAGCAGGTCGCCTGGGCAAAGATTCGTCCCGTTTGATGTCTGATGTGCAATCAGTTGTGACATTGCCCAATAAGCGTCCGGATAACGCGAGATGGACAAGCTCGCCGGAGGTGCGCCGCTGGTTCGCATCTGCGCTGACTGCAACAGGGTCTCGACTCGAATATCAATCGAACCACGTGTCGCCAGCTCCGGACTCCAAAGGTGCGGCATCGGCGCAGGATCACCTTCAGGCCGAGAGAAGCCGGTGCGGTACGGCTCGAGCGCCTCGAGCGTCACGATCCACGGCGACAGGCTGGTGAAAAAGCTTTTCGCAAGGAACGGCCCCAGCGGCTGATATTCCCATGACTGAATGTCGCGCGCGGACCAGTCGTTCAACAGGCAAACGCCGAATACATGCGCGTCAGCATTCTGGATGTCAATGGCCGTGCCGAGTTCGTTTCCTTGTCCGATGAGTACACCGAGCTCGGCTTCGTAATCAAGTCGCCGGCTGGGCGCGAACTCCGGCTCGGCGCTGCTCGGGTCCTTCAGTTGACCGGTTGGCCGACGGAAATCCTGTCCCGACACACGAATCGAGGACGTACGGCCGTGATAGCCTACCGGCAGCCAGCGATAGTTTGGCAGGATCGGATTGTCGGGCCGGAACAGACGGCCGACGTTTGTCGCATGGCTGAGCGACGAGTAAAAGTCGGAAAAGTTCTCGATGCGCGCCGGAAGAGCGTATTCAGCGTCCGCCTGCGGAACGAGGCATTCGGAAACCTCCTTCCGCTGAGGACAGTCCTCAGATAGCAGGAACGACACAGCCGAGCGCACAGCGCTTCGCTTGTCGGACGATAGCGCCATGTAATCGTTGAGCGGCGCACGTGCGGCCGCCTGCGCTGCCTCACGCGCTTCTGCCGGAAAAAGACTCCTTGCCAGAGCAGCGCCTACATCAAGAATTTGATCGCCGATTGCGATGCCGCCTCGGAAATCTTCGCCTCGCGAAGCCCGCCGGAATACGCCGTGGGGAAGGTTCTGAATTGGAAAATCCGTCGCGCCGTCATTTGCTGAGCGGACCCAGCTCTTCCGTGAAGCGTCATGGGTGTGATTGGAACGGGTCATGTTCATTCATTTCCTTCCGCAGAGGTCTCGTAGCGCTTGCGCTTAATCTGTCCGATCAACTCAATCATGGCGGCGGAGACGTCCCGGCCTTCGGCTTGCGCCGCTGCTTTCGCGGCGAGCCATTGATTAAGATCTTCCTGTGCCCGGGTAGTGTGCTGGTTCCATGCAGGATCGATCGGCGTCGTCAACTCAAGCCGATATCCGTTCGGGTCCCTGAAATAGATGCTCTGAATAATGCCTTTGTGATCGACGGGGCCAAGTACATCTACGCCCTGGCTTACCAGCCATTCCTTCCAGCGCATGAGCTCGGCCGTATCGCTCACTTCAAGCGCGATGTGGTCGAAGACGTCGTAGGCGGGATGCGACGGAGACGAGGGCAAAGGCAAATCGGTGCATTCGAAGAACGCCATCGTTGATCCGTCCGCCATCCGGAAGAAGATATGGAAATAGGGAAAGGCATCACCCGTAGACGGCACGTGATCATCCATGATCGCGCTCGCGAGTTCCATTCCGAGGATGCGGCCGTAAAAGTCGGCAGTCGCACCGACGTCATGCGTGACGCGTGCATAGTGATTGAGCATATTCGGCCGCAGTCCCAGCTCGGAGGCCGAGCGGCGCGATGCTAATGTGGAAGTTTGCATATCGACTCCTATCTGTCGTAGTTAGACCGGCACGGGGGCGCGATCGATGACTTGTGCCAGCACGTCCGTCAGGCACTGCGCGAGATCGACACCTACTGGAGCAGTTGTACAGCGCCACGCAACGTGCTGATCCGGGCGCAGCAGGATTGCGCCGTCATCCTGGATTTCGCGTACGTTGCGCCATTCGCCCGAAGGATCGCTTACCTGTGCGTCGTCGGCGATGACCACCACCTCGACGGGCATACCGAGCCTGTCAGTGGTCTCCTTTGCCGCCGTTTCCCAGATGTCCGGCCGGCCGGTAATAAGCACAAAGCGATCAGCCCGTGCGAGATCAAGGCTGGAAATTTTCTGCGCCCCGCGCGCCAGCCATGCATGCGCGATGCGATGGCCGGGGCGCGTGGTCGGAACGAAGCGTTGACCGAGCGGGTCGCGAGGCGGAGGCGATGTGTTGTCGCTCACGAGCGCACCGGTGTCATACCGGATGCCGATTTCGAGGTCGTGCGCCTGATATTCGGTTTGGTGAACCTTCATCAGTTCATTGAACCGGGCACGTCGTGCATCTGCGTCGTCGCCCTCGGCGAGCAAGGCCTTGAAGTTTGCCTCGCTGCCCCGCGGATCGCCCGGCACGATGCCGATGGCTGCGTTCGTCACCTGATAATTTCCGAACGTGAACAGTGCCCAGTTGACGTTGCGCTCGGCGACCGGGCGACGTTCGCTCTCATAGCTGTCAAGCAACCCGGCGCCGGCCCGGCCCCGAATCACGGCAGCCAGTTTCCATGCCAGATTCTGTGCGTCGTGCACAGCGGAGTTCAGGCCAAGCCCCGTCGTGGGCGTGTGTCTATGTGCGGCATCGCCTGCCAGAAAGACGCGGCCAAACCGATAGCGATCAGCCAGCACACCTTGCACGATCCATTTGCCGACGCTGAGCACGCTAACGTCGAGATCAGGAATCTTCAACAATGCGCGGATGCGAGGCACGAGCGTAGCCGCCTCGTAATTTTCGCTGCTGCCGGGCTTGAAACTGAAGTGGAACATCCATTCTTCTGAGCGACGGTCGAACCGCGTCGGGCCCAGCTTACCCAGCACGCCGCTACCCCATGCTTTGGTGTCGCCTTCGGGATTCGCAAACCAGAACGTGCTGACGTTGTCGTCGTCGATATAAGCCGACAGATCTGCCGCGAAGTAGACGGTCACCATCTCCAGCAGTTCGGGCGTACCTTCAAGACGCGCACCGACGCACGGACCGACCGTTTTTCCACCGTCGGCAGCGACGACGTATTGAGCGCGAACCTGATAGTTTTCGTCAGCGATGCGGTCACGCACGGTCGCGATGACCTCGGTCTCGCTTTGCTCGATCGACAGCAACTCGTGACCGAAGCGCATCTGCGCACCACCCATCTGCTCCGAATGCGCCTTGAGCAGCGGCTCAAGGCGCACTTGCGGATAAACGGTGCTCTGGCACGGACTATCTTTCTGATACGTAGACGCCAGGGAACCGCCGCCCCAGGCTTCGAGTTCGTAAAGCGTCTTGCGGTCCCACGGGCGATCTCCGCCCAGACTCGTGCACCAGCGCATCTTGCTGACGTATTCGATCGGCAATGATCGTGCGTAGATTGCGTCGGCAAGGCCGTATTGACGAAACACCTCCATCGTGCGCTGATTCAGGTACCGCGCCTTCGGCATCGGCGACTGCTGCGGGTGCCGCTCGATCAGCAGCGATTCAACGCCAAGGTTGGCCAAAAAAATAGATGTGCTCAGCCCGCAACCGCCTCCACCGACGATCAGTACCGGTACATTGACTTGTTTCAAGATTGCTCTCCTCATCTTCAGCAGCTTGCGCAACGGCTACTGGCCGAGCCGGCCGCGCAACTCCGTTTTCAATACCTTGCCGTAACTGTTTTTTGGCAACTCATTGGTGAACCGGTAGTGTTTCGGGCGCTTGAAACGTGCAATGTGCTGCACACACCAGGCGTCCAGTTCGTCGCGGGTCGTTTGACGGCCCGCGTGAAGCACCACGAAAGCCACGGGCACCTCACCCCATTCGTCGTCTCGCTGTCCCACTACCGACACTTCCGACACCGACGGATGAGCCAGCAACGTTTCCTCTACCTCTCGCGGATAGATGTTGGAACCGCCCGAAATGATCAGGTCCTTTGATCGGTCCTTCAGCGTGAGAAACCCGTCCTCGTCGAGACTGCCGGTATCGCCCGTGTAGAGCCAGCCGTTGCGGATCGCGTCGCGCGTAGCGGACGCATTGTTCCAGTAGCCGGACATGACGGCGGCGCCGCGAACAACGACCTCGCCTGTTTCTCCTTTCGGGGCGGAGCTTCCATCTTGCGCCACGACGTCGACTTCGACGAGCGACTGTGCGACACCTACCGAAGCGGCACGGGCCAACCAATGAGCATGCTTCCGATCTGAGAGATGGTGACGTCCGAGTGCGGTAATTGTCATCGGGCTTTCGCCCTGCCCATAGATTTGCACGAGGCGCGGACCCAACACTTCCAAAGCCTGCTGCAGGTCATTCACGTACATCGGTCCGCCGCCATAGATGATGGTCTTGAAGCCGGCGGGATCGGCATCGACCGCGCGGAAATGATCGACGAGCCGTTTGACCATCGTCGGTGCCGCGAACATCGCGAGAGGTCCGGCGCGCGCGGCCAGACCAGCCAACTCCTCGGGCTCGAATCCACCCGACCGCGGCACCACGTGACGCGCGCCTCGCAAAATGTACGCATAGTGGTAAAGTCCGGCGCCGTGAGACATCGGCGCTGCGTAGACCATTGCGTCTTCGGGGCTGACATCGTCCACGTCAATGCAATAGCACGCCGTCATCGCCATCAGGTTCCGGTGTGTCTGCATGACGCCTTTCGGTCGCCCAGTTGTTCCGGATGTGTAGAACAACGACGCGAGATCGTCGGGCTGACGGTGATGCAGGTCGGTCGGTGCATATTCGACCGCATGCAGGTATTCGTCCGAGCCGAACACGACGCAGCGCCGCTTACCGCATTGCATGTCGCCCAATGTCGACAGCAACTCGCTCGAAACGAACAGCACGTCGGCCCCGGCGTCATCCAGGATGTACTCCAACTCTCTGGGATGCAGCTTGCAGTTAGCGGGCACGGAAACGGCACCTGCCCAATAGATGGCCTGAAGCGCCTCCAGATATTCGGGACGGTTGGCAGAGTAGATGGCAACCCGGGCACCAGGCCGTACGCCGCATTGCTCGCGAAGGAAACCCGCTAGTGCCGCCACGCGTGCTGCAAGTTGCCCGTATTCGAGCCAGGGTTCGTCGCCGTGCAGAACCGCGAGCCGCTTGGGAAAGATCGCTGCCGTGCGCTGCAGCCAGCGCGCGATGTTCATCGGCTGCGCTCCAGAATGCTGACATAGCTCGCCACCGCGGAGCCTCCCATGTTGAAGACGCCTGCGAGGGAGGCATCGGGAACCTGCATCGCGCCTGCCGTATTGGTCAGTTGCATCGCAGCGATCACGTGCATGGACACGCCTGTGGCGCCGATCGGGTGGCCTTTCGCTTTGAGGCCGCCCGAAGCGTTGACCGGAAGTCGCCCTCCACGGGCAACGACCCCTTCTTCGATAAGACGATGGCCTTGGCCAGCAGCGGCCAGGCCCATCGCTTCGTAGCTGAGCAACTCGGCGATCGTGAAGCAATCGTGAACCTCGGCGAACGACAAGTCGTCAACCGCGCAACCGGCACGCTCGAGTGCGCCGCGCCAGGCACGCTTCGGACCTTCGAACGACGCAGCATGGCGGCGCCCCAGCGGCAGATAGTCGTTGACCTGCACACGGGAACGGATTGATATCGCACGAGGAAAATCTGCGGCCGCATCGCTCGAGGCAAGCACCAGTGCCGCAGCGCCGTCGGAGATTAGCGAGCAGTCGGTCTTGCGCAGCGGTGGCGCAATCATCGGATTTTTTTCAGATACGGTATTGCAGAACTCAAAGCCGAGATCTCGCCGCATATGCGCCCACGGATTGTCGACGCCGTTCGCATGATTTTTTGCGGCTATACGCGCGAGCGCCGACGAATGGTCTCCGTACTCCGCGAAATAGTCCTGCGCGATTGAGGCGAAGATTCCCGGGAAGCCCCCGGGTGGACTTCCCGCCTCGCCCGAGTATGCGCAGTTACCAAGAATCCGCGTAACATCTTCGCCGGATACATCGGTCATCTTTTCGGCGCCGATTACCAGCGCGGTACGCGCACGGCCCGCCTCGATCGCATCGCATGCCGAGTAAATTGCGGCGGCGCCCGACGCGCAGGCGTTCTCAACACGCACCGCCGGCTTCCATCGCAGCCCATCGCTGCAATTCAGCGTCAGTGACGAAGCGAAGATGTCCGGGACAAGACCACCATTCAAGTTGCCCAGCCAGGTGCCGTCGATTTCTTCGCCTTGCAGGCCCGCATCCTTCACGGCTTCGCGGCCGGCCCGCACGATCAGATCCTCTAGGCTTGCGCCGTCGAATCGGCCAAACGGCAAGTGCGCCCAGCCTACAATCGCCACTCCCATCGCGTTCTCCCATCAGTGTGCTTTTGGGAAATTTACCCGCGTCATCACCGGGATGGCAGTCGTCGAATTACATTAGGGTGAACACCGGTAAGATGCGTCTTAACTTCATTTCATTAATCCGCGTTTCTCCGGGCGTAGGACTTACAACGTGGCAACGTGGCGCAGAGGTAGTGCAGAAGGTCACCGATCGCGCCCGAGTAGCTTGCCGATCAGTTCTCCCGTCGTCATGGCTGCATACTTGCGCATAAGCCGGGCACGGTGTGCTTCAACCGTTCGATGACTAATTTGCAGCTCGCGCGCGATCTGCTTGCTGCTTTTTCCCGTCACCAACAGTTGCGCGACCTCGCGCTCGCGCCGAGTCAGGTCGCGGGTCACCCGACGGACCGACGAAATATCCTCGAATGCCCAAATCGCAGTTGCAAATGGATCGTCTCGGTTCATTGAGCGCCCGGAAACGTGGCACCAGAACGGGCTGCCATCAAGCCTTTGCATGATGCGCTCATCAGAATAGAAGCCCGTCTCCTTCATCACAAGCCATGCGCGCTCGCCGATGTGTCGAAACTCGTCCTGGGAGGGGTAGAGGTATTCCAGCGAGCGTCCAGCCAGTTCGTTGGGCGCACACCCAAAAATTTCACCGAACGTGTAGTTGCAAGACACGATGACTCGCTGCCTGGACAGGAGCAGGCCAACGGGTGCCATGCGAAACGCCTGCGCAAGATCGTCAGGCAGATACGGCGACTCACCGGAACCCACGTCGGTAGCCAGTCTGTCATCACTGGAACCCTCTCCTTCCTGGTTGACGGTGGGCGGCGCCGCCTTTATGGAAGCGACTTCGGATCCAGCAGAAGGATGCGCGGTACGGGATTGTCCGTGGGATCCGGATCGTTTTACCGGCCTGTCCATGTTCTGCCATATCCGGCCGACAGTGGAGGCGGAAACGTTAGACTCTCGTGCGACGTGACGGGCGCTGCTTACTGCCGTGACACCGTCGGGCTTGCGAGATGCAATCGCAGCCACCGTCGCTTCGCCGATTCTTTGGGGAGCCCCGCTGCGAGGAAGATCCGTCAAGCCCTGCAGGCCATCCATGATGAACCTTCTGCGCCATTTGGAGACTGTGTGCGCCGTCGACTGAACGCGAGCGGCCACATCAGCATTGTCCAGTCCCTCTGCACAAGCCAGGACGATTCGGGCGCGAAAAGCCAGCGCTGGACTATTGCCGCCGCGCTGCGCGAAGTCGTTGAGCGCGGCTCTGTCCTCTGGACTTAACGACAGATGCAGTTTCGGCCTTCCTTTCATCGCCTGGGCTTCAGCCGCCGGACAGGTCAATCGGCCAGACGACTTATGTAACGAACATACCAAGCATCATACCCGTTGAACTGATACATAGGCTCCGTCCAGCCGTCGGACTTTCGCGGTCTCTGTTGCGTGCACCGTCGGCTTCGCCAAGGAAAGCAGGACAAGCAGAACATTGTCGCTGCCGCATGCCGCGTGGTTGGTTAGAACCGTTAGCTTGCATGACTAGGACTGTACGGGCGGTAAAGGGCGGGCAGTAAAACAACCAGCGCAAGCGCTCTTGACTGGTAAGCACGACTTCAGGTCATGCTTACTGCGTCTCAGTGCGCATTGCGAGCCAAGTGGTACGTCGTGCAATTCAGTCGAGGATCTTTAAACCTTCAGGAGGCTCGCACGGTATTGTTCCCATATTGGCCGGCACTGAAATTTCCAGGAACTCGAAATCTTCCGAGATCGCCGTTTCATTGTGTTTGAGACCAGGTGGAATATAAAGCGATTCGCCAGCGCCAACCCGAATAACTCGACCATCTTCGAACTGAAGATCTATCCAGCCTCGGAGGGTGAAAATAAACTGCGTTTCGCAAACATGGTAATGCCAACCGGTCTGCTGCATCACGCCTGTCGCCACGGTCACCTGCGCCCTCATTCGACCGTCTGTGGCGTCGGAAACACCGAGATCCCGATAATTGAAGAATGTTCGGCGACCTGCTACTAGTGGGGCTGTTTCCGTCGTAGCGTATGCGAGTTTCTCTAAAAGATCAGCGGAGACGTTTGCGGCCTCGGGGGAAAGGGTACCGCTGTAGTGTTCCATTGAATGTTCCTGAATTTAGCCGGTGGGTGCCCAGGTGTTCTCGTCAAGGCGAGGTCAAGCTTTCGCGACTCTAAAGCCAGCGCAAGATTGTGAAAGGCTCACAGGGCAGCGCGTGTCTCTTCATTGAGCCTCCATCGAATTTACCGGCTTGGGTTAAAGGCAAACAGTCGCAGAATTACATCAGGGAAAACCCTATTAATTCTTGCGTTATCCGCTACAGGCAAGTCGTTGTACTTCTTCGGAACGCCGAATGGATGTGTGACGGAAGGGCATTCGCTGTTGAGGAAGCGGCGTAACGTTGGACGCATGAGCGCTCGAAGGTCGCCTGGGCGGCGGCATCCTCTAAGGGTTGACGAAGGGATTTCGGGGATTCAACTCCTGGAGCATCGGTTCCGCCTTCGGACATTTCTGCCAATTCCGTCGCTGCGTCTGGAGGCGCGATCGACTGCTTAACCTTGGGAAACGGGCGTCCGGGTTAAAGACGGTGGACGGCGGCTCAGGGTCGCAAGTACTCGTTCGCTTTCCGCGGGACGAGTCATTCGCGACCACCGACCTGTGAATGACAGGAAGGCGCCCCATACCCGTCTGACCGGCACCGATGCTCGAATGACGGCTCAGGCCGATTCGGGTAAGAAGACCGGATGGAACCGGTGTGGCGGAAAAATAACGGCAGACAATATATTTCCCATCAACTCAAGGGGAGTTTGTCATGGGAAGCATTCAAAACCGGGAGCCTTGGAACAAGGCCAAGCTGATCGGTCAGAAGCCGCCGTTGAAGCCAAAAGACGTCTGGGCAATCCGGATTCACCTGCAGAACGCGCATGCGGTTCGCGATCTTGCGTTATTCAATCTTGCGATCGACAGTAAGCTGCGCGGTTGCGATCTCGTCAACCTGCATGTCCGCGACGTGACTCACGGCAATCAGATACTGCCGCGTGCGATGATCATGCAGAGCAAGACTAAACGGCCCGTGCAGTTTGAGGTCACGGAGCCAGCTCGCACTGCCGTTGCTGCATGGATTGAGAAAGCCAAGCTGAGGTCCGATCAGTACCTATTCCCGAGTCGGCTTTCTCGCTCGCCGCACATTTCAACGCGACAATACGCCAGGATGGTTCATCAGTGGGTCGCTGCAATCGGTCTTGATCCGACCGCTTACGGCACGCACACGATGCGCCAGACGAAGGCCACCTTGATCTACAAGCGGACGAAGAATCTTAGAGCCGTTCAACTCCTGCTTGGTCACAGCAAATTGGAAAGCACTGTTCGATATCTCGGGATTGAGGTCGACGATGCCCTCGAAATATCTGAGCAAACTGAAATCTAACATCGGGACGTGGCTGCGCGACAGGTTGCTCGCCGCCAGCCGCGCTTGCGCCACGGCTAAACTTCGCTTTTCGACCAAGATCCGTCATCCACCGCCAAGTTCGCTGGCTCCGTAGCTGGAACGCCCGGTGCACCATGGTCTACCTCGCTTTGTTGCCGGTGGGCGCCGCAAAGCGCAAGCGGCTCTTCACTCGTTCGGCCAGGAAAGAGACCGCCTTGTACGTCCGGTCGGCTATCATGCCTATCCTCTCCGAAGTAGCTCCTTATGATTTCCGTCCGTAATGTCACGCTGCGCCGCGGCGTCAATGTCGTACTCGATAGCGCGTTCGTCACCTTCACCCCCGGCGAAAAGATTGGCCTTGTCGGCCGCAATGGCGCCGGTAAGTCGTCTTTCTTTGGCCTTCTCAACGGCACGCTGCACGAAGACGGCGGCGAGTTCTCGATTCCCGCTTCGTGGAAGATGGGCCAGGTCGCGCAGGAGATGCCGGAGACCGAGCAGAGCGCGACGGACTTCGTCATCGAGGGTGACGCCATACTGCTGGCCGCGCAGGCCGAAGTAGCTGCCGCTGAGGTCAGCGACGACGGCATGCGCATGGCCCACGCCTATATGGCCCTGCACGACGCCGGTGCACACGATGCCCCCGCACGTGCCCAGGCGCTGATCCTGGGACTTGGCTTCAGTGCTGCGCAGCTTGGCCAGCCGGTCAACAGCTTCTCCGGCGGCTGGCGCATGCGACTGCAACTGGCGCGCGCCCTCATGTGCCCATCCGACCTGCTGCTGCTCGACGAGCCGACCAACCATCTCGACCTCGACGCGCTGGTCTGGCTGGAAGCCTGGCTCAAGCGCTATCAAGGAACCCTGGTCGTGATCAGCCACGACCGCGAATTCCTCGACGCGGTGACGCAGGTGACGGTGCACGTCGACAACGCCAAGCTCGTGCGTTATGGCGGCAACTACAGCAAGTTTGAAGAGATGCGCGCAGAGCAGCTCCTGTTGCAGCAAGCCGCGGTGGCCCGGCAGGCGGACAAGATCGCCCATCTGCAGAAATTCATCGACCGCTTCAAGGCCAAGGCGTCGAAGGCGAAACAGGCGCAGAGCCGGGTCAAGGCGCTTGAGCGCATGGAGAAGATCGCACCGGTGCTTGCCGATTCGGAGTTCACTTTCGAGTTCAAGGAGCCGCTCAATGTCCCGAACCCGCTGTTGTCGATGCTGGACGCGACCTTCGGCTACCCCGCGCCGACCGGCGCACTGCCGGGCACGCCGCCCACGGTCATCGTGCGGGGCATCAACCGTTCCGTGCTGGCCGGGCAGCGCATCGGCATTCTCGGTGCCAACGGCCAAGGGAAGTCCACGCTGGTGAAGACGGTGGCGCACGCGCTTACGCCGATTACCGGCGAAATCAGCGAAGGCAAAGGCCTGAACATCGGCTACTTCGCCCAGCAGGAACTCGACGTGCTGCGCCCGCTCGACACGCCGATGGAACACATGATCCGCCTTGCCAGGGACACGCCGGTTCAAATGCGCGCCCCCGGCCAGAGTGGAACCGAACAATCGCTTCGCACCTTCCTCGGCACCTTCAACTTCAGTGGCGACATGGTCCATCAGGCGGTTGGCACGATGAGCGGCGGCGAAAAGGCGCGGCTCGTGTTGTGCATGATCGTGTGGCAGCGTCCCAACCTTCTGCTACTCGATGAGCCCACCAACCACCTCGACCTGGCCACACGCGAAGCGCTAGCCATGGCGCTCAACGAATTCGAAGGCACGGTGATGCTGGTCAGTCACGACCGGGCCCTGCTGCGCGCGGTATGTGATGAGTTCTGGCTGGTCACCAAGGGCGGCGTCGAGCCCTTCGACGGGGATCTGGACGATTACCAGCAGTTCCTGCGCGACGAAGCCCGTCGCATGCGCGAGCAGGCTGCCGCAGAGCAGAAGGTCATCGCCTGAGTTATCTCTTGGCGGGTGGCGCGCGTTGCATGGCGGGCGACGCGCGGACGTTCGCCAACGTCTTCAGCATTCGTGCGGACAAGCGCGCTCCAATGCAAGATATCGGCCAGCAGCGGCCATTTGTGAGAAAAGCTCGAATGGCTGAAGACAAGCTGAGATCGGACAACCCGCCCCGCGTGGCGTTCGTTCCGCCGAAGATATGTCCGCATACCAGAAGCGGCACGGTACGATGGTGGCCCTGAGGCAACCGTCAGTCTCTTGACCTCGCATACATCGTTGATGGGCGCAGCCCTGTGAATATGCCCCAGAGGAGTAGCCCATGCCGTCCGAGCACGCCGATGTCTTGTCACAGGTACTCAGGCTGATTCGCCTTCGCGGAGATCATGTTTTCCACGGCGAGCTGGGCAGTTCCACCGAAGTGATTTTTCCGCCAGGGCCGGCAACGTTTTTGCATCTGCGTGCCGGCGAACTGTCGGTGTCTCAACGCAATGGCCCCTCCGTGACGCTGCGGTCAGGCGACTTCGTTCTTTTGCCACATGCGGACGGACATACGATTCGAAGCAAGCCGGGCCGGAAAGCACATCAACGCTTCGAGGCGGCGGTGGACTTTACCCCCAGCAGAGATGCTCAGACGTTCAAATGGGCGGCTGATGACGGCATGGCAGGATCCTTTCTCGCAGGATCATTCTATTTTGACGGGGCGCCGTTACGCTCTTTGCTCACCGGGCTTCCCGGTCTGATTCATCTGACATGCGACAAAGTCAGCGAGCCCCCTTGGCTGGCCTCTATCTCGCATTTCCTTGACGTGGAATCGCGTAGCGCCGGCCCAGGGTCATCGCTGATGATCTCGCGGCTTATTGATCTACTCGTTATCCGCACCTTGCGGATGTGGGTCAGCCAGCAAGGCGATCGGCTCGGCTGGCTGTCCGGACTTAGCGACGAACGCGTAGGCCGTGCGTTGAACGCAATGCATCTGGAACCTGACCGTGCATGGACGGTCTCGGCCCTCGCCGAGACGGCGATGATGTCGCGATCGACGTTCTCGGATCGCTTCACGGCGGTGGTGGGACTTCCACCGTTGCGTTACCTGACACGCTGGAGATTGACAATCGCAGCAGACTTGCTAAGCGGAGGGACCCTGAAGGTGACCGAAGTGGCCCACGGTGCCGGCTATGGTTCGGAGGCTGCCTTCAGTCGCGCCTTCAAGGAGGAGTTTGGCTATCCACCGCGTGACGCGCATCGAATCGCACAGACCGGGGCCTTTGTCGCGCGAAGTGCGGAACTCCTTTGAGAGTCCTCTTTACACCGTTGGCTTGATTCGTCAGTTGAAACTGTCATTGCGGCGGTTTCCTTTCAATGGCATCGCGTCGGTCCCCAGGCGGCGCCGATCTGCTCGCTTGTCCGAGTGCGTCGATCGTACGATGGATCATGCAAATCAGACGCCGAGATATGGTCAGTCTCGAATACATTCTTTAGAGTGGATAGCCAAGGTCCTCCGGTATCTGAATAGGAGGAAAGGCTCTCACGCACTATGGTTCGGATCTCTCATGCTCAGGCAGCTCAGACGGTTTGCGATAACACTTCTCGTTTCAGCACCCACGCTTCCGTCATGCGTCTGGATCGGAAGCTGGAGCGGAGCCGCTAGCTTCACCGTCGTATAGGCGGCATGAAGGCCGGGCATGCCGCGATGCATAAGTAACGTCGGCTGATCTCGGGCAATTCGTCGATCTGGTGCCGTTTAGTTCCGCCCCAACATAATGGAGTTCTGGATTCCTAAACGGAATCGAGAGATCGAGGCATGCCCACGGATCTTTCAAATGCAGGTTTCAATTCACGACATCGGCACCGATGTCTCTTCAAGGAAGCAATGTAGATGAAACTCATCCTCGCTGTTCTCGCCATGTCAGCATTCGCCTTTGGTACCGGTGCGATGGCTGCGGAAAAGCCCCCCATCGTTCTGGTCCACGGCGCTTTCGAAGACGCCCAGGTCTGGGGTTATGTCACATCCAGGCTTCAAACCGACGGCTTTAAGGTGGTGGCTGTTGATCTGCCAGGGCGTCCGGGCGCGCCAGCCACACCGGACAAAGTCAGCCTTGACCTCTATCGCGACACCGTGGTCGCAGCGCTGAACAAGTCCCATCGCCCGGCCGTCGTGGTCGGTCACAGCTTCGGCGGCATCGTCATCGCCGACGCCGCGGAAACGGCACCGAAGAAGATCAAGACTTTGGTCTTTGTTGCTGCCTACCTGCCGCAAGACGGCGACTCGCTCGTTTCAATGGCCAGTAAGGATGCCGACGCCAAGATCGGCCCGCACCTGCAGATCGATAAGGAAAAGGGCATTGCCTCCATCGAATATCCGGCACGTGCCGATCTGTTTGCCAATGGAGGTCCTGACAAACTACGCGAGGCAATCCCGGATCTGATCCTGGATGAACCCGTCGGCCCGCTGGCTACGCCTGTACACGTGACTTCCCCCAACTTTGGTCAGGTCGACAAGGTCTATATCCACACAGCCATGGACCAGGTCATCAGCCCCTCGTTCCAGGCCGAGATGGTTGCCGCCACCCCCGTGAGAGCCGAGTACTCCCTGCCGACCGGTCATACGCCGTTCCTCACCGATCCCGACGGTCTGGCAAAGGCGATCGAGGCCGCTGCGAAATAGGCGGCTTACGGTCGGTCCGGGGAAGCGAAGGCGGGAGGCTTCGTCATCCCGCGCTTTGCCTTCGAGTGTGTTGCTCTGGGCAGAGGGCTGCGGTATCCGGGCTTCCGCGCACCGTCCTGCAGGCCGCTCTTCGATGGTCTGTGCCGGGATGCTCTTTCCAATAGAAGCATACGCGTCCGTTGTCTTCGACAATTTCTCGTGTTTTCAAAAGGCAGAACCGATATGTCCCGTCTTCAGATACCCGCCACGATCGCAGATGCACCAGCTG
The DNA here is from genome assembly GCF_014200875.1 of Paraburkholderia sp. HC6.4b. Lineage (NCBI taxonomy): Bacteria > Pseudomonadati > Pseudomonadota > Betaproteobacteria > Burkholderiales > Burkholderiaceae > Paraburkholderia > Paraburkholderia sp. HC6.4b. Next base: position 60,565 of record NZ_JACHDC010000012.1, read on the forward strand.
CTTCTCAGCCCTTCCTGGAGGCCGTCAACAAGAAACTGGGTGTTGTACCGAATCTGTTTCGTCTGATAGCCAACAGCCCCGCGGCGCTAGAGGGGTACCTCGGTCTGGCCGGAGCCTTGGCAAAAGGCGCACTTCCAGCACAAACCGGCGAACGTATAGCTCTCGCCGTCGCCGAAATCAACGGCTGCGACTATTGCATGTCGGCGCACAGCTATTTAGGAAAGAACGTGGCGAAGCTTGACGATGCGGAAATGTCCGCCAATCGAAATGGCGGCTCGAATGAACCAAAGGCTGCCCCTGCCGTGCAGTTCGCCGCGAAGGTCGCGCACGAACGTGGCCGCGTATCCGACGAAGATCTGCGCGTCCTCAAGGAGGCCGGCTACACTGATGCGCAGATCGTCGAGATTGTCGTGCACATCGCACTGAGCGTCTTGACGAACTACGCCAACGTCGTTGCAAACACGGAGATTGACTTTCCCGTAGTGCGTACATATCAGGGCCTGAACAACGGGACTCGCACGCTTCTTGATACGTGATGCGTTGACCGAACTGATCGATTGCGTCAATGCATCGTAACCAGGACAAGCATCCGCGAGCGTATCGAGCCTCAACCGACGAACGTCGTTCGGTGTATCGGACGGTTGAGCTCACTGCATCGCGCTAATTTCATCAGGCCAAGTCCATTTCCTTTTCACGTTACGTTGAGCCCGAACATGAACGTATCCGAACGCCTCGCGCAAGCGGGCCTAAAATTGCCATCGCCCATCAACCCACTTGGGTCCTATCGAACGGTTTCCGTTTCGGGGAATCAACTGTATGTATCGGGGCTCGGCCCTTTCGAGGATGGCAAGCCAATCGTCGGAATGGTCGCCCGCGATATTTCTCTGGAAAAGGCTCAAGACGCGGCGCGCCTAACGATGCTCATGATCTTGGCCTGTGTCGAACAGGCCTGCGGACTCGACAACGTCCGGCGATGCAGCCGGCTAACAGTTTACGTGCGTACAGCACAGTCGTTCACCCAGCATCCGCAAGTGGCCAATGGCGCCAGTGATCTGTTGCTGACGCTGTTTGGGCAAGACAATCTGCCGGCTCGAAGCGCGCTGGGAGTGCATTCGTTGCCGATGGGCATCCCGGTTGAGATTGACAGCATCTTTGAGTTGAAGGGGTGACGGGCATGGCTCGACGCCGCGCACATACGAGCGCAATGACGCGAAATCCGCATCCCCGGCGGGAGGAGTTAAGCTCACGCCAGAAAACGGACGTAGGGATTTAAAGATTTCCGATCAGCCGATCGAATATGCTGGGCCTGGTGTCCCGAGGTGGTCGTCCAACTCTACGACGCGATGCTCGCACTCTACCCCGACCACGCTAATCCGGGCTCGCTCTGGGGCGCGGCGAACTCCGCCAGGAAGGCCGCGTAGGATTGCTCCGCACCACAACGAAGCTATGGAATCCCCAAAGGAATGCTGACCATGCACAGGACGTTATTGGCCGCTGCCACCACCTTGACCGTCTCCGCCGGATCTCTCGCGGCTGCTCCTGCCGCTTACAAGGAGCCGCTGGACGCTCAGGCCTTGAACACGATCAAATCAGAGTTCGGCGAGCTCATGGAATTAGCCAACCGGCACGATTTCAAGGCTCTGCACGAGATGTTCTGGCAATCCCCCTCGGCCCTTCTCGTTGCCAAAAGCGCAATTCCCTCCGAGGGGAACTGGGCAGGCTTCTGGGGCAACGAGGCAATCGATCGGAAGCTGCACGACATCGGCACCTCCGGCCCGGTCGTCCTCCGACCGGATTACTCAAAGCTCAAGGTCGTCGGCTTGACGCCGGACGTAGCGCAATCCTACGCGCCGGTGAACATCACGGTCTCGTATGCAGGGCAGGACGGAACTCCCAAGCCGTTTCTGATGATCATCAACTGGATAAAGGTCGGGAAGGACTGGAAGGTTGCTTCTGAGATCATCCTGCCCGTACCTCCTGCACCCGTCGCAAAGGGTTAGGCCTTCGCGTGCCGGTGTGCGGAATCCAGACTGAGACCTGGCTGCTGGCAGCAGGTCTCGCTCTATTTGACGTCCGTGAGCTGCAGTATCGAGCGACGGCTCAACTCCGATACCCGCCGTTGCACCTCTGACCGCTCGACTGTCAGCAATGGGGTCGCCAGTACTCGTTCACTCCAACGATATCTGACATTCGCATTAACGACGGAGCGAACGGCGGCAATGCGCCTATGAACTGCCTCACAGCGGCCGACACTCCAACGGCCGCAATGGCCGACGACTTGTCGTCATGCCGAAAGCATTGACACCTTGGAAGCAGCCGCTAACCTCTCGTGAGTACCACAGGGTGTTGAGGGTCGCGAGGCGCCTGATAGATTGATATCCCTTTGTCCGGTCTAAGTTTCAGGCGCTTAGCGGTTGTTGTTTGAACGGCTGTGCGTCAGCTCCCCGACCAAGTGTGGATTCCGTTCGACGCTCGAGCGACGCCTTGCGCTTTTCTTCAGCGGTCGCGATGAAGTCGGACAGTTCGCGCTCCATGGCTGAATCTTTGGCACCCGGTTTCCACGTCGCGGCACTGTGCCGCCTACGCGTAGTTCTAGCCAGCGCGAGTGCTGACATCGCGGCCTTCGCACACTCATATTGGACCTGACCGCAAAGGTCTATCGGCTCGCCGAACTCCCGAAATGCCTCCAAGTACTCTCGGGCAGCGTGCACAGTAGCCGGGTATTCACGCAACTCGGAGATAACTCGGCGGCTCAGGACGTGCCACTGCAGCCTGTCCGGATAGGCAAAAGCAGGGATGGACACGCCCTTGCTGGCTTCGCTGCTGATAGGGCCGCCGGCTCCGCTGCCGCCCAAACAGCCTTATGCATCATTGTCCGACAGCTTCGAGCGTAGCTTTCCAGCGATAACGCCAGCTCCAATGCAGTGTCGCGTCGCTGACGCCTGCGCTCCCGGGCATCTCGCGCCGAAATCCACGCTAGTGTCACGACAGAGCCGACTGCTGCCGACGCTAGTGCCAAAGTTATCGGAGCGTTCCAGCTAAGTCGCTGGAGAGATTCAAGCCATTCCTGCCGCATAGAGCGCGCCTCGGAGAAAGAGGTGCACAGAGTATACGCAATCGTTTGCGGGAGTATTCAGCGCAAAAAATGCGGTGTGCATTTTCGCCACAAACGGTTCGATCGGGCGACCCCATCTTGACAGATCGGACCGAACCCTGGTAATCGTCCGCCCAGCATCATCGGAGAGGCCGCCCAAATTTGGCGCTGCTTTACTTCTTTAAGCGGACGGGGCGTCGGCGTTGGTCCGAACGGTGGCAGCGGGTCCGCCTGTTGCCGCTCATGGGAAGTGCCGTTCGATTGCTGGACGATCGACAAGGTTCGGCCAACGACGGGCGATGGCCCACGGTTTCACGCGGACGTTCGGATGCCGGCTCCGCCCAGACAACGGACCTTCGCGCGCGGATCATGTCAGTCGCGTCGTCGGCCGTACCCGACATTCAGATATGGAAATCTGTGAGTCGGCTGCATGTTGCTTTCCCGACATTCGCCCCTCGGCAGATGCGAATGTCGGTTCTCACTGCAAGCGGATGCGTACTTGCGGTAGAGTCCGAAACGTTGCGAGATGCTATTCGTAATCCACGGGTGCGTGTCCCGCCTTCGTCGGCAACTACGTGCCAGCTGTGACCAGTATCACGGAACGCAGGACAGGCTACCTATATCGAGATGTGGCGCGGTAGCAGTCCGCCCCGGGACATGCTAATCATGACACTCGATCCGATCTCGTTCACCAGCGGTCTCCTTCCTGTTTTTTTACTGCCAACCGAAGCACCGTATAGCTCGATTGTGAGACCGGCGGCGCAAATCATGAACTAGCGTCGTTCCGGCGTGACTCGCAGTCACTGCGATCCTCACCTGGATCGGCACACTTTTCGCAGATCAGCCGTAGCAGTGAGACTCGCCATCATCCATTGCAATCGCAGCTCTGCGGCATGCACAGCGCGGCGAAGCGCATCGCGGGACTCGCTTCGGTGGGCGGGAATACGCACCACCCACCATTGTCATGGCGGAAGAAAAACATCGACAGCATGCCGGTCGGGCGCCGCGTCTGCACCAGTGCATAGCGCCGCCGGTTCGCCGGCGTGTGCCCGAAGCGCATGACGCGGACGGGGTTCGCCAGTCCCAGGCCAAGCCACTTATCGACCAGCGAGTGCAGGGAGTTATCGGCGGCGCGCATGACTGCTCTCCTTCGGCTGCAATGGATATACCGTGCCTTGACCCGGTGGCAGCGAACGCTCCTGATGGTGCGGGAGCGCTTGCACGGCAAAGATCCGAACTGCTGACCACGATCCAACAATAGCGACGCCGGATAAACACAATCTGAAATCTGCATTAAAAAATTTAAGGAATTCTTAGGGTTGCCTTTAATGCGCAGCCGTACTGTGCCTCCAACCTATCCGAGCGACCCGTTCCAGGTGCTCGCGAGACCGTCGCGCATCGCATTGCTTTTTGCAGCGAGACGCCAGTGCCCGCCTTCAATTCCCGTCACGCACTCGATCGAGGAGATCGTGTCCGGCAACCTGAGCCGGCGCCTGCCGGTGCATACGCAACACGACGACGTCGGACGGCTCGTGCACGTCGTCAACGGCATGCTCGACGAGATCGAGCGGCTGATGCACGAGGTCAAGGGCGTATGCGACGCGATCGCGCACGACTTGCGCACGCCGCTCACTCGCCTGCTCGCGGGACTCGAGCGAGCCCAGAGGCGCGCACGGACCGGGGCGGACTATCGTGCGGCCATCGACGACACGATCATCGAGACGGGCAGCATCCTGCACACATTCAATGCGCTGCTGCGCATTTCCGAGATCGAGTCCCACGCGCGCGAGCAGAGTTTCGCCCTCGTGGATCTCGCCACGGTCACCAACGACGTCGTCGAGTACTATGAACCCACCGCCGAAGACAAGCGCGTCACGCTCGACTACCACCGGGCGCCGGACGGTCCACTCGAACTGCATGGAGACCGTGACCTCCTGTTCGAAGCGCTGGCCAATCTCATCGACAATGCGATCAAGTTCGCGCCGGAAGGCGGCCATGTATCGATCCAGCCGTTTCACGACGCGACGGGCATCGGCATCACGATCGCCGACGACGGCCCCTGGCTCCCGCCCGAGGAGCGGCAGGCGGTGCTGCGGCGGTTCTATCGCGCGGAGACGAGCAGGCATACAGCCGGCAGCGGCCTTGGGCTCAGCCTCGCCGCCGCCGTCGCGACGATGCACGGGTCGGCGCTACGCTTCAACGACGTCGCGACCGGCTGCAGCATCGCGCTGTATGCGCCGCGCGGGCGGAACGCAGCCGCACGGCCCCGCGCGAATAAAACGCTTCTGCTCAGTGCAGCGTACGCAGCGCTTCATCGACGAACGCATTGGTGTAGGTCCGATCGACCTTCACCGACCCGTAAGCCGGATTCGCCGCGGCGAGCACCTGCCACTCCTTCGTCGCGCCGTCGTCCGGCATGCGTCCGTCGTTCGCGAACATCGGGATCTCCTCCTTCAACACCTTCAGATAAGCCACGCGGTCCTTGCCGCTGATCTCCGGCGGAATGACAGCCAGGAGCTGCTCGGGGGAATGGGAATTGATGTACTGCAGCGTGCGCACGAACGCGCCGGCCAGGTGCCGCGCAATCTCCGGATGCGCCCGAACGCGTGCGCCCGACATGTAGACCGTGCTCGACGGAAACAGCGTGCCCAGACTCCGGCGCGTGCCGTCGACCGACGTCAGGTCCGCGAACACCGTGGCCACGCCTTTCGACTGGTAGAGATCCCCGTCGGGCGTCGGCGCTACGACGAAATCGGCGCTTCCGTCACGCAGCGCGTCGATGTTCTTCTCCTTGCCGTCCGTCCCGAGCCGCGTGTAATCGCCGATGCCGTGACCGCCCGCCAGCATGAGCGCGTTCGCGACCGTGCTCTTCGACGACCCGGCGCCGCCCGCAATGAAACGCGCGCCCTTGAGGTCAGTCACGCTCTGGTATTTCTCCCTTGCCTGGTTCGCGACGAGCACCTTCGCGCCCGGCGTCACGCCGAGCGTGACAACGGCCTGCGTATCGATGCCGTGCGCCTGGTTAACCACGTTGTGATGGTAGTAGGCGACCACCGCGTCGACCCGTCCGTCATTCAGCATGTCGGCCGTCGACACGTCGTCGCGGATGTTCATGACAGTCACGGCCATCTTGCCGTCGTTCAGATAGCCGAGACGCTCCGCCAGCACCACAGGGAAATTGCGGATGGCCTTAATCTCGTCGACGAGCAGGACGATGCGTTGCCGCGCCGCATCGGCAGCGGGCGTGGCGGGTTCGGCGGCGCTTGCCTGCCCAACGACCAGGCAAGCGGCAACGAGCGTAAGTGCGATTTTTTTCATCGGATCTTCCTTGCGAGCAGAGAGCTCATTGACTTACGGCGATGGGATCGGCGATCACCACCTGTTCTTCGGTGCGCACGTTCTTCTTGCTGTCGCTGATCGCTTTCCATTCAGGGTTGTGCGTCAGGCGCTCGCGGACTTTGTCCACCACCGCCTCGCGCGCGCTGAGGGCCGCCTCGTCCCTGTACTGCAGGAGTACCATCGCGGTCCACTGGCGGCCGGCCGGAAACTGGCTCGTATAAAGCGAATAGCTCGACAGGACGCCCTCGTCCATCCATCCCTTGAATTGCGGAATCACATAGGCGTCCGCGTACTTCTCGTAGTCGCCGGCTGAGACCAGGGTCTTGTACGGGATGACCACGTAGACCGGATTCGCCGCCTTCGCGTCGAGCGCCTCCGCGCGTTTGGTATCAACCGGCGTCGTATGGATTGAAGTCGTCACCGCGAGCGCCTTCGCGGACAGCGCCGCGGGCTGCGCCTGCTCGAGCGTACGCCAGCGGTACAGGTCGTCGGGCGTCGCGAACGTCAGCAAGGCCATTGCGTCCCAGTTGTCCGAATCGGCATAGCGATTGAACAGCAGGCTGTATTGCCTGATTCGCCCGTCGTGCTTCCAGCGCGCGAGCTCGCGCGCGGTCGACTGCGCCAGCTCGTGGCGCAACGCGGGCCGGTTCGCGGGCGAGGTCTGGTAGGTGATGATCAGCGACAGCGCGTCGTTATCCGACGGCTCTGTCGCCCGCGCCGCGCTGGGGGGCAGCATGCCCGCCAGTACGACCGCGATGGCGAAGACACGGCCGATGGCCCGAATGGAGAGAAGATTCATGATGATTCGGTGAAGGTTGGGCATGGAAAGGGCTCCACGTTTTTTCAGAAATCGATCTTGGCCACCATCCGCACGCTGCGGTCCATTCCTGTGCCAAGCGTGCCGGTCTGCACCGAGTTCCAATAACGCTTGTTGAACAGGTTGTCGACGGCCACCCTGATGTCGACGTGCTTGCCGGCGATCCGGGTCGCGTAGCTGGCGCCGAGCGAGTAGATGGTGTAACCGGGGATGTAGCCCTGGTTCTGCGGGTTCACCGGGCGCTTCGTGATGAACGACGCACGCACCGTGAGCGACAGGCCGGGGAGCCAGAGCGGACGGTGCGTCAGTGCGATGTTGCCGATCCACTTCGGCGTATTCTCCGGCGTACGGCCCTTGATCGTCATGTCGAATTCCGGGTTCTGGACCGCGTGCAGGTACTGGACGGCTTCGGACAGCGACCACTGGCGCGAGATGTCCTGCGTGAGCACGGCTTCCGCGCCCCGGTATTCGATCGTGCCGTCGTTGGCGAAAATCTGCGTAGCCGGATTGGTCACCGCGTTCGCGCGCGTGATGTCGAACACGGACGCACTGAACTGCAACCACCTGAAGTAGTGATCGCGCACGCCGAACTCATACTGCGTCGACACCGCGGGCGCAAGGACCTGGTAGGCGTTCTTCGCGTTTGCGGGGGCGACGCCGCCATCCTCGATGCCTTTCATGTAGCTGGCGAACAGCGTGGTGGTCGGCAGCAGGTCGTAGAGAATCCCGAATGCCGGAGACCCGACCCAGGTCGCTGACGACACCACGCCGTCGTTCGACGACGACCGGCTCTCGCGGAAGCCGAGCAGCAACTTCCACTTCGACCCGACGCCGATCATGTCGTAGGTATAGAGGCCGGTATCCGCGTTGACCTGCTTTGGCAGCGACGTGTCGGGATGGGTCGGCACCGGAGTGGGCAACGGGATGGGATCGAAGATGTTGACCCGCTCCGGCAACACGATCGTGTTTTGTCTGGGTGTCTCGGCGATGCGCTCGCTGCGCGACACGCCGAACGTGATGTCGTGCGAGAGCGGACCCGTGGCGAATTGACCGAGCAGTTCTGCCCGCTTGTACTTGTTGAAGTAGACCTGCGTCACCTCACTGACGGTCGGGATGCCGCCTGCCCCGGTGAACACGTTGTATCCGCCGATCCGGGTCGTCGAGCGCGAGCGATCCGAATCCGACTGACCGATTTCGACGAGCGCCTTCCAGCCGGGCGCAATGTCGTAGTCGACCCGCCCCTGGAAGTTCGTCGTCTTCGCGGAGAAAACCGCCCACGGGCCCGACAGCAGATTCCTCGGATCGGGCACGCGCGGCAACGTGATGTGTCCGTTGACCGCAGTCGGCAGGCTGATGCTGCCCTGCTCGACGACGTCCTTCCGATAGGTCTCGACATCGAACTGGAAATGCAGGCGGTTGGTGACCTGCCAGTCGGCGCCAACGCTGCCGAACCAGCCGCGCCCATTCGCACCGTGCACACCATTTTCGAGGTGCGTATCGGATCCGTTCACGCGGAGGCCGAACTGCTTTTCGCTGCCGAATCGATGGCTGAGGTCGGCCGCGACGCCGAACTGCCCGAACGAGTTGCCGAGCAGCGCCACCGAGGCGACGTCCCTGTCCATCGGCGCGCGCTTCGTCACCATGTTGAGGATGCCCGCGGGGCTTGCAACGCCGAACATCAGCGCGTTCGCGCCCTTCAGCGTCTCCACGCGCTCCTTGTCCTCCGCCGGCACCGACATCACGTTCGCGGTCGGCAGGCCGCCGTTGAGCCGGTAGTTCGCGAACAGGTTGACCTTGATGCCGCGAATGCTGGCCGCGTCGGCAGGGCTGCCCGACGAGTTGGTCGGCGCGACGCCGGCCTGGTTCTTGACCGCGTCGGTCACGCCTTCCGTCGCGGTCTGCAGCGCGCCGGCGCCCATCACCTCCTTGGTCATCGGCAGCGATTGCGTGTTGCCGAGCGCCTGCGCGTCGAGTCGCGCCGTAATCACCGACGTCGCCGGCACGAGCTGCCTCGGTTCGTACAACTCCGCGGCATCGCGGATCCGCCCTCGCAATTCATCCCGGATCTTCTCGGCCTTCTTCACGAGCACCTCCTGGTCGTCGCCGACGCGGTACGGCATCACCACGCCGAGCGCGCCGATCGTAGCGCCGCCGGCGTCCTGCAGCGGCAGTTCCACTTCGAGGCGATCTCCTTCGCGGCCGACCTCGACATGCGGCTTGCCGGTCTCGATGACACGCCGGTCGTCCGCATCGGCAGGCTTGCCGATGCGCCCGATGTTCGACGCGATGATCGGATAGTCGCCGCCCCCGCCCGGGCGCGCCACGTGCATCACGAGCGCCATCACGTCGCGGCGCTTGCGGATCACCTCGTCGACGAGCGTCTGCGCGTACGGATTCTCCGGAATGCCTTTGGTCGGGAGCACCGGATCGAAGAGTTCGTTCCCGTAGCGGATCTGCCGGCTCAGCTCGTCGCGGATGAGTGCGCCCGCCCGGATCAACGCCTCCTTGTCGAGCCCTGACCCCGGCGGATACGGGAACGTCACTTCGACTTCGCCGATCACTTTGCGCGTGACGTCGAGCAGCGGCAGATGCACCTCGACGTTCTGGTCGCCTCGCTTGTTCACTTCCACGAACGGCGTACCGGTCTTGACCACGTCGAGATCGTCGGGGTCCGACTTCATGCCGACCCGGTTCGCGGACTTCGCTGCGACGATGACGCTTTCCGCTCCTCCGGGGGGGCGCATATGAAGATCCAGCTCGACGAGCTCCGGGTGCAGCGCAACCGTGCGGTCCACCAGCTGCTGCGCATAGAGCTTCGCATGTCCGGGCCGCGGCGCGAGTGCATTCTCGCGCGTGCCGCTGTCGGCCTGCGCGTAGAGCGCCGGGGAAAACATCGCCATGACGGCCAATGCCACCATCGTTCTTCCGATCACCGCGGTCTCCTCCAGCTTGTTTGCATTATCAGTCTTCGATCCGATCCGGCCGCGGCGGGCATCGCGCCCGATGGCACGATGCCCGCGTTTGCCACCGGTCAGATGTCCAGCACCAGCAGATCCCCTTTCGCGCGCGAACAGCAGGGTGTGAAATGTCCGTGCCGCTCCCGTTGCGCGGCTGTCAGCACGCAGTCGAGATGGTCGACTTCGCCGGCGATCACCCGCGTGATGCAGGTGCCGCAAACACCCTGCTCGCACGACGTCGGGATCCTGACGCCGTGTTCGGCCAGCGACGCGACGACGGACTTGTGCTCGGGAATCCGGTACACCTTGCCCGTGCTGACGAGCTGCACGTCGAACGCATGCGTCACCGAGGGCTTCTGCGCAATCGACGCGAAGCGCTCGCAGTGCAGCTGCCGCTCGGGCCAGCCGCGATTCCGTGCGGCGCACAGCACCGCATCGATGAACCCCGCGGGTCCGCATATGTACAGATGCGTGCGAGGCGACTGACTGTCGAGCACGCGCTCGATGTCGAAGCGTTGCTCCGCGCGTTCGTCGCTGAAGTGGAACCTGGCCCGGCCGGCGAACGGCGCCCGCACGAGCCGCTGCACGAACGCCGCGCGCGACTGCGAGCGTGCGCAATAGTGCAGCTCGAAATCGGCGTGGCGCCGCGCGAGCCGTTCCGCCATGCCGAGGATCGGCGTGATGCCGATCCCTCCCGCAAGCAGCAGCGAACGCGGCGCGGTCTCGTCCAGCGCGAAGTGATTGACCGGCACACCAATGTCGAGCAGATCGCCTTCGTGAACCCGCTCGTGCATGGCCGCCGATCCGCCGCGCGAATCCGCAACGCGCAGCACGGCGATCAGGTAGCGCCGCCGCTCGCGCGGATCGCCGCACAGCGAGTACTGGCGCACGAGACCGTCGCCAAGATGCACGTCGATATGCGCGCCGGCCGCGAACCGCGGCAGTTTGCGTCCCGCCGGATCCGTCAATTCGAACGCACACACACCGTCGGCCTCGACTGTTTTCTTCGCGACGCGCATGGTCAGGCGTGCGTCGCTCGCCACCGGACGCCACGTGCGCCGCAGGACGTTCCGGACGCCGGTGTAAGCGAGTACCGGAACGCACAGCGCGCCGAACAGCAGCAACAGTTGCCCGAATACACCGCCAATCGCGCCGGTGTGCCACGACAACGCCCAGAAATACAGCTTGTGCCCGACGCTGCTCCGCGAATACGGAACGAACCGCAGCACCTTGCCCGTGTATGCGTCGATGAACAACATCGTGCGTGCATTCGGATGCGGCGCCGCGCGATCGATCAGGTACATCTCTACCGGGTCACGCGATTTCTCGGGGATGTGCAGCAGCGCATCCTGCGGGTCGGGCGACAGTGCCTGTGCGGTGCGCCAGGAGCTTTCGAGCGTTTGCCGCCTTGCGCCGTTCTCGGGCACGGCCGATTTCGGCGGACTGGCGGGCTGCGGTGAACCGGTGATCGCATAGATGCCGTGCGCGTACCAGTCGAACGCCCACGGCAGCCCGGTCAGCACCGTCAGCAGCAGGATCGCGCTGGCATAGAGACCGATCGTCCGATGCAGCCGATACGTGAATGCCTGTCCACGCGCCCCGGGTCCGGTCGTGAACGCGACTCGCCAGCCGTGACGTGAGCGTGGCCACCAGAGCGCGATGCCGCCACCGATCATCAGCATGCCGAACAGGAGCGCACTCGTGCCGGTAATCACGTTGCCGTGCTTCATGAAGCGGAACTGATGAATCTGCTCGAGCGTGCCGAGCAGGCCACCGTAGCGCGAGCGTTCGCCCAACACGTCTCCAGTGCAAGGATTGAGGTAGACGAACACCTGATCGGTGAAGCGCACCATCGCGGACGGCATGCGCGGCGCATGGTGCTTGCCGGCGACCAGCCGAATGTAGTCGAGCGTCGCCGACGGCCGGGATGCGGCCGCATTCGCGGTCAATGTGTCAAGCGGTACGCGCGCCGCGCAGGTCGGCACCGTCAGCAGATCGCGATTCAGCACCGGCTCTAGGCTGGGCCGGAATGCGATGGATGCACCCGTGATCGCCATCAGGATAATCACGACCCCGACGGTCAGGCCGCACCAGCGATGGATCTGCAAGACGAGCGGACGGAATGCGGGTTTCATGGGTTGCCTAGGCGACGACTGTTGATGTCCATCATCTTTGTCGGCGAACCTGAATGAAGTCTGAATTCAGCGCAAAGTCGGGGTAAGTCCCAACTCATTGCGCGTGACTTATCGCCCCACGACCCACATGCGCGCTTCCAACCTGAAACAGACGCGAACGCTTCCTGAATTTGCGTTCAGAAAAATCGGGAAAACCCCCGCAGGGCCATGCTTCGCTTGTCACGGACATCCGCTTGCGCTAGCCTGAAATTCCCTCGCGTTCGCGCTTTTATCATGAAGATCCTTATCCTCGAAGACCAGCGCAAGCTCGGCCTGTACCTCAAGCAGGCGCTAAGCGAACGCGCGTATACGGTGACGTGGGTTGAAAGTTGCGCCGAGGCGCGCGAAGCGCTATGCGAGTCGAGCTATGACGTCATCGTGCTCGATCTCGGCTTGCCCGACGGTGATGGCCTGGAGCTGCTTCGCGAATGGCGCGCGGCCGGATTCAATGAGCCGGTGTTGATCCTCAGCGCGCGCGACGCCGTCGAGGATCGCGTCAAGGGCCTCGATGTCGGCGCCGATGACTACCTGCCTAAGCCGTTCAGCCTGGAAGAACTGCTCGCGCGCATGCGCTCGCTGCTTCGCCGCCAATCGTCCGTCAAGGAAACCGTGCTTCAGCATGCGGGCATCAAGCTTGACCTGCTGAGCCACACCGTCCATCTGAACGGCAAGCCGATCGATCTCACCAGCCGCGAATTCGCGTTACTGGAGGTCTTCCTGCAGAATCCCGGCCGCATCCTGACCCGGACGCTGATAGCGGAGAAGATCTGGGAATCCCATTACGACGTCGACACCAACCTGCTCGACGTTTACATGAGCCGGCTGCGCGGCAAGTTCGAGGCGCCGCTCGGCAAGCCGCTGTTCAAGACGGTGCGCGGCGTCGGTTACCAGCTGCTATGAAATCCATCGGCGCGCGGCTCGCCATCTGCTACGTACTCGCTTCGACTGTCACGTTCGCGTCGCTGTTTCTTGCCGGACGATACTTCATCGAACATCACGCGATCCACGCGCTGGATCTGCTCAACCAATCTGAGTTCGAACAGATTCGCGCCAGCCAGACCGCGCTCGGTACGAAGCTGTCGGAGGCGGAGTTGCGCAAGCGTGTTCAGGCGATGATGTCCGACAAGCTCGAACTGTTCTTCACCGAGATTTACGGGACGGCTGGGACGGTGGTGTTTCGCTCCCCGGGCCTTCACGGTCGCGATATCGCTCCGTCGCCTCGCCACCAGGCGTTCAATGCGAATGTTGAAGGACTGGGTGAACTGCGCGCGGGCAAGTTCGCGCTCGGACCGTACACGGTCGTGGTGGCAACGACGAAAGAACACGTACGCGTGGTAATGACCGCCTATGAACATGCTTTCTACGGATTGCTGATCGTCATGATCGCGATCAGCAGCGTGATCGGCTACGGCTTCAGCCGAATGGCGCTACGGCCGCTGCGGCTGATCCAGGACACGGCCGACCACATCCGCTCGGACAATCTGAGCGAGCGCATTCCGTTGTCAGGCGCGCGCGACGAGATTTCGGACCTGGCGCGCCTGCTCAACCAGATGTTCGACCGTCTCGAAGCGTCGTTCGACCAGATCCGGCGGTTTACAGCTGAGGCCTCCCACGAACTCAAGACGCCCCTGACGCTCGTGCGCTTGCAAGCCGAGAAACTGGTCGTCGACGGTCAGTTGACGCCAGCGCAGGAACAGGCGGTGCAAATTCAGATCAAGGAACTTGCCCACCTCCAGCGCATCATCGAGGACCTGCTGTTCCTGTCGCGTGCCGACGCACACGCGATTTCGCTCGATCTGAGGCCGCAGGACCCTGAACTGTTCCTGCAGAACTTCGCGCAGGACGCCCATGTACTCGCCGAACACCGCGAGCAGCGCTTCTTCCTGACCCATCACGGCAGCGGACAGGCCGCAATCGAGTCGAAATGGATCCGCCAGGTGCTCCTGAACCTGCTCAGCAACGCACTGGCGGCCTCGCCTCCGGGAAGCCGCGTCACCTTGCGTTCCACGCTGGTGAACCAATGCTGGCAGGTCCGCGTGGAGGACGAGGGTCCCGGCGTAGCCGCCGAACAGCGCAAGCGCATCTTCGAACGCTTCGTGCGCATCCGTCGTCCGGGCGACGAAGACAAGGGCAGCGGCCTGGGCCTCGCCATCTGCCGCAGTATCGTCGAGCTGCACGGCGGCCACATCTTCGCGGAGGCCGGGCCGGACGGCCGCGGGTTGTCGATGGTCTTCGAGATTCCCGCCGTCACGCCGTCCGACACCGCCGGCAATATCCCCTTCAACGCGCCGCTCCATTCCACCGACGCCGCCTGAGCATACAGCGGGCGCGCGTCACAGGTCGAGCTGATAACCGACGTAATAGGAGAAGCGATTAGTGTCGCTCACGTGAGTGAGGCCGCGCCCGGTGGAGAACAGGATGCGGTCGTGCTCCGTCAGCCCGTAGGTGCCGCCGAGGTTGAAGCCAATCGCGGACGGATCGTCCCTGGTCGCCGCCCCGGTGTAGAAGACCTCGCCGCCAAGCTGAAGTCGTTCGCCGAACTTGCGCAGGACGGCCCAACCGCCGGTCCAGTAACCCTTCCGTCCCGCATGGCGGTTGACGACGTATCCACCACCGCCGAACGTCGTCCAGTTACCGATCGTCTTCTGCGTCCACAGCGGTAGCAGCACGTGCGCGTGGCCGTCACCGAGGCCCAGGTGGTCGTTGCCGGACGGCAGTGTGACGCTCGGCGCGAACGCGACCTGCGGACGCCAGCCCGCCTCGTCCTCGGTGATGAAGCGGTACTTCGCGCCCAGTTCGGTATCACCGAATCCGTAATGGGTGCGATCTCCGGTTTCGTGCATGAACGCCATGCCGACCGTCGCGTTGATCTGCAGGTTCTCCACCAATCCGTAGTTGATCTCGAGGCCCGGCAGCGTGCCGCTGTGACTGCCGGCGCGCACGGTGCCCGACGCGGCGGCATCGATTTCGAAATGCCCCCGTTCGACGGGTTCCGGATCGTCGGTCACGAACGGCGGGCCGGCAAGCGCACCATGGCAAACCAGGCATGCGCCGAAGGCGAGCGCCGCCTTGACGAATCGCGCATGATGCGGGGCGCGGTACGCGGCCGACTCCGGATGACGGGTGGACATCATGAGGCCGATTCTCCTGATCGAAGGGTGGCCGGCGCTGCGTGTGAGCGCCCGGCATGAGGCACGAGCGGGATGGGTCAGGACGGTCGGGGCGGGCAGATGCGCGGCGACGCGTGGCCGGCCGGCGCGCGGGGATCAGTGGCCCGCGTCGGAGAACTGCGGCGGTCGCCATTTCAGGAGCTTGTTCTCGAGCTGCGTGAGCACGAACTCCGCACCCAGCGCGACGACGGCGAGCACGATCATCGCGGCGAACACGCCGGCCGCGTTGAACGCGCCCTGCGCGGTCGAGATCAGCAGCCCGATCCCTTGCTTCGAGCCGAGAAATTCACCGACCACGGCACCCACCAGCGCGAACCCGAAGCTCACGTGCAGGCTCGCCAGGATCCAGCTCATCGCGGCCGGCAGCACGACCGTCAGCGTCACGGCATGCTTCGAGGCGCCCAGGATGTGCGCGTTCGCGATCAGGTTGCGGTCCGCCTCGCGCACGCCCTGGAACGCGTTCGAGAACACCACGAAGAACACCATGACGAAGGCCAGTGCGACCTTGGACGCCATGCCGAGCCCCAGCGCGATGATGAACACCGAGCCGAGCACCACGCGCGGGATCGAGTTCGCGATCTTGATGTAGAGGCTGAAAACGTCGGCGAGCAGCTTGTTGCGGCCCAGTAAGATCCCGGCGAACACGCCTGCCACGCTGCCGATCAGGAAGCCGAGCCCGGTTTCCTCCAGCGTCACCAGCACTTGCACCCAGAGCGGGCCTTGCGAGGTTCCCTCGGTGAGCCACTGCCAGATCTGCACGGCGATCAGCGAAGGCGTCGAGAAGAAGAAAGGATCGATCCAGCCCACGCGCCCGGCGAGTTCCCATCCGCCCAGCGTGACGACCAGCACCGCGAGCCGCAGCACATACACCAGCGTCTGGCGCCGACGTATGCTTGCCTGGGCGCGGACTTCCACCTTCCGCAACTCGATCTCGTTCGATACGGCTCCTGCCATCGGGGTATTCATGTTTTTCCTTAGCGCGCCGCCAGGCGCTCAGATGTGGACCTCGTCGCGAAGATCGTTCCAGATCTGCCGCGACAGTTCGATAAAGCGGGGGGAATAGCGCGCTTCCGCGACATCACGCGGGCGCGGCAGGTCGATTTCGTACGACGTCTTGACGGTCGCCGGTCCGGACGTCAGCACGAATACCTTGTCCGCGAGCGCGATGGCCTCCTCAATGTCGTGCGTGACGAACACCACCGATGCGCCATTCACGCTCCACAGATGCAGCAACTCGTCCTGCATCAGCATGCGTGTCTGGACGTCGAGCGCCGAGAACGGCTCGTCCATCAGCAGAATCTCAGGTTCGTTGATGAAGGTCTGAGCCAGCGCCACGCGCTTGCGCATGCCGCCGGAGAGTTGGTGCGGATAGTGGCGTTCGAAACGAACCAGACCGACGCGGCGAATCCATTCCATCGCGCGCTCGTACGCCTGCGCCTTGTTCTCGCCGCGGTACAGCGGACCGGCCGCGATGTTATCGAGCACGCTCTTCCATGGGAACACCGCGTCGGACTGGAACACGAAACCGATGCGAGGATCGATGCCGGTGACCGGCTTGCCCCTGATCCTGACCGCGCCGGCGCTCGGCGCGGCAAGGCCAGTGATCAGACTGAGCGTAGTGGACTTGCCGCAGCCGGTCGGGCCGACGACGGCGCAGAACTCGCCCTTCGCAACGCACATGCTGAAGTTCTGCAGCGCCATGATCGCTTTACCCTCCGGGCTGACGAAGCGGCGGCTGACACGATCGAGTTCAATCGCAGGAACGTCGTTCGACGCAGCGGCGGGATACGGCATGGTTGCCTGGGAGGCTGTCATTGGATTGCCACCTTTAGGAGATTGGATTCGACGAAACGCCCGCGACGGCTCGCTGCCGGGCCGTCACGCGGGCGCGGCTACTTGACCTGCGCGGCGTTGACGAACTCGGTGGTGAAGGTCTTCGACAGGTCGATTTTGTGCCCCATCACAGTTCTATCAAACGACCCGAGCACCTTGAGCACGGTGGGCGGCCCCGATTCCGGCATGCGGCCGTCGGCGATGAACGACACCTTGCCGTTGGCCAGCGCCTTCATGTATGACGCGCGGTCCCCAGCGTAGTAGTCGGCGGGCATCTGGGCGGTAATCTCCTCCGCGCTGTGCGTATTGATGTAGCGCAGCGTCTTGACGAACGCGTTCGCGAGTTTCTGCACCGTCGCCTTGTGCGAGTGTACCCAGTCGTTCTGCATGTACAGACTGGCCGCCGGGTACAGGCCGCCGAGCCACTTCTGCGTGCTCTCGGGCGAGCGCAGATCGACCAGGACCTGTGCGTCACCGGTGTTGACGAGGCGCGAGACCGTCGGTTCGGTGGTCATGCCGCCGTCGATCTTGCCCTGCTTGAGCGCGGCGATGAATGTGTTGCCGGCACCGACGGGCAGCGACGTCATCTCCGACGTCTTCACGCCGTGCGACACGCCGAGGTATTGGGTTAGGAAGTTGGTCGACGAGCCAAGCCCGGTGACGCCAAGCGTCAAGCCGCGGAAGTCGGCGGGCGACTTTACCTTGCCGGCGAGCTTCGACGAGATCAATTCGACTTCGCCAGGCGTGTGGCTGAACTGTACGACGGACTCGATGTACTTGCCTTTCGACTGCAGGTCGATCGTGTGGTCGTAGAAGCCGACGACGCCCTGCACTGTGCCGGCGACCAGTTCGTTCTCGGCATCGACGCCCGCTGCCTCGTTGATGAGTTCGACGTCGAGGCCCTGCTCCTTGAAATAGCCGAGCCGCTCGGCGAGCTTGGCCGGCAGATAGATCTGCTTTTCCATGCCGCCGACCATCAGGGTGAGTTTCTCGGCGGTATGCGCGGCCGGAACCAGGGTGCCGAGCATCAGCGCGCCAGCGGCGATGCGCAGGACAGTGTGTTTCATGGGATGTCTCCTCCGGTTTCGATAGGTATGGCGTGCCGTTTTCCACATGGCGTTCGCGTCGCGTCCCGGATCAGGGACGGGTGGGCTCACGGAACGGTTTGAGTTATACGGGGCAACCTTAAAGTCAGGCTGAACGGAAAATGAACGCCTATTCAGGGACCGCCGGCGCCGCACGCGGCATGCGCCGGGACGGATCCGCGCGACGCCTACCTGAGCTTCGCCGACTCTTCGCGCGCCTCCTGCGCGCTCAGCGGGAAGTATGCTGAGTAACGCACCGGTTCCTGGCCGTCGCGGCTCAGGATGTAGCGCAGGAACGCTTTCACCGGCGGCGTCAGCGGACGGTTCAGGCGGATGTACATGTAGCGTGTGAGTGGATACTTGCCGCTCGCCGCATTCTCGGCATCGAGCGCATAGAACGGCTCGCCGTCCCGGCGCGCCACCGCCAGCGTCTTGAGTCCGGGGCCGCCTTCCTCGAGTCCGCCAAAGCCGATCGCGCCCGGATTCCCAGCGATCGCGCGCGCAGTGTCGTCGATCGATCCCTCGTGGACAGCGCTGTTCCACGCTCCGCCTGCCAGCACCATGACCTGCATCGACATCGCGTTCGGCGCGACGTGCGGCGGGATGTAGATCGTGATCGGACGGTCGGCCCACTCGCCGGTCAGGCCAAGCTGGCCCCACCGCGTGATACCCGGGTTCTGCCGCAGGATCGACGCCAGTTGCGCCAGCGTGACGCCGTTGAGCGGATTGTCCGGATGCACGAAGATCGCTTGGGCCGTGGTCCGTTGCGGCGTGTTGAAACCGCCGCGCGCGACGCGGATTTCGAGCGGCGCCGCGTGACGGATCTGCGTACAGGCAGCCCGCTCGTCCGGCCAGAGTTCGCGGCCCATCGGCGCCATCGCGGTGTCGTCTGCGAGCAGCGCGTGAAACCCGTTCAACGTGCCGAGGTGTTCCCATCGATCGCCCTTGCGCACGGCGGGCTGTACGTGCGTGAAGCCGTCGATCCACGTGTCCATCAGCGACTTCATCCCGTCGCTGCCGACGCTGTCGATCTCGCCGTGCAGGCCGGCCACGGGACGATAGACGGCCAGTTGGGCGTCAAGCGGCGGCAGGAAGCCGTCGAGCTTCGCGCGTTCACGCGCGGCCTGCGCGGCGGTGAGCGGCGCAAAGCGTTTCTGCGCGGCGACGATCGCCTGACCCTCGTCGCTCAGCGCAAACGCCACGAACGCCTTGACCTTGGGCGGCAGCGGCGCGCCGGGACGCCGGTTCACGGCGAGATAGGCCGCCTGCCCGTCGAGGCTCGCGACGCAAACGAACAGCGGCGACTTCATCATGTCGCCTGCGAACTGGTGCGCGTACGGCTGCAGCTCCGTCTGTAACGGCTCACGCGCGAGCGGTGCGATATCGGCGTCGCCGAACATAAGCGCGCCGAATGCGGTCGCACTGCCGGCGTGCCGCCAATGCGGCCCGCGATGGATCCCCGGCTGGCGTCGCTCGAAGGCGGCCAGCCACGCGTCGAGCAGCGGCCCCATCGCGTCGTCCCCGACGCTGCTGAGCGTTCCGCTCAGGTTCGGGAGCGATCGATAGGCCGGCAAGCCTGCAACGGTATCGGCCGCCTGCGCAATGCACGGCGGCATGAGTGCCAGACAGGCCGCAAGCAGGAGGCCGGCTCCGGTACGACGAGGGCGCGCCGCGGGCGCGCATGCATCCTGCGAGCGCAATGGCCGGGACGAGCATGACAGGGGCGGCATCGATGGCGATGCGCGCCGCAATGGAGAATCGAAAACAGGCACGGGGGTCTCCTGCCGGATGTGGAGAATGGCGCGCAGCGGCTCGGCTTCCGGTCAGGAACGCCGCCCCGCAATCGCGCCCGGAGAAGCTGCCCCGACGGTACGGCGGCACGCTGAAGCCAACCTGAATCGATGCTGAAAATTCGTTCATGCTCGGCAAGGCGTTCCATGAACGGATTTTCAGAATGTCTTCAGATTGCGTTCATCCGGCGACACTATCGTTGGACGCATGGCATGGGCGCTGCGCCGTTCGCCGCATCTCGCGCAGGCCGGCGCGATCACCGCGTTTCAACTTTCGCGCCGCCTGCCTCAAAATGGAGCGGCAGTGGAATCACGCACGCTTTGAACAAAGGAGGAGACATCTCGTGAATCGAAACCAACCCCGTTGCGGGACGAACCGGCGCATGCCGCGCCGCCGTTCGGCTCGCCTGATCATTGCCACTGCCGCGGCGTCGGTCTGGGCGGTGGGCGCCGCGGGCGCCGACACCCCATCCACGCCGATGGTCGAGTGGGTTGTGCCCGCGCTCAAGACGGTGGCGCCGCAAACCAAGGAACAAGCCGATGATGGGATGAAGGTCGGACGCGCGCTGGCCGAGCCGGAGATCCTGCAGCCGCGCCTCGACTCGGCCCTGCCCGACTACCAGCCCCGCACCGACCTCAAGCTCGCCGGCACGTTCAGGGGCGCGGCTTCCGACGTGCTGCCGTCGCTCGTCAACCGCTGGATCGAAGGCTTCAGGCAGTATTACCCGAACGTCGACATCCGCATTTCCCCACCGTACGCGGGCAGCCTCGGCGCGAAGGAGCTGGTCAAGGAGAAGCTCGACTTCGTGTTCGTCTCGCGCGAGCTCAAGCCGGACGACGTCACCGACTTCAAGGCGAAGTTCGGCTACGGCCCGCTCAGCGTACCGATTTCCGGGGGCTCGTACCGGCATTTCGGCTTCCTGGACGCGATCGGCTTCTTCGTCAACAAGGACAACCCGCTGGAAAAGCTCAGCTACGACCAGATCGACGCGCTCTACTCGCGCACGCACCTGCGCGGCGGCAAGCCGATCAAGACTTGGGGCGACCTCGGTCTCACCGGAGAATGGGCGGACAAGCCGGTGCACGTCTACGCGATCAAGCCGTGGAACGGGTTCGAGGAGTTCATCCGGCAACGCGTGCTGAGCGCCAACGGTCAACGCGGCGAGTGGCGCGACGACATCCATTACGACAAGCTCGTGTTCCCGCTCGCGAAAGACGTGGCCGACGATCGCTACGGCATCGGATTCTCGGGCATCGCCTATATCGACGCGCCCGTGAAGATGCTGCCGCTTGCCGCATCGAACAACGGTCCGTACGTCGCGCCGACGTACGAGAACGTCGCGCTGGCGACCTATCCGCTGAGCCGGCTGATCTATTTCAACACCAACAAGGCTCCCGGCAAGCCGCTCGATCCGGCCATCGCCGAGTTCCTCCGCTACGTGCTAAGCAAGCAGGGCCAGCAAGCCGTGATCGATCACGCGATGTACGTGCCGCTGCGCGCGCAGCAAGCGGATAGCTCGCGCGCGATGCTCGCCAACTGACCGCGCGCCGCTCGTCTCCCCCTCGCCAACCCGGCGCCGCGTGCCGGTCCCGCGCATTCCCGCCGGGCGGCGCCGATTCCAGGAGTGTCCACATGCACCGACCCATCCGCGCCGCCACGGCGGCGCTTTTGCTCGCCTCGGCCGTGTCTGCATACGCCGCCACGACCGCCGCGCCCTACGCGCAGCAACTCGTCGATACCACGCTGGCCGCGCATCCCGAGCTGACGATCCTCGCGCTGCACGTCACCCCACCGACGGGAAGCGACAACGTCATCATCGCGTCGAACATCGGCCGTATCGGCAAGTCCGCCGATGCCGACGACCTGGCCGTGCTCGACAGCGGCGAGCCGCGCGTCGAGGTGACGAAAACCGGCGATCTGTCGGTCGAGCTGCCGATGCGCGACGCCAACGGCAAGACGATCGGCGTTATCGGCTCGACATTCCGCTACGTGCCGGGCGTCGATCGCAACATGATCGTGCGCCGGGCCGAGCAGGTGCGCGACGAGCTGGCCGGAAGCACGCCATCGCTCGCGGCGCTGTTTCAACCCAGGCACTGACTGGCGTCGTCTGTCTGAAAATCTATTAAGGATACCTTCAGGTCGGGTTCAGCTTCATGGCCCACCATCGTGGCAAGGCGAAAGCATCGCCGATGCACGACGCGCGTCGGCCGGGCCGCCCCACCCCGATACGCAGCACGCAACGAATCGTCCCGCCGAGGGCGAACTCACCAGTACTTCTTCAATCAGGAGACGCACATGAAACAGACGCAGAGGGTTGGCGGGTTGCGCAGGTCTGCGGCGGCATCGGCCGCGGCAGTGATTGGCATCGCAGCGCTGGGCGCGCTGACGTCGCCGCCGGCATTCGCCCTGAAGTACGCGGCCGTCGAGCATCACCTCAAGGTCGACCCGTCGATACCGATCTGGCATCCGGGCGAAGTCCAGTCCGTGCCGGAGGAAGACCTGCGTCTCGTCGGCGCTGACGTAATGGATGAAATCACGCTGGGGTGGATCAAGATGTATCGCAAGGCCTATCCGCGCCTGAGCGTCACCATGGAAGCCAAGGCGTCCGGTGCCGGCGGCCCGGCTCTGACCAACGGCACGGCGGACCTGGCGCCGGTCGGGCGCGAATTGCTGCCGGCCGAGGAGCAAGCCTTCGTCGACAAGTTCGGCTACAAGCCGCTCGCCATTCGCGTCGCGACAGGCAGCGTCGGGTCGCTCGGCAAGACGGCGACGTCGGTCGTGCTGGTCGACAAGGACAATCCGATCAAAGGATTGACGATGGCCCAGCTCGACGCGATCTATTCGAAGACACGCAATCGCGGCCACGCCGACATTACCACGTGGGGCGACTTGGGGCTCGGCGGCGAATGGGCCGACCGGCCGATTCACCTCTACGGCCTGAAGCCGGTCAACGGCATCGAATACTTCCTGAAGCTGAACCTGCTGGAAGGCGGCGAATACAAGGACAACATCCAGTTCGTCAAGGGCAAGGGCTTCACGCATGCGTTCACGGTGGCCGCCGAGGACATGGCGACGCACCCGGGCGGGCTCACGTACGCACTGCTGGCCAACGTCACGCCGAACGTGAAGGTCGTGCCGCTGGCAGCCAGCGAAGGCGGACCGTTCCTCGCGCCGACACTGCAGAACGTGTACACGCACAAGTATCCGCTCTCGCGCTATGTGTACATCTTCGTCAACAGGAAGCCCGGCGAGCCGCTGCAGCCGAAGATCAAGGAATTCCTGAAACTGGTGTTGAGCCGCGACGGACAGGACGTGGTCGCGAAAGAAGGCGTCTATATCCCGTTGACCCCGGCCGTCGTCAAGGAAGAACTGGCGAAACTCGATCAGGCGGAGTGACCATGCGACGCGCGAACGCGCAACCGGCGCCAGTCGCCGTGACGGCAACCTTCGTTGCGACGGCCTCCCCATTTCAGGCTGAATTTGCGTTCAGATCGCGTTCACGCTCGTTCAAGGTGGCGAGCCTACACTCGACTCGCACCTGCTTCCATAACGCCCATCGGGCAAAGAGAGGAGAGACATGAAGACCCTGACCAAGACCCTGTTCGCCGCGACGCTCGGCCTCCTGTCGGCTTCCGCGCTGTATGCGGTTGACACCGCCGCCGCCGCGCCCGAACCGCACGCCAGGAACTGGACGCCGCCGAGCGCGAAGATCTTTGCTCAGAAACTGTCCGAGCAAATCATGCAACAGCATCCCGAATTGCTCAGCGTGACTTTGCACGGCGTTCCTCCGGGTATGCAGGATGCCTACACGATGTTCGCCGGTTCCTACCTCGAGCGCATCGGCAATGCCGACGATCCGGACGACATCGACATCTCGAAAAAGGGCATCACGATCGTCGACCCGCGCTGGCATCGTCCCAACGACACGGTCAAGAAGTTCGTGATGATGCTGCCGCTGCGCGACGCGAGCGGCCAGAACGTCGGCGAGATCGTGCTCGCGTACAAGAACGACGGCGCCAATGCGAAGGGCGAGACCGCCTTCTTCCTCGCTTCGACCGGCCTGCGTGACGCGCTGCAGAAGCAGATCCCGAGCTACGCCGCGTTGTTCGAGCCTGCGAAGTAGCCGCGCGCACGGCCCGCCGCGCGCTTGCAATGCCTCGTCCCCGGCGCGCCGGGGACGAGGCTGTATTCATCGAGCCATCCCCATTCAGGAGTCTGACCATGCGTTTGCGAATTTCCGCGATCGTATCTCTGACGACGCTCGCGGCCCTGTGCGCCACGCTGCCGCACACCGCCTACGCGACGGCGCCCCCGGTCGATGCAGCCAGCCCGGCGGGCGCACCTCTGCGACTGATCGGCAGCACGGCGCTGCCGGACTACAAAGGCGATTTCGACCACTTCGCCGCCGACGTTGACGGCGGGCGGCTGTTCCTCGCCGGCGAAGACGGCGCCACGCTCGAAGTATTCGATCTCGGCAGCGGCAAGCATCTGCGCACCGTCAAGGGTTTCGACCAGCCCCACGCGATCTTGTACCTGCCGGACCTGAACCGTCTGATCGTCACCGACAGCGGCGCCGGCATGACGCGCATCGTCGACGCAACGAGCTATCGCGTCATCGGTTCGATCCAGCTCACCCTCGGTGCGGACTCGATGCGCTACGACCCGTCGCGCCGTCACATGTACATTGTCACGGGCGGTAAAAACGCCGAGCCGAAGATGACGCAGACGATCGTCTCGGAGGTCGATCCGCGCACCGGCAGCCACGTCGGCGACGTGAAGTTCGACACCGACTTTACCGAAGCGATGGCGGCCGAGCAGCGCGGCCACCATCTCTTCGTCAACGTGACGGGCAAGAGCACGCTCGCCGTCGTCGACAAGGCGACGCGCCAGGTGATTGCGAACTGGCCGATCCATGGCGCGGAGCTGAATGCGCCGATGGCATTCGACGAGACGCATCGACGCCTGTTTGTCGGCACGCGCAAGCCGTTCAAGCTGCTTGTGCTCAATGCCGCGAACGGCAACACGATCGCGACGTTCGACGCACCCCAGCGCACGAACGAAGTGATCTTCGACGAAGTCAACCAGCGCATCTACCTGGCCGGCGACGACTATCTTGGCGTGATCCAGCAGAAGGATCCCGGCCATTACGAGGAAATCGCACGCGTGCCGACGGCCAAGGGCGCCAAGACGGCGCTTCTGGTGCCTGCGCGCCACTGCCTGTATGTCGCGGTCTCGCCTGGCGAATCAGGCGCTGGCGGAAGGCTGCTGCGCTTCGATGTGTTACCGGGCACTGGCGCGAAGACGCCTGCCGGAAAGTAAGTGCTTGCCACAGCTCGTCTAATATAAACCCCCGAGCTCCACATCCGCGAGTGAAACCATTACCGCGTAGCTGACTGTTTCTTGGCACGGCAGGGACCTGAGAAACGCACTCGGACACTGTGCGGATGCTCGCGGCGCTGCTGTGGTTGTCGTTCTTTTTCGGGATGTATAACGGCGCGATGGTCGCGGCTCTGACTGAAGTCATGCCGGTCAACGTGCGCGTCGCTGGTTTCTCGCTCGCTTTCAGCCTTGCAACCGCCGTCTTTGGCGGATTTACTCCCGCCGTGTCGACCTATCTCATTCAAGTGACCGGCGATAAGGCGGCGCCCGGTTATTGGTTGAGTTTCGCAGCCGTATGTGGCCTCGTCGCGACGCTTGTGCTTTATCGACGAGGCGATGCAGCGGAGCGATCGGCGACCGTCGCCTGACGAGTCGCGCAAGGCACGCATCTCGTCCGCCTGGCCCGCAGAGCGGCCGGACCAAAATGCCTATGCGCCCCGCTCCGAATGATTCGGTTCCAACAATCTTTGCTCGTGGATCGCCGCGTGCCGGGGAACCGGCATCTCGCGACTGGGTTCACCGCTGTCCGCCCGCAACGTGCTCTTTTGTAAGCAGGCGAAGTGCATTGCTTAAACTTCAGGAGACATTTCCATGCAAATCACGGGTATGTTGCACGGCGCGCGCCTGCTGCAATTCGTCGGATTTCCGGCCAGCGAAATCCTGGGTCCGAGCGCCAGCGAAGAGGAAGTCAAGGCGCTAATCGACCGTCATCGCCAGATCTTCATCAAGCCCGTCTTCAAGGGCGGAGTCGGCAAGAAGGGCAAGGCAGGTTTGCTCGGCCGCGCGACCGACCTGAAGACCGCGCTCGCGGAAAAGGAGCGGCTCTACTTCGCCGAGCATGCCGTCGGCCACATCAAGGCGAAGGCGAATGGCGTCACGTTCGAAGCCGGTGTGCCGGCCACGCACGAAGTCTACTTCTCGATCACGGATTCCACCCGCTTTCGCGCACCGACCATGACGCTCTCCCACATGGGCGGCATGGACATCGAGGAAGTCGACCCGAAACAGGTGGCGATGGTGCCGTTCGATGCGCTGACCGGGCTGAAGGCGTTCGTCGTAGCGAATGCACTGAGCGAGATCGGCGCGCCGAAGGAGATCATTTCGCCGCTCGTGCAGCAGTTGCCGAAACTCTGGGAACTCTTTCACGACTTCGGCATGACGACGCTCGAGTTGAACCCGATCCGCATGCGCGAGGACAGGCACGGTCGCCTTACGCCGGTTGCGTGCGACTTCAAGTGCGGCTTCGATCGCGACGATCCGCGCTGGGCGCGTCTTGGCCTGCCGCCTCATCTGTTCGCCGCCGATTACTCGGATTTTGAGCAGGAGATCAACCAGCTTCGCACCCATCAGGGCCAGAGCGACGTGTATGTCATCAACGAGAAGGGGACGATCCTCGCCCCGACCTTCGGCGGCGGCGCCAACTCGCTCGTCACCGAAATGCTGGGCGACGCCGCGATCATCTCGTCGGATTTCGGCGGCAATCCGCCTTACGCGAAGATGAAGGAAGTGGCGCGCATCTGTTTCAGGCACTGGCTCGAACAGGCGAACGTGCTCTTCATCATCGGCGGCAAGTCAAATAACACGGACATCTACGAGACGCTGCGCGCCATGGCCGACGCCCTGCGCGAGCACTTCAGCGAGCACGGCCCGACGCCGCTCCATGTCGTGCTGGGCCGTGGAGGTCCGAACCTCGTGCGCGGCATGTCGGCGCTGAGGGACACATGCGACTCGCTGGGCCTGCCCTACCGGCTGTTCGGCTTCGACTCTGACATCAGCGAAGTGATCCAGTACGCACGCCAGGCGGACGCCTGGATGCGCGCCGGCGGCCGCACCGAGATCGCAGCAAGGATTGGCGCGTCACCGAGGCAAACCGAAACGGCTCATGCCTGAGGAGATCGACATGTACAAGCAAGGCAGCAATACGTTCAAGTACTTCGTTGACGTCAACTCACTCGCACAGATCGCCACGCGCGAGGATCGCGTGTGCGTGCTCAACATCCTGGGCGGTGAATCGTCGGACGTGACGCCCGTGAGTCACGCATTCTCGGGCGGTAACGTCGTATTCGGCACGGCGCCGGGCAAGGGCGGGCAAGTGCTCGCGACGCCGGCCGGCGATATCCCCGTGTACAACAACGTCCGTGAGGGGCTGCAGGCGGGACACCGGTTCAACTGCGGCGTCGTTTACCTGCCGCCGTCCGCGGCCCGCGACGGCGTCGCTGAGCTGATTCGCGTGAATCCCGAGTTGCGGAAGATTTTCATCATCACCGAGAAGATCGCGGTCCACGACGCCCGCGAAATCCGCGCGATGGGCCAGCAGGCGGGCATCGACATCTTCGGCGCGAACGGCCTCGGCGTCGCCGATTCGTGGAATCGCGTGAGGATCGGCGGAGCGCTCGGCGGCGACAATCCTGACGATTCGTTGCGCAAGGGCTCGATCGCGATCTTCTCCAACTCCGGTGGCTTCAGCACGACGATTGCGCAATACCTGCGCATGGGTGGCTGGGGCACGTCGACGGTCATCTCGAGCGGCAAGGACGTCTATATCCACTATGCCGCGCCGGAATTCGCGTTCGCGCTCGGCAACGATGCGCGCAGCAAGGCTGCTGTGCTTTACTGCGAACCGGGTGGCTACTACGAGGCCGATGCGGTCTTCACGAAGCCAGTCGTCGCGTGCGTCGTGGGACGGTGGAAGAGCCGCCTCACGCGGGCCGTCGGCCACGCCGGCGCGATGGCCGGCGGCAACGACGATGCGCAAGCCAAGGAACGCTGGTTCATGCAGAAGTTCGGCGTCGCGCGCCTCTTCACGCCGGATGACCCATGCTGCTCGACGAAGGGTGCCGTGGTGACGAACATCGCGCACATCCCGGCCGCGTTGAGCGCCGTGATGCGTGCCAACGCGACGATGCCCGATTTCGAGTCGGAGGGCAGTCTCGCACTCAAGCCGTGGTTCGGCTCCGATCAGGGCATCGCGCTGCCGGACGGCCTCGCGATTCCGGTCGTGGAAGCTGTTGCGCCGTATAACGAGCAGGTCCATCAGGTCAATCGACAGATCGGTGTGATCGCTCCGCGCCAGACGCTCAAGGACGCATCGGGCGCGTCGCAGATGGACGCGAAGACGCAAGTGAGCAGCCTGCACGGCGCGTCGATGCTGGAGGCGGCGACGCGCTCTCTCGAAGCGAACGTCGGCCTTGCCCTGCTGCACGAATTCGGCGCCGAGAACGACGAAAAACTCATCGATGTGGCGATCGCCGCATTCGTCAATCTGCACGGCAGGCCGGAACTCGCGGCGGCGCAGGCAGCACGCGAAGCGGACAACGCCCCGAATGCAATTCTCGCAGCTGCGGCGTCGATCGTCGGGCCGAAACGTCAGCGCGCGGCGCGGGACGCGGCCAGGTGGCTGATCGATCGTTTTGCGGCCGCTGGTCTTGCCGACGCGCTGAATGAAACCTTCGACGTCGCACGCATCGACGCAAGCGGCTGTGAACAGTTCTTCGCCGACTCTCGCGATCCGCTCGCCGAAGCAATGCTCGCGGGACTCGCCGCGCGCGGCGCGAAATCGGCGTTCGTCCGCTGGCTGACGTCGCAGCCCGCTCACCCGACCGGCGACGCGGTGCTGGCCGCAATTACGACGACGCTGGCGTGGGGTCCGCTCATGCGCAAGCGCATCTCGCGTGTGACCGCCGAAAGCCTGCCCTGGTGGAGCATGCTGTTCGCGACGCTGATCGGTGCATCGGCTGATGCATCGCGACATCGCCCGGACGGTTTCTGCGGCTTCTCCACCGACGAATTGCTGAACGAGCGCAGTCTCACCGAAATCGGCTTCGCCGCGCTGCTCAACCGGAAGCCGGGCCCGGACGACCTCTTCGCCTTCAAAACGCTCGTCGGCCTGTTGCTCACCAACGGTCCGGGTGCGATCTCGGCGCAGGGCGCGAAGGGCGCGGTATCTGCCGACGGTCCGGAAGGCCCCGAGCGCGTGCAACTCAACAAGGCGCTCGTCGGTTTTCTTTCGCATACCGGCTACACGCACGGCGGGAACGGGTACGAGGGCATCACGTTCCTGATTGATGCTTTCAAGGAAACCGCGCTGGACGATCCGTCGAAACCCGGCCACGGCGTGGACCTGCGCTCGCTCGCCGAGCGCTCCGTCGAGCGATACGCGCAGTACAAGGCGCGGCAGAAGCATGCGGGCAGCCTCGACATCGCAAAGCTTCCGGGCGTGAATCATCCGGTGTTCAAGGACAGACCGGTCAACCACGACCCGCGCGAAGTGTTCATCGCCGACTTGAGCGAGAAGCGCGGTGAATACAACGTGTTCCATGCGTACTACCGCGAGCTGGTGCAGGCGTTGTTCGACGCAGGCGTCTCGCGCAACGTCTATTGCGTCAATGTCGATGCGGTGATCGCCGCATTGCTGCTGAAGATGCTGTGGCAGCCGCTGCGACGCGGTGAATTCAGCGAGTCCGATCTGGAGACTGCCGCGTTCACGATCTTCCTTTATCCGCGCATGCTCGGCTGCGCGGCGGAAATTGACGATCACCTCAACCGCGGACGCAACATGGACACGCGCACGCCCGCGTCCCAGTGCCGCTTCGTGGCCTGAGCGCGAGTCTTACCGGCGCGGGGCAAGGCAACCACGTGGCTGCTGTGCTTTAGGGCAGTTGCGGGCTTTCGCCCGCGTCCATTGATAACCAGCGGACATCGATCGTTCCGAAGACGACGTTCGCTCGAAATGTCGCACGCGGATTGCCTGCTCGAGCTTGTCGATGGGGCGGCTCAGAGCCGACAACAAGATGTTGACCGCCTCGGTGGCCTTCCGGAAGCCACCCAACCATACGACGGCTCGAAACGCCTGCAAAATCATTCAGGTCGAAGTTGACGCCCACAGGCCATCCTTTGCGTAGTACAGCGGCTATTGTGCACGGTGGTGACCGAAGTGCCCATCGGGACCGACGTTGGACAGCGCCGACAATTGCTGCTGAACCGAATTGCGAACGTCCGTATTCGGCGCCTATGTATAGAATTCAACTATGTATAGTTAGTTGGCTGCGAATTCGCGTAATGTAGGTGCAGCGCGGCTGGCGGCGGGCTGGTTAGCGATCTTCTAGACATAGTTTCGGCATCGGAGTCCAGTGGTGGTCCTACTTCAGGAGACCGCCATGAAAAACGTCCGACTTCCTCAACGCTGCTTCACCAACTGGCTCAACGAGCGGCCCTTGGCGCCTCATGTCGATGCGTTCGTGCAGTACCTGGCGGACCGCGGTTACGCCAATAACAGTTTTGCCACCTACGTACGCAGCATCGATCATTTTGCGCAATGGATTCATCGCCGTCGTGTGGACGTTTGTCGCATCGACGAATCAGTGCTCGCCGAGTTTCTGAGCGAGCACCTTCCATCCTGCCGTTGCGACGGTGTCGTTCTACGCCATCGACCTGGTCTGAGCGCTGCACTAGCGAGGGGCCGATGTGGACCGTTCACGCGACCGTCGAGGTGCAAACGTCCGGAAAGCGGCGTATTGCCGCCTGACCAGAGCCGGTACCTGAATGACGGCAAAGGCCGACTTGGGCAAAGAGACTGCTCCGACCGGTGACGGCGAAAAAGAATGGAGGAAGACAATGTAACTCCCATCAACTCAATGGGAGTCTCTCATGGGAAGCAATCAAAGCCGGCAGCTCTGGAACAAAGGCAGGTTGGTTGGTCAGAAGCCGCCGCTGAAGCCGAAAGACGTCGGGGCAATCCGGATTCACCTCCAGAACGCGCACGCGGTTCGTGATCTAGCGCTATTCAATCTTGCGATCGACAGCAAGCTGCGCGGGTGCGACCTCGTCAACCTGCATGTCCGCGACGTAACCCACGCCAATCAGATACTCCCGCGCGCGATGATAATGCAGCGTAAGACCAAACGACCCGTGCAGTTCGAGGTCACAGAGCCCGCTCGCGCTGCGGTCGCTGCATGGATCGAGAAGGCTAAGCTGAGGTCCGACGAGTATCTTTTCCCAAGCCGCCTTTCTCGGTCGCCGCATATCTCAACGCGACAATACGCCCGGAAGGTGCATCAATGGGTCGCCGCGATCGGCCTTGATCCGACCGCTTACGGCGCACACTCGATGCGTCGGACGAAGGCTACTTTGATTTACAAGCGGACGAAGAACCTCAGAGCGGTCCAACTTCTGCTGGGACATAGGCTCGAAAGCACCGTTCGATACCTCGGCATAGAGGTCGACGATGCGCTCGAGATCTCAGCGCAAACTGAGATCTAAAAACACGCCGCGGCCGTACGACAGACTGTTTGTCTCTGCGGCCGCATTCGCGTCGGAGGCACCGCTCCTCTCGGCCAGTTTCAGCCACTTGATGAAGCTCGCTGGTCGTCCACTTTCGACTGGCACGAGACATTCACCAATGCTGATTTCACGTCGGACGCAGGCTATGAAGCGGCTGCGCGGCGATGACACCCATCATCCTCGCATCTGACAAAGGGTAGCAATCCTTTCGCGCAGCGCACCTCCCGCCGAATTCCAGATTGCGCGCGCTGGCGTGTGACGGTTAGAGTGAGCGTGTGCATGGGGCGCCAATCTGAGCGTTTTTTTCGCGCAAGGCTCTATGTAACAAAAAACAGTACGCGGAGCAGAAGCTTAGGCCCGCCGAGAACCTTACGGAGCGAGGTCAATGCACCGGCAGGTTATCGATCATCGGCTATCCGCAATATGACGTTGGGTACGTTGCGCCGGTTTGAACAGACTGATCTCGCAACCAACGTGCGCGTCGTGGAACGCCAGCGTCATGCCGTGCATACCGGCCACGGCGGCGGCAAGACTGAGCCCCAGGCCGCTGCCGGGGGTATGACGGCTGGCCTCGCCACGATAGAAGCGGCGCAGGACGGCATCGCGCTCGGCCCGTGCGATGCCCGGTCCATTGTCGCGTACCGTCACGCCGGCGCCTCTTGTGTCATGCCACAGCGTGATACGCACGGCTCCGTCACGCGGTGCGAACTTGATGGCGTTTTCCACCAGATTCGCCAGCGCCTCGAACAGCAGATTCGGATCGCCCTGGATCTCCAGCGGGCCGGACACGGTGCGCTGCAGTTCGAAGGCAATCTGCTTGTCTTCGGCGGTCGGCTCGTAGAATTCGAACACGTCGTCGGCGACGGCGGCCAGATCGACGCTGGTGAAGCCGGCGCGGCGCACGCCGCTTTCGATTTCCGAAATGCGCAGCAGGGCGTTGAAAGTGCGTAGCAGGCCGCTGGTTTCCACGATGGTTTCATCAATGGCCGCGCGATACTCTGCCTCGGTTCTGGCGCGCCGTTGGGCACGTTCGAGTCCGCCGAGCACGCGCGTGAGCGGCGTGCGCAGATCGTGCGCAATCGCATCGCACACGCCTTTGACCTCGTTCATGAGGCGCTCGATTTCGTCGAGCATTCCGTTCACGACGCCGACCAGGCGATCCACGTCGTCGCGTTTCGAATGCACCGGCAAACGCCTGCCGAGATTGCCGGCGACGATTTCCTCGATCGACGCGGTCACCGCATCGAGCCGCCGCATCGCCGAAACGCCAATCAGGGTCGCCCCGATCAGGCCGATCACGAGCGTGATCATCGCAGTGGAGAGCAGCGCATGCAGCAGTTCGTCGTCGAAGTGGTCGAGCTCGAGGGTGTTCTGGCATTGCAAAGCGATGCGGTTATCGGGCACGTGCGCGGCGATGCATCGGCCAGGCGGGTGACCGGGCAGATTTGCGAGTCGCATCGAAAACGGCTTGCCAAAGACGGGGATGGCCGGCAGATCGCCCGCATAGCCGCCGGCAAGATGTTTGCCGCTGGCTTCGAACAGGCCGAACGGGCGCTGGCGGCGCGGATCGAACTGGTTCTGATGTTCGAATCGCGCGACCAGTTCGTCCGGCGCTTCGCGTTTCAATTGTGCGTGCTCGCGAAGCAGCCAGTCGTCGATGCGCTCCTGTTCGAAGCCGGTGATCTCGCGGTACAGGTAACCGAACAGCAGCAGCGCGATCACGCCGAACAGCACCAGAAACAGCGTGGCGAGGCGAAAGCCGGTGGTGCGGTGCAGTTCAGTCAGGCGCATGTAGCATGTACCCCGAACCGCGCACGGTATCGATCATCGGAGCCGTCCCGTCCGGGTCGAGCTTCTTCCTGAGACGGCTGATGTGCACGTCGATCACGTTGGTCCGCTCGTCGAGCCGGTAGTCCCATACCGCTTCGAACAGCATGGTCCGGCTCACCACCTGGCCCTGGTGCTGCATCAGGTATTCGAGCAGCCGGTACTCGCGCGGCAGCAGCGGTACCGGGCGGCCGGCGCAGGTCACTTCGCGTTTGAGCGGGTCCAGACGTAACGGGCCGACCTGGTACTCCTGCACAGCGGGCGCCGCCTCGCGCCGGCGCATCAATGCATCGAGCCGAGCGGTCAGTTCGATGAACTCGAACGGCTTGGTCAGATAGTCGTCGCCGCCGGCGCGCAAACCGCGCACACGTTCGTCGACCGCCGACAGCGCGCTCAGGATCAGCACCGGCGTGAGCACGCCGGCGCTGCGCAACGCCGACAGCATGCCGAGCCCTTCGAGGCCGCCCGGCAACATGCGATCGAGTACGATGGCGTCGTAACTGTTGGCGACCGCGAGCATCAAACCGTCGCGGCCGGTGCTCGCGGTTTCGACCCGGCAGCCGTGATCGGTGAGCGCTTCAACGATCTCTGCGAGAGTCTGCTCGTCGTCCTCGACGACCAATACGTTCGTCATGCCTTTTTCCAGAAATGAACGAGCGTCGAACCTGCGCTAGCCGGCCGATTTACACTAGGCTCGTACCTACGATGTCCGCAGTATGCCGCGCGAAGCTGTACAGGCGTTTCGCGCCAACATGAAAAATTTTTAATGTAAGCCCCTTAACGTAAGCCGCAGCGCATGCGAATCCTGCTGATCGAAGACGATATGCGCGCCAGCCAGTTCCTGGCGCGTGGCCTGAGCGAGAGCGGTCTGATTGTCGACACGGTGGCCGATGGCGCGACCGGGCTCGCCTATGCGCGTGAGGGCATCTACGACGTGATTGTGACTGATCGGCGCTTGCCGGCGCTCGACGGCCTCGCTCTCGTCCAGCAGTTGCGCGCCGGCGGGGATACGACGCCGGTACTGATGCTGTCGGCGGTCGGCGGCCTGAACGAACGCGTGGAGGCGATTCGCGCAGGCTGCGACGACTATCTCGTGAAGCCATATGCGTTCGTCGAAGCGCTGGCCAGAATCGAGGCGCTCGCGCGGCGCGCCGATCGCAGCAGGATGAGCGAGCGGCTCGAATGCGCGGATCTGGTACTCGACACGCGGGCGCGGACCGCAAACCGCGGCGGTCGTGATCTGCGCCTGCAGCACCGCGAATTCCTGCTGCTCGAATGTTTGGTGCGCCGCGAGGGGCAGGTGGTGACGCGCAGCATGCTGCTCGAGGCGGCCTGGAATTACGATTTCGAGCCGCGCGGCAATATCATCGATATGCACATGCATCGGCTGCGGGCAAAGGTGGACCGCGACTTCCCGCTGGCGCTGATTCATACCGTGGTCGGCGCGGGATACGTGTTGAACCCGGCGCCCTGACACGCGCGGAACGCCTTGTAAGCCCCGGCTCGGGCGCGCCGACGCGGCATGTTGCGCCGCATTAAATTTTTTTAATTAATGGGCGAAAGCGCCGACAGGACCCGCTGGCTAATCTGGCGACACTTCTAGTTGCCGGAGCGTTCTCCAATGTCAGGACTGTCCCGTTGGGCGCCGCTTTCGCGCGCCGTCAGTCCACCTGCGCGCGTATCGTGCCTGCGCGCCGCCTTATGTGCGCTCGGCCTCGCGGTGCTGGCCGGCTGCTCGCTTGTGCCTGCCTATCAACGGCCGGGCGCGCCGCTGGCGCAATCCTTCGACGGGACGGCCGGAGGGTCGCTCGCCGCTACCGTGCCAGTCAGAAGCGGCTGGTGGCGCGAGTATCACGACCCCGCGCTCGACGCGCTGGTCGATCGCAGCCTGCGCAACAACTTCACGCTAGCGTCCGCGATTGCGAGCGTCGAACAGGCGCGCGGCAACGCCGA
This sequence comes from Paraburkholderia sp. HC6.4b, assembly GCF_014200875.1. NCBI lineage: Bacteria > Pseudomonadati > Pseudomonadota > Betaproteobacteria > Burkholderiales > Burkholderiaceae > Paraburkholderia > Paraburkholderia sp. HC6.4b. Next base: position 96,263 of record NZ_JACHDC010000012.1, read on the forward strand.
GCGAGCCGGTGCACCGCAGTATCCGTCGCTATCGCTCGGCGCCAGCTTCGATCGCAGTCATCAGGGGCGCGGTTCGACCACGAAGACCCAGAGCCTGTTCGCCGAAGCCAGTTACGAGGTGGACTTCTGGGGCTTCAACGCCGCCAACGCCGGCGCCGCCGACCTGCTCGCGCGCGCCTCCGGGTTCGATCGCGATACGGTGGCGCTGACGCTGACCGCGTCGGTCACCGACACGTATTTTCAGGTGCAGGGTCTGCGCCGCCGGCTCGCGATTGCGCGTTCCATTTCCGACGATGCCGCGCACATTCTGCAGCTGCTGCTCGCGCAACAGCAGGCGGGCGTCGCGACCGAATTGCAGGTACAGCAGCAGCGCAACGCGCTGGCCACCTTCCAGGCGGCCGTGCCGGCGCTGCAACAGCAGCTCGATACCAACATCCATGCGCTTGCGGTGCTGACAGGCACCGCGCCTGAACAATTCACGGTCAGCGATGCCGCGCTTGCCGACATCCCGATTCCCCAACCGCGCCCGAATCTGCCCGCGAGCCTGCTGGAAACGCGCCCCGACATCCGTTCGAAGGAAGCGCAGTTGCAGTCGGCGAATCAGAGTGTCGGCGCGGCGCGCGCGGCCTTTCTGCCGAACATCGTACTGACTGCGGACGGCGGGCTGAGCAGCAAGTCGCTGTCGCATTTCCTGTCGAGCCCGTTCGCCAGTATCGCCACCTCGCTGGCGGCGCCAATCTTCGATGGCGGCGCGCTGCGTGGCCAGTTGCACGCGAGCCAGGCGGCCGAAGCGAAGGGCGTCGCGGATTACCGGCAGGCCGTCATAACCGCGCTGCAGGACGTGGAGGACTCGCTCACGGCGGCGCAACAGCAGCAGCTCGCGGAAGTCGCTGACCAGAACGCCGCCGACGCCGCCCGCAAAGCCGCTACGCTCGCGCAAGCCCAGTACAAGCTCGGCACCGTCGACTTTCTGACCGTGCTCGATACGCAACGCACGCTGTATCAGGCCGAAGACACGCTGGTGCAGGCGCGGCTCGCGCGCCTGCAAGCGTCCGTGAGCCTGTTTCGCGCGTTCGGCGGCGGCTTCGGCGTGACCGACGATAGCGATAGCAGCACCGCCTCCACCTCTACGTCATCCCGCTCATGAAATCTGCACACCTTCCGAACCACGAGGCGCCCCGCGGACGCGGCCGCGCGCCGCTCATCCTGGCATTTGCCGTCGTTGTCGCGATGTTGGCGGTGTGGTTCTGGCCGCGGCACCCGGCGGTCAAGGCGGCGACCGCCGTGCCGGTCAACGCCGGTCATCCGGTGAGCCGCGACTTTCCGATTCGCGTCGCCGCGGTGGGCACGGTGCTCGCGCTCAATACCGTGGACGTCAAAGTACGTGTCGACGGGCAATTGCAGCGCGCCGCCTTCACTGAAGGACAGGACGTCAAAGCCGGCCAGTTGCTGGCGCAACTCGATCAGGGACCGCTCACTGCCCAGTTGCATCAAGCGGAAGCGGCGCAGCGCAAAGACCAGGCATCGCTCGATAACGCGCGGCTCGATCTCGCGCGCTACTCGCAACTGGTCGGCATCGGCGCGGCGACGACTCAGGCGGTGGACACCGCGAAGGCGCAAGTCGAAGCGCTCTCCGCGACGGTCGCTGCGGACGCCGCGCTGGTGCAAAGCGACCGGCTGCAATTGAGCTTCACCACGTTGAGCGCGCCGTTCACCGGACGCGTCGGCGCACGCGAAGCCGATATCGGCGCGATCGTGCATCCGGCCGACACCACCGGCATCGTCACCGTCACGCAGATGGAGCCGATCACCGTGCTGTTCTCCGTGCCGCAGGACGTGCTGCCCGAACTGCTCGCGAATCAGGCGAAAGCGCCGCTGGCGGTGAACGTGACCACGCGTTCCGGCAGCACGCCGCTCGCCGACGGCACGCTCGTCTTCATCGACAGCACGGTCGATACCACGACCGGCCAGATCAAACTCAAGGCTTCGTTCACCAACACGGACCGCAAGCTGTGGCCCGGCGAACTGGTGAATGCGCGTGTGCTGATGCGTACCGATGCAAAGCGGCTTGCGGTGCCGAGCCGCGCGGTGGTGAACACGCAGAACGGCACGCAACTGTACGTGATCACCGCGAACGGTACGGCGCAGATGCGCCCGGTGCAAACCGGCGTCACCGTCGACGGTATGACGGAGATTCGCAGCGGCGTCGCGCGCACGGACCTGGTGGTGTTCGATGGACAAAGTCGGTTGAACCCGGGCGTACATGTGGCGGCGACCACTGTAGCGGCGGTTGCCGAGGCGCCGGCCAATGCCAACCCGGCAGACAGCCAGGCTAATAAGGACAATCCGTCATGAGCCTCATGGAATTGTTCATCAAACGGCGCATCGCGACAAGTTTTCTGGCGATCGCGGTGCTGCTGGCCGGCGCGGTGGCGTATTTTCTGCTGCCGGTCGCACCGTTGCCGCAGGTCGATTTTCCGACCATCCAGATCGTGGCGAAGTTGCCCGGCGCGAGCGCGGAGACCATGGCGACTTCGGTGGCGACGCCACTGGAGCGGCAACTCTCGTTGATTGCGGGCGTGACGCAGATGACGTCGTCCAGCTCGCTCGGCACCACCAGCATCGCCGTGCAGTTCGACCTGTCGCGCGATATCAACGGCGCGGCGCAGGACGTGCAGACCGCGATCAACGCGGCCGGTGGCACATTGCCGAAGAATCTGCCGAACCCGCCGACCTATGAGAAGGTCAACCCCGCCGACTTCACGTTGCTGTCACTGGCGCTGACTTCGCCCTCGCTCACGCTCACGCAACTCGATAGCTACGCCGAAGACTATCTCGCGCAACAGATATCGCAGATGCCCGGCGTCGGTCTGGTTGATTTCCACGGCGAGCAGCGTCCCGCGGTGCGCATCCAGCTCGATCCGGACAAGCTCACCGCACGCGGCCTGACGCTCGAAGATGTGCGCTCGATCGTCGGTTTGCAGACGGTCAATGCACCGAAGGGCAGCCTGAATGGCCCGGACCGCTCGGTGATCTTCAACGCGACCGACCAGATTACCACCGCGTCGCAGTATCGCGATCTGGTGGTCGCGTACAAGAACGGCGCGCCGATTCGCCTCTCCGATCTCGGCACGGTGATAAACGCCGCCGAAGACAATCAGCAAGCCGCGTGGCTCCGGCACGAACGCGCGATCATTCTCGATGTTCACAAGCAGCCGGGCTACAACGTCGTGCAGACGATCGCCAACATCAAGGCGAAGTTGCCCGCACTCGAAGCGACGCTGCCCGCGGCGGCGCATCTGCATGTGGTGGGCGATCGCACGCAGACCATCAATGCGTCGGTGCACGACGTGCAGTTCACGCTGATGCTGACGGTCGCGCTCGTCGTCATGGTGATCTTCTCCTTCCTGCGCAACGTATGGGCGACCATCATTCCCAGCCTGACGATTCCGCTTTCGCTGGTCGCCACCTTCGGCATGATGTATCTGCTGGGCTATAGCCTCGACAATCTGTCGCTGATGGGGCTGACCATTGCGGTGGGCTTCGTGGTGGACGATGCGATCGTGGTGATCGAGAACGTGATGCGGCATATCGAAGAAGGTGTGCCCAGAATGAAGGCCGCGCTGCTCGGCGCGATGGAAGTGCGCTTCACCATCATCTCGATGACGATCTCGCTGATCGCGGTGTTCATTCCTATCCTGTTGATGGGCGGCATCGTCGGCCGGCTGTTCCGCGAATTCGCGGTGACGGTGAGCGCGGCCATCGTGATGTCGGCGCTGGTATCGTTGACCGTCACGCCGATGCTGTGTGGCTGGCTGATCCGTTTGCCCGAGCCGGATGGCGGCGGCTGGATGCGCAGGCTCGAAGGAGGGCTTGAAGCGGTCTTCACCGCCGTGGAGCATCGCTACGAGCGCGGCCTCGATTGGGTACTGGACCGCCAGAAGCTGATGCTGGCCGTCACGGTGGCGACGGTTGTCGCGACCGGCGCGTTGTTCGTCGTAATCCCGAAGGGATTTTTTCCGCAGGAGGACTCCGGGCTGATCATGGGCGTCGCACAAGCCGCGCCGGATATCTCACCGCGCTCGATGTCGCAGAAGATGCAGCGGCTTGGCCATCTGATCGAAGCCGATCCTGCCGTCGACAACGTCTACTTCTGGATGGGCGCCAATCCGACAGTGAGCCAGGGGCGCGTCATGATCAACCTGAAGCCCTTTGGGCAGCGCAAGGACAGTGCTGCGCAGGTTATCAATCGTTTGAAGCCGCAACTGGCGAAGGTGATGGGCATTTCATTGTCGATGCAGGTTCGCCAGGATATCCAGGTGGGTGGCCGCATCAGCGCTGCGCAGTATCAGTACACGTTGCAGGACCCCGACATCAGCGAACTGAATCACTGGGCGGGCGTGCTGACCGATCGCCTGTCGAAGCTGCCGCAACTCGTCGACGTCACGTCCGACCAGCAAGCCGCCGCTACCAGCGCAACACTCGTGATCGACCGCAGCACGGCTTCGCGTTTCGGCATCACGGCCCAAGCCATCGACGACACGCTCTACGATGCATTCGGCCAGCGGCAGATTGCGACGCTTTTCACGCAGTTGAATCAGTACCACGTAGTCGAAGAAGTCGATCCACGCTTTCAATTGACGACGGATGCACTCGCGCATCTCTACGTGCGTTCGCCGCTCACGAACGAATTGGTGCCGCTCAACACGCTCGCCCAGATCGAAAACAATGTGTCACCGATCTCGGTGAATCACCAGGGCCTGTTCCCGGCCGTGACGATCTCGTTCAATCTGGCGGCGGGTCAGTCGCTTGGCAACGCGGTGGCGGCGATTCAACAGGCCGAAGTCTCAGCAGGCACCCCCGATAGTCTGACGGGCTCGTTTCAGGGCACGGCGCAAGCGTTCCAGGCGTCGCTCGCGAGTGAGCCGTATCTGATCGCCGCGGCGCTCGTGGTGGTCTATCTGATTCTCGGCATCCTGTACGAAAGCGCGATTCATCCGCTCACCATCATTTCGACGCTGCCCTCGGCGGGTGTGGGTGCGTTGCTCGCATTGATGCTGTGCGGTCAGGCTCTGTCGATCATGGGCATGATTGGCATCATCCTGCTGATTGGTATCGTCAAGAAGAACGCGATCATGATGATCGACTTCGCGCTGGTGGCCGAGCGCGAGCAAGGCCTGTCGCCGCGCGAAGCGATCCGCCAGGCCTGTGTGCTGCGCTTCCGTCCAATCATGATGACGACACTCGCCGCGCTATTCGGCGCGCTGCCGCTCGCGCTCGGGCACGGCGCGGGTGCCGAATTGCGCGTGCCGCTCGGCATAGCGATTGTCGGCGGACTGATTGTTTCGCAAATGCTGACGTTGTTCACGACGCCGGTCGTGCACCTGTGGTTTGACCGTCTGTCGCATTGGCTCGCTGATTGGCGTACGAAGGACAGTGTGGTCGAGCAGCATACCGTCGCTTGACGGCCTTCAGCCTGCCCGGGGGGCTTCTTTGTCACCACGGCCGCCGCCGATTCAACGCGTCGGCCGTGGTGACAGTCCATCGGCCGCAACTCATTCAAAGCCGGCCGCGCGGATTCCCTACAGAGGGCACCCGAACGGCGGCCTCGGCCGGGCTGAATCAATCCGCGACACGCCGCGTGCGTATGAGTGCCCGGGGGGCGTTTCGCCCCCGCAGTGCGTTCGAAGTCTTTTCTGAACGAGCGGCCGCTTGACTATTGCGGATTCAACCGGTGGATGCAACACAATGGAAGCTGCGCAAGCAGTGGGAGTGTTGCAGATGAAGCAGCGACGCCGGATTTATTACACCGAGACCCAGAAAGCGGTGATGTGGAAAGCAGCCGTCGGGTTGCTCGATGCCGCCACCGTCAGCAGCCCGCCACATTGCCGACGTAGCACCCAAGCTGCCTCAATGACAGCAATGGCCGAAAAGCGACTTGAGTCGGGCCTCTGCTCCGAATCAGCTGAGGGTGGGTGGGCCACTACGATCCTCAGTATTTCGCCAGCCGGCGTGCGTAATGTACCTTTCAGCAAGACTACGGACTTATCTGGCGACGACTCATTGAAACCAACTCCAGAACTCGCCTCGCAAATGGAAGAATCGGCACTTAACTCCTTCCCAAGTTAATGTTTAATGGTTCCCGGACCATTAATTAAGGGGAGTGCTAGTGCGCCATCTACGCGCTATCGCGTGCAATCACCGTGAAATCGATCTTCACCGCTTTCCTGCGCTGCACCTCACCCGCTTCGCGACCGGCGAGCGCCGCGAGCAGCGTTTCGCCAGCGCGCAGGCCGATGCCGTACGCGTCGACCGACACCGTCGTGATGCTCGGCTGACAGCACCACGACACCTCGAAGTTGCCGAACCCGGCGACCGCGATGTCGCCCGGCACCGACAGCCCGCGCCGGTGACACTCCATGATCGCGCCGAACGCCGACATGTCGCTCACGCACATCACGGCCTCGGTATCGGGCCATGTGTCGAGCAATGCGCCGATCGCCGGTGCGCCGTGGCTCATCGTGATCGGCGAATCGCCGAGCCGGATCACGCGCGGCTCGCCGAGACCGAGCGCCTTGATTTCGGCGACGTAGCCGCGCATCCGGTCGTGCCCGCGCCGGTCGCGCTCGCTGGCACCCGCGATGAAGCCGATCCGCCGATAACCGCGCTCGTGCAGATGCCGGACCATCGCGCGCGCTGCCGCCGAGTTCGAAAAGCCGACGACCGTATCGATTGGATCGCTGGGCAGATCCCACATTTCGACGACCGGAATGCCGGCGCGCTGCAACAGCATGCGCGTCGCCTCGGTGTGCCGGCCGCCCGTCAACGCGACGCAGCGCGGCTGGTGACGCAGCATCGAGCGCACCAGCAGTTCTTCCTGTTCGAGACGGTAGTCCGTGTCGCCGAGCAGCAGTTGCAGACCGTGCGGGCCCAGCGCGGCATTCAGTCCGCGCACGGTGTCGGAGAAGTTCGAGCTGGACAGCGACGGCACCAGCACCGCGACGAACGCCGAGCGTCCCGACGACAGCGCGCCTGCCGCCGCATCGGCGACGTAGCCGAGTTCGTCGATGACCTTCTGCACGCGTTCGCGAGTCGCCTGCGACACGTTGCGGCCGGCGAGCACGCGCGACACGGTCATCTTCGAGACGCCCGCGCGTTCGGCAACATCGGACATGCGGGGCGGGACTGGCGGCCTGGACGTCATGATAGGTATCGGGGCGAATGCGCGAAAGTCATGGAACGCACATGATAGCGGGCCGCTCCTTGCGGAGCGACCAGGCAACGTCAGGGTTGCGTTTTGCGGCCTGTCCTGTCGCTGTGTTTTTGTCGTCTAGCGCTCGAAGCCCACCGTGCAGCGCGCCTGAGCCTGCCCCGCCGCCGGCGCGCGGAACGAGAACAGCCCGCCCGCCTGCGGTTGATGCCGGCGCTCGACCGCCGTCAGTCCCTTCCATGCGGTGGACACATAGACGGTTTGCAGATCGTCGCCGCCGAACGCGAGCTTCGTCACGTTCGCGCACGGCAACGGCACCTGATCGACCAGCTCGCCCGCCGGCGAGTAACGCTCGATCCGCCAGCCGCCGAACAGCGCGATCCACACGAAGCCGTCGGCATCGACGGCCATGCCGTCGGGATGGCCGTCGCCGGAGATCGCGGCGAAGATGCGCTTGCCCGACAGCGTGCCGTCCGCGGCGACGTCGAAGGCATAAACCACGCGCCGCATCGTGTCGTTGTGATACAGCGTGCGGCCGTCCGGGCTCATCGCCGGGCCGTTCGTGATCACGTAGTCGTCGTCCTGCGCGATTGCCGCGCCTTGCTCGTTCACGCGATACAGCGTGCCGCTCGGCGCCTCTTCCGCATCGTCCATCGAGCCGAACCACAGGCGTCCCCGTGCATCGACGAAACCGTCGTTGAGGCGGTTGCCCGGCAGATGCGGTTCGACCTCGGCGAGCTTGCTGAACTCGCCGCTCGCCGGATCGAAGCGATGCAAGCCGGATGGCAGCCCGCATACGAACGTGCCGTCCGCGAGCGGCGCCAGAAAACCGGGCTGATCGGGCGCCTGCCACGTCCGCTGCTCGTCGGTCGCGACGGACAGCCGATGAATCCGGCGCCCCTTGATATCGACGAAATACACCGCGTTTTCGGCGGCCTGCCATAGCGGCCCTTCGGCCAGCTCGGCGCCGACCGCCCATACGCACACTGCGACCGGCATGCTCATTCTCCGTACCACCCTGCGTCGACGAAGTAATCGCGGCCGGAGCAGCGTGATGCGTCGTCGGACGCGAGGAACAGCGCCATACGCGCGACGTGCTCGGGCTCGATGCGCAGTTGCAGACATTGACTCGCGACGACCTTCGCTTCGCTCTCAGCCGATTGCCACAGCTGCATCTGCCGCGGCGTCTTCACCGCCCCGGGGATGATGCAATTCACGCGGATGCCCGCGCTGCCCAGATCACGCGCGAGACCACGCGTGAGCCCTTCGATGCCGGCCTTGGCGGTCATATAGATCGCGAGGTTCGGCAGCGCGACATGCCACGACACCGAGCCCAGATTCAGGATCACGCCGCGCCCCGCGCGACGCATACCGTTTGCGGCGGCCTGCGCGCAGAAGAACTGGTGGCGCAGATTCACCGCGATACGGTCGTCCCAGTAGCTCGCGGTGAGTTCGCCGATTTCGTGCCGGTCGTCGTTGCCGGCGTTGTTGACGAGCACGTCGATCGGGCCCACCGCATCGATGATGTCGGCGAACGTGTTTTCGATCGCGTCGACATTTTTCAGGTCGCAGCGGCGAAACAGCGGCGGATGCTTCGCGTGGCGAAGCGTTTCCTGCAGCGCGAGCGAATCGTGCTCGGCGACGTCGAGGAAGAACACGCGCGCGCCTTGCTGCGCGAAGGCCTCGACGATCGCGGCGCCGATCCCGGCGCCGCCGCCGGTCACGACGATGGTTTTGTCCGACAGACTTGGATAGGTTGCGTACGACATCAGATTTTCCACTTGTTACGAGTAGGACCACATACAGGACGGCGCTCGCCGCCCTGACCCGCCGCTCAGGCCACGATCTCGACCTCGCTCAGCATGCGCCAGTTGCATTCGAGCGTTCTCGTCGCGGAGCCCGCGACGGCGACCGTGCCGCTCAGATGAATGTCGCGGCTCGAGCTGCCGACCAGCAGATCGAAGTCACCGGGCTCGACGATACGCTCGCCGCACGCGTCAGTGAAGTTCAGCATGTCCACCGGCAGTTTCACGCGCACACGCGCCGACGCACCGGCCGCGAGCGGCACGCGCGCAAACGCCTTCAGCTCGCGGACCGGCCGCGCGACCGACGCGTGCCGGTCGCGCACGTAGATCTGCACGATCTCGGTGCCGTCGCGCGCGCCGATGTTGTCGACCGTGAAGCTCAACTCGATCGTACCGCTTTCGATCGGCACTTCGCTGTGCGCGAGCGCGAGATCGACGTAACGGAACTGCGTATAGCCGAGACCGAAACCGAACGGATAGCGGCAGCCGAAATGGTATGCAATCGGCGTTCCCGCGCTCTTCAGACGATGGTTATACACGTACGGCACGGCGCCCGCGCTCTTCGGCACCGACAGCGGCAGACGGCCGCTGAAATTGGCGCGGCCCACCAGCAGATCGGCCAGCGCCTCGGCGCCGCGCTCGCCCGGCGCGAACGCCATGATCTGCGCGGCGATGCGCTCTTCGAGGCCGCCGAGATTGTACGGACGGCCGCCCGTCATCACGACGACCGTCGGCGTGCCGCTATCGACCACTGCCTGCAGCAACGCCTGCTGCACACCCGGCAGGTCGAGGCTGTCGGTATCGGACCCTTCGCCGACCGTGCCGGACTGGAACAGCCCCGCCAGATCGCCGACGAACACCAGCGCGACGCCCGCTTGCCGCGCGGCCTCGACCGCGGCCGCGATGCCGTCGGTGTCCTTGCTGATCAGCTCGTCGCAATGCGCGTCGCCGGTCAGATCGAGCGACACGTCGCCCGGAAACACCGGCGCGCCCGCGCGGCGCTCCTTGATGATGTCGCAACCCTGCGCGTGAATGACGCGCTCGTCGCCGAGCAACGCACGCAGCGAACGCAGCGGCGTCGCGATCGAAGCAGTGGACTGCTCGCCGCTGTTGATCAGGTGCACCGGGAAGCTGTAGCCGGCGAGCAGCGCGAGCGGATCGTCGGCGGTCGGGCCGATCACCGCGATCTTGTCCGGGCCGTGCGCGTCGAGCGGCAGCACGTCGCCTTGATTGCGCAGCAGCACCGCCGATTCGAGCGCAACCTGATATGCGGTATCGCCCGCGGTCGCGCTTTTCACGTCGACGCGTTCGGGATCGACGTACGGATTCTCGAACAGGCCGAGCTGGAATTTCACGCGCAGCACGCGCGAGACGGCGGTGTCGATCGTCGCTTCGCTGATCTCGTTGCGCTCGAGCGCTTCCTTCAGATGCACCGCGCACTCGTGACCCGGCAGCTCGACGTCGAGGCCGGAGTTGAACGCGAGGGCCGCGGCCGACGCGCTGTCGCGCGCCACCGCATGATGGCTGAACAGCAGGTCGACGCCCGCGTAATCGGCGACGACGAGACCGTCGAAGCCCCATTTCTCTCGCAGCGTGTCGTGCAGCAGCGCGCGATCGCCATGACAGGGTACGCCGTCGACGTCGTGATAGGCGGGCATCACCGAGCCCGCGTTCGCGAGCTTCACGGCCATTTCGAAAGGCAGCATGAACACGTCGTTGAGCTCACGCGGACCGACATGCACCGGCGCATGATTGCGGCCGCCTTCGCTCGCCGAATGACCGACGAAATGCTTGAGCGTCGCGAGCAGATCGCGCTGTTCGCCCTGCAGGCCCTTCACGTAATGACACGCGAGCACGCCAACCAGATACGGGTCTTCGCCGAGCGTCTCCTCGGTGCGGCCCCACCGCGGGTCGCGCGACACGTCGAGCACCGGCGCGAGCCCCTGATGACAGCCGATCGAGCGTGCCTGCTCGCCGATGATCGTGCCCACTTCGCCGACCAGTTGCGGATTCCACGTCGCCGCATAGTTCAACGGCGACGGGAACAGCGTCGCGTCCTTGATCATGAGCCCGACGAGGCATTCCTCGTGCGACATCACCGGAATGCCGAGGCGCGTGTCTTCGACCATCTTGCGCTGCAGCTCGTTGAGCGCGCGTACGCCTTCTTTCGGATCGACCGTATGCGTACCGAGCGGACGCGTGATCTGGCCGAGGCCATGCTGCAGGATCTCGTCGACCGTGATCTGGTTGGCGCTCTGCGCGAAATCGATGCTACGCGCCTTGTGATTGCCATCGGTCGACAGCTTCAGCCACGCGGCGTGAAGCTGCGCAATCTTTTCGTCGAGTGTCATGCGCGCGAGCAGATCGGCCACGCGCTCTTCCACGGCTGCGGCTGGATTGCGGTAGAGCGGGACCTCACTTTGGCGAAGCAACATCGAAAACTCCTTTTTTTATCATGGTGTACGAAGCGCATGAAGCGCCGACAAATCCGTTGTTTCTGACAAGCATGCGGCATGGCGTTGCTTCAGCCCGGATGCCATCCCTTCTATTTCAGATACCTTTCCAGACTTCGCAGTCCTGCTAATCGATCGAACGCAGCCGCGACTCGAATTCGCCGTGTTTGATCGACTACGGGTCGTTCGTTGCGTCTAGCGACGCGATGCAATGGGACCGCGCTTGCTCGCGTCGTGCAAGCAGCGCGATCGCAAGCGGATCAGTGCAGACGCGGCAGCGCGAAATCCTTGTCGTCGAAAACGTGGCACGCGTGCGGTGCGAACGCCAGTTCGACGCGTTCGTCGTGCGTCACGCCACCGTCGCCGGGCAGCTTGGCGATCATCGCGTTGCCGTCGCGCACGCCACCGTCCACATGCACGTAGCTGTGCTCGCCCATCCGTTCGACCAGGCGCACGGCGCAGCGGATCGTCTGCACGCCGGCCTGCGCCGACGGCAGGGCAAGATGCTCCGGCCGGATGCCGAGCGTGACCTGCGAACCGACGCGCTGCCTGCGGCCGTCGACCTCCGCGCGCACGCGCTCGCCCGTGGTCAGCTCGACCTGAATGCCCTTGTCGTCGACCGCGAGCACCGTGGCCGGCATGAAGTTCATCTTCGGCGAACCGATGAAGCCAGCGACGAAGCGGCTCTTCGGCCGGTGGTACAGATCGAGCGGCGCGCCGATCTGCGCAATGCTGCCGTGCTTTTCCATCTCCGCGCCGGCGTGCAGCAGCACGATCTTGTCGGCGAGCGCCATCGCTTCGATCTGGTCGTGCGTGACGTACACCGCGCTCGCGCGGTTGAACTCGCGATGCAAACGGGCGATTTCGGTGCGCGTCTGCACGCGCAGCGCGGCGTCGAGATTCGACAGCGGCTCGTCGAACAGGAACACGCCCGGCTCGCGCACGATGGCGCGCCCGATCGCCACGCGCTGGCGCTGGCCGCCGGACAGCGCAGCGGGGCGGCGTTCGAGGTAGCTGTCGAGTTGCAGCGCGGCAGCGGCGCTGCGTACCTTCTTGTCGATGGTGGCCTTATCGACCTTCGCCTGACGCAGGCCGAATGCCATGTTCTCGTACACGCTCATATGCGGATAGAGCGCGTAGTTCTGGAACACCATCGCGACCTTGCGTTTCGCGGGCTCGACGTTGTTCATCAGTTGACCGTCGATGCGCAGTTCGCCGTCGGTGATCGATTCGAGACCGGCGATCATGCGCAACAGCGTGGACTTGCCGCAGCCCGACGGCCCGAGGAACACGCAGAATTCGTCCCTGCCGACTTCGAGGTTGGCGTCGCGGATCACCGAGTTACCGCTCGTATAGGACTTCTGTACGTTAGTGAGAGAGATGCTTGCCATATCGTTTATGCGAAGTTCGGTGTGCGGGCCACTTTGGCCCACACGATTCGAGGTGAGGTGCGATGCGGATCAGCCCTTGAGCGAGCCGGCCATCATCCCCTTGATCACGCGCTCCTGACCGAACGCGTAGGCAACGATCAGCGGCAACGACGTGAGAACGAGGACAGACAGCATCGAGGGTATGTTCGACGCGTATTGCCCCATGAAGTCCCAAATCGCGAGCGGCAGCGTACGGTGCTCGGCCGTCGACGTGAGCATGTACGCGAAGATGAACTCGTTCCACAGACCAATGCCGTTGAAGATCGTCACGGTGGCGAGCCCCGGTGCCGAAAGCGGGAAGAAAATACGCCAGAAGATGCGGAACGGACTGCATCCGTCGAGCTGCGCCGCTTCTTCGAGCTCGCGCGGAATCTGGCGCATGAACTCGGTCAGGATAAAGATCGACACCGGCAGACTGAGGGCCACATAAGGGCCGAGCAGCGCGAACGCGGTGTCGTAAAGGCCGAGGTTGCGCGTGAGCAGATAGATCGGCACGAGCGTCGCATGCAGCGGCACGATCATGCCGGCGACCACCAGACCGAACAGCGTCTTGTTCAGCGAGAAGCGCAAGCGCGCAAACACGTAGGCCGCCATCGCACTGATGATGACGATCAGCAGCACCGACACGCCCACCGTGAACACGCTGTTACGGAAATAAGTGAAAAACGGCCCCTGCAGCACAGCCGCGTAGTTACCCCAATACAGGTGGCTCGGCGGCGCCCACACTGACGTCGCGAAGGTCTCTTCCTGGCTCTTGAAGCTCGATGCGACCATGAAGAGAAACGGAATCGTCGTGACGGCCAGCCAGATCAGTGCCAGCAGCGGAACCCCCACGCGGGGGAAGCGTAGTTTCTTGTTCATGGTTCAGACCTCGGTTGCATAACGGCGGGTGAAGTACATCGACACCGCCGCCACCGTGATGACGATTAGGAACATCGCTGAGCCGATGGTGCTGCCGTAGCCGAGTTGGAACGAACTGAACACCGTGCGATACATGTAGGTGGCCATCACCTCGGACGAGCCTTCGGGGCCGCCACCGGTCATGACGAAGACGAGATCGAAGTAACGCAGCGACCCGAGCACCGACAGCAGCACAGCGGTGCGCACCGTGCCTTGCAGGTGCGGCAGCTTGATGCGCCAGAAAATGGTCCACTCGGATGCGCCGTCGAGGAGCGCAGCCTCGTTGACCTCGGCCGGCATCGACGAGAGGCCGGCGAGAAACAGAATCATGTAGAAAGGCGCGTTCTGCCAGATGATCACGGCGATGGTCGCAGCCAGCGAAAAATGCGGATCGCCCAGCCAGTCCTTCGCGAGGCCATCAAGCCCGAATGCCTGCAGCGCGACGTTGATCGGACCGAAATTCGGATCGTAGATTTGCTTGAACAGCACGCCGATCGCCACGCTCGACATCAGCAGCGGCAGGAAATAGAGCACCTTGAGCAAGCGCGAGCCACGACCGGCCTTCTCCAGCAGCACGGCGAGCGCGAGCGCGATCGGAAGCTGGACGACGATCGACGCGACAGCAAGAATCACGTTGTTCTTCAGCGATTGCCAGAACACCATGTCGTGCGCGAGCCGCGCCCAGTTCGCGAGCCCGATATAACGGGCAGTGTTGCCGAGGCCGTTCCAGTCGAGCAGCGACAGCCGCAGGCTGGAGACGAGCGGATAAAGCAGGAACACGGCCAGCAGCAGCAGCGACGGCGCAAGAAACACAACCGTGACGAGCGTTTGCGATGAAAATCTCAGCCGGCGTTCGGGTGTAGCGGAAAGTGCGATATTCACGGGCTTGTATGCCGACCGGCACCTCGCGGTGCCGGTCGGACTTTTCTTTAAGACTGGAGATCAGCCGCCCTTCTTCGAAGCGGCTTCCATTTGCTGCGCAGCAGCCTCAGGCGTCAGCGACAGACCGAACAGTGCTTGCGTCGTGTCCTTGTGCAATTCACCGAGGGCCGGCGGCAGTGCCTGGTCGTACCAGAGCTGCACGCTCGGAGCGGCGGCAAGCATTTGCTGCAGACGCTGCGTGAACGGATCCTCGATCTTGACGTTATTGACCGGCGGGAGCTTGTGGTCATCCGACGCGCGAGCCTGCATCGCCTGCTCGTCGGTCAGTGCCTGGATCAGCTTGAATGCTGCGTCCGGCGTCTTGCACTCGGTCGAGATGCTGAGGAAGCCGTCGCCGACCGTGCCGATCAGGTCGCGCGGATCACCCTTGCCACCCGGCACGCTCGGGAACGCGAAGAAGTCGAGATCCTTCGAGAACGTCGGATTTTCGTTCGCGATCGTCGAAGCTTCCCAGGCGCCCATCAGCTCCATGGCAGCCTTGCCCGTGTACAACAGGCGGCGCGAGGCGCCCGAGTCGTAATCGAGACCGTTGATGCCCGGTGCGAACGCGCCAGCCTTCACGAGTTCCTGAATGCGCTTGCCGGCTTCGACGAACGCCGGATCTTCGAAGCCCTTGCCCTTGCCTTCGATCGCGTCCTTCACGACTTGCGGACCGCCGATACGGTCGACGAGGTACATGTAGTACATCGAACCGGTCCACTTGTTCTTGTTCGCGAGCGAGAACGCTGCAACGTTGTGCGACTTCAGCACTTCAACGACGTGCATCAGTTCATCCCACGTCTTCGGCGGCGTGATGCCGTACTTCTTGAAGACTTCCTTGTTGTAGAAGATCACCGCGGCCGCCGCGTTTTCGGCGGCAACACCGTAGGTCTTGCCGTCGAACGTCGTGACATTCCACGACGCTTGCATGAAGCGGCTGCGGTACGCCGGATCCTTCTCCAGGTACGGCGTGAGGTCGGCGATCTGGCCGGATTTCACGTACTCGTGCAGCCCGCCGCCGCCCCAGTTCTCGAACACGCACGGCGGCTGGTTCGCGCCGAAAGCGACCTTCAGCTTAGTCTTGTACGCCTCGTTCAGGACGTGCGAATTCTCGACCTTGTAGCCCGGAACCGCCTTTTCGAATCGATCCGAGGCGTCGCGAATGATCTTGCTCGACGACGCATTGGTCTGCTGGTCCCATACCGTGATCGTCTTGGAGTCCGCCGCTACGGCGTTCGAAACAACTGCAGACAACGAAAACAGCAGCGCCGTCGCGCCGATGATGGACCGCGCTTTAAACAAAGCCGGGTACGCCATGGGTGTGTCCCCTCTTCTGGATTTATAAGAAATCACCGAAACATTAACGTTAGCCTTAACGTTAGTGAATGTTAGGTCGATGCGTGAAGTAAGGCTATGCGGGATTTTACCTGGTCCCGGCGGGCTGCGACGCAACGGCCGGATAAGATGGACCGATTGCGGGAAAGCTGAAATATAAAGGGTTCTGCTAGAATAACGACTACATAAACGGTATCGCTAACGCGATTAGCGAGTCGACCCATCCAATGACCTCTCGCACACCTTCGACCCGCATGGCAAGACAGACCCCAACGCTTGAGCACGTTGCCAAGCTTGCCGGGGTGTCCCAGATGACCGCGTCGCGCGCTCTCAACGGCCGTCCCGGCGTGTCGCGCGAAACCCGCGACGAAGTCCTGAGAATCGCGTCGGACATCGGTTACGTCGTCAACCGCACCGCGCAGAAACTGTCGGGCGGCCGCAACGGCATCATCGGCATCATCACGCCGACACTCGACACGCAATTCTCCAGCGAACTGATTCTCGGCGCGGGCCGCGCGGCGCGTGGCGCGGGCTGCGAGATGCTGGTCTACACGGTGTTCGACGAAGATCGTCATACGCATCACGACCTGCTTGGGCTCATCCAGCAATTCTCCGACGGTATCCTCGCCATTCTTCCGCGCGAGTCGCTGTGCCTCGAGGCGCTCGCCACCGCGAAGGTACCGGTCGTCGTGGTCGATCAGCGCGGCACGCTGACGGGCTTCCCGTCGGTGTCGGTCGACAACTACGGCGGCGCCTGTCTCGCGGTCGAGCACCTCGCCGAGCTCGGTCACAAGCGCATTGCGTTTCTGGCCGGCGACGAAACGATCGAAGGCGTGCGCGACCGGCAACGCGGCTATCACGACACGCTGGCTCGCCTCGGCCTGCCGCGCGAAGACGCGCTGGTCGCCGCGGGAGACCTGTCGCAAATGATGGCGTTCGACGTCACGTTCGACCTGCTGAATCTCGCCGAGCCGCCCACCGCGATCTTCACGGCCAACGACCAGAGCGCGTTCGGCGTGATCGCCGCGATCCGCGAAGCGGGACTGCGCGTGCCGGACGACATCTCGGTGATCGGCTTCGACGACATCCCGATGTCCGAGCAGTTTCACCCGGCGCTCACCACGATCCGCCAACCGTTCCAGCAAATGGCGCGCTCGGCGGTCAACACGCTGCTCGCGCAGATCGCCGGGATCGACGCCGCTTCGCAGCGCATCACGCTGCCGGCGGAACTGGTGGTGCGCGATTCCACCGGCCCCGTCCGCACCAGGCAGCGCCGCGTCCGTCACCAGATCGTTTCGACGTAAGTCGACGCGCGCACTTTCGCATCCGAAGTCACGAGCGCGCCGCCATGCGTGCGCGCGGTCGCGACGATCAGGCGTTGATGCAAGGCGAGCGTGGGCGGCAGCGTGGCCGCGCGAAACGCGATCTCGGTGTCGACCGGAATCATCCGCACGCCGTCGAGCGACAGAAACGTCGACATCCAGCTGCGCGCGTCCATCGACAGCCCGAGACTGCCGACCTTCACGAACTCCGCGATTTCGAACGCACTGATTGCCGAAATCAGGATCTCGCCGCCGGCGAGCTCCCGATCGATCGCATCGTGCGCGGCCTGGCTCAGCGCTTTCTGCCTGCCGAGCCAGCACACGAGCGCAAGCGTGTCGAGCGTGATCATTACTCGTCCTGCTCGGCAGTGACAGGCTGCAGCGCGTGCTTCAGGTTGAAATGCGTAATCGACGCGCGCAGCAGCTCGAGCGGATTTTCCTGCTTGCTGCGATACGGCCGGATTTCGATGGTGGGTTGCCCGCGGTCGGTGACGACCACGGTTTCGCCCAATGCCTCGACCTGACGGAACAGCTCGCAGGCCCGGGACTTGAAAATGGCTTTAGATACTCGCTTTTCCATGACGCTCTCCACCCAGCAAAAATCCAACGGTATTTTTTGTATCGGGCCGGTGCGCCCGCAGGCGAACACCCGCGATGCGTGCCCGACATTCTTTATCAACCTTGCTCTCAGTCGTTGCTTCCCAGCCTACTGCCAGGAGCTCCCTCAAGCTCCAATCCAACTCGCGGCGACAACTACCGTAACCGCGACACAGCCTGCAACGGTCGCGCCAATTCCTGCGCGCAACCGCTGCACTTTCACCTAATCAATTGGTTTTACACAGACCGCTCTGGCCATACGGGTCGCGCCGGATAGCGGCGCGGCGCGTCTTGGCTTGCAATGTTTTGCCCCGTGTTATAGATCTTCGAATAGATGCAAATTTGCTTAACGTTACCCTTAACGTTAGCGGATGTTAATGGCGCATGTTCGCGGCCGCCATGCGGAGTTTACCTAAGCTCCGAACCACTATCCGACCCCTCGACTGGACCCGCTAAATCAAGCCCGGCAAGGAGAAAGCTCGATGCAAGGCGTCGAAAGTACTGCGTAATATTTAATGCGAACTGGCTAACGTCATCGCTGCTTGCGTCAGTCTTCCTCGTTCGATGCAGGGGGTCCTGATGAAGGCTCCGCATCGAAATGCACGATCCACGCATGCAACGATTCGCGCGGCTTTACCGTTGCTCACTCGCCGACATCGGCCTGTCAAACCACCGCGCCGACGTCCTCGCCGACTTCGGGTCGCGCGAGGCTCACCGCGGCGCCGTTCGCATCGAACAGCGTGACCGACGACGACGCCACCTTGATCCCGACACGCGCGCCGACCGCGTGCTGCGCGTCCTTCTTGTCGAGCTTCAGCGCAATCGCGTGCGCCATGCCATCGAGTCGAGCATGCAGGATCGAGACGTCGCCGAGATGCTCGACCAGTTCGACACGCGCGGCGAGACCTTCGTCGAGCGAGCCGATGCCCAGATGCTCGGCGCGCACCCCGAGCGTCAACTCGCCACTGACAGGCTGCGCCAGCCGGCCGGGCAGCACGATGCGCTGGCTCGCGCCGGCGAGCGCCACGACGGTTTGCGCATCGCTTCGCGACACCAGCGTCGCGGCCAGCATGTTCATCTGCGGCGAGCCGATGAAGCCGCCAACGAAGCGGTTCGACGGCCGCTCATACAGGTCGAGCGGCGCGCCGGTCTGCTCGATGCAGCCTTTGTTGAACACGACGATCTGCTGGCCCAGCGTCATCGCCTCGACCTGATCGTGTGTGACGTAGATCATCGTCGTGCCGAGTTCGCGATGCAGCTTCGCGAGTTCGATACGCATCTGCACGCGCAGCGCCGCATCGAGATTCGACAGCGGTTCGTCGAACAGGAACACGCGCGGCTTGCGCACGATCGCCCGTCCGATCGCGACGCGCTGGCGCTGGCCGCCCGACAGCGCCTTCGGTTTGCGCTCCAGCAGATGTGTGATCTGCAGGATCTCGGCGGCACGGCCCACCGCCTCGCGCACTTCCTTTTTCGACTTGCCCGACAGCTTCAGCGAAAAGCCCATGTTTTCCGCGACCGTCATGTGCGGGTAGAGCGCGTAGCTCTGGAACACCATCGAGATGCCGCGGTCCGTGGGCTGCAGATCGTTGACGCGTACGCCGTCGATCAGAATGTCGCCGCCCGTCACCGACTCGAGCCCCGCGATCATGCGCAGCATCGTCGACTTTCCGCAGCCCGACGGTCCCACGAACACCGTGAACTGGCCGTCCGGGATGCGCAAGTCGATGCCCTGGATCACCTGCGGTCCTTCGCCATACGTCTTCGTGACGTTGCGCAATACGAGTTCGCCCATTTGATGCCTCCTCCTCGATCCTTGTACTTGCAGACCCCGCGTGACGCTATCCCACTGCCGCACTACTGTCGCGCCACGCGAGGTTCGATGCGCCCGTCGCCGGGCGTGCGCCTCAGCGCACGGCCGCGACGCCGGCGTGTTGCGCGATCACGTCGCGATACCACAACGCGCTGTCCTTCAGCGTGCGCTCCTGGCTCGCGTAGTCGACGTAGACCATGCCGAAGCGCTTGTCGTAGCCCGACGCCCATTCGAAGTTGTCCATCAGGCTCCAGGCGAAATAGCCCGCCACGTCGACGCCCTGTTTCACCGCGTCCGACAAGGCGGCGAGATGCAGGTCGTAGAAGCGCACGCGCTCGGCGTCGTGCACGCGGCCGTTATCGAGCACGTCTTTCGCCGCGCAGCCGTTCTCGGTGATGTAGATCGGCGGCAACTTGTAGTCGGCGTTGATGCGCGTCAGCAATTCGGTGAGACCTTGCGGATAGACTTCCCAATCCATGTCGGTGAAGCCGAGCGCGCCCGGCGGACGCTTCTCGCCCGATGCGCTCGCGAAGATCCGCGTGTAGTAGTTGACGCCGAGGAAGTCTATCGGCGTGCCGATCACGTCGAAATCGCCGTTCCGGATCACGTCTTGCGGACCGTTCGCGCCATACCATTCCAGCGCCTCGGCCGGATACTCGCCCTTGAACAGCGGGTCCATGTACCAGCGCACGAACTTCGCGTATTCGAGCGACGCGGCGGCCTGATCTTCGGGCGCATCCGTCGCGCCATGCGCCGGCGACTGGTTCAGCACGATGCCGAGCGGCGCCTTCACGCCATCGGCGCGCAGTGCCTGCAACGCGAGACCGTGCGACAGCAGCAGATGGTGCGCGACATGCGCGGCCTTCTTCAGATCGGCGTTGCCCGGCGCGAAATAGCCGGTTGCGTTGCCGAGCCACGCGGTGCACCACGGTTCGTTGTGCGTCGCGATCGATGCAACGCGATCGCCGAGCACGCTGCCGATCTTGCGCGCGAAGTCCGCGAAGCGATAAGCGGTGTCGCGGCTTTCCCAGCCGTTTTGCGTATGCTGCAGCGACAACGGCAGGTCCCAGTGATACAGCGTTGCGAACGGCTGGATGTCGCGCTCGAGCAAACCGTCGACGAGGCGCTCGTAAAACGCGAGGCCCTTGTCGTTGAATGCGCCGCGGCCAGTCGGCTGCACGCGCGGCCAGGCGATCGAAAAGCGATAAGCCTTGACCCCAAGTTCGGCCATCAGGTCGAGGTCTTCCTCGACCAGGTGATAGTGATCGCATGCGACATCGCCGTTCTCGCCGTTCAGGACCTTGCCCGGCACGTTGCAGAACGCGTCCCAGATCGACGGGCCGCGGCCGTCCTCATGCGCTGCGCCTTCGATCTGGTAGGAACTGGTGGCGACGCCCCAGACGAAGTCTCCGTTGAATCGATACGTCGACATAGATGATGTTGTCCTGAATCGTCACGCCTGCTAGGGCGTGAAAAATGAAAGAGAGAATCTCAAGCCTTGACCGCGCCGGTCGTCAGACCGTCGATCAGACGCCGCGAGGTGAATGCAAACAGCACCAGCAACGGCAGCACCGCGACCGCGGAGCCCGCCATCACCGCGCCCCAATCCGAATTGGTCGGACTTTGCAGAATACGCAGAGCGAGCGGCAGCGTGTACATCGACGGCGAACGCAGCACGACGAGCGCCGACAGAAAGTTGTTCCACGCCTGAATGAAGCTGATCAGTCCAAGCGTACCCAGCGCCGGTCCCAGCAGCGGCATCACGATGCTCCAGTAGATGCGGAATTCACTGCAGCCGTCGATGCGCGCCGCCTCGATCAGCTCGGACGGAATCGCCGCGGCGACGTACTGGCGCATCAGGAACACGCCGAGCGCGGCGGCCGCGCCAGGTACGTACAGCGCGCGCGGCTGATCGATCCAGCCGAGCAGGTTCATCGTCATGAAGGTCGGAATCATGCCGAGGAACGGCGGCACCAGCATTGCGGTCAGCGCGATCGCGAACAGCGTCTTCTTGAAGCGGAATTCGTACATCGCGAACGCGTAGCCGGCCATCGACGTGACGAGCAGCGTCAGCACGGTTTGCATCGTGGCCGTATAGAAGCTCCAGCCGAGATTGCGCCAGAACGGAATGTGCCGCATCAGCGAGGCCATGTTGTCGAGAAACGCGCTGCCGAACCACAGCGGGGGCGGCATCGAGAAAATCTCGGAACTCGTGTGCGTCGCGAACACGAACATGAAGTAGAACGGCGAGAACATCAGCAGCGCACCGGCCACCACGATCGCGTAGCCGATATAACGGCCCTTGTTGCTCGACGATTTCATCGCTGTGTCTCCTCGTTCATGCCGCTGCGGTGAAAGATCCGCGTGTTCAACCACATCAACGCGCCGATCGAAATGAACAGCAGCCATGCGATCGAACTCGCAGTGCCGAAATCGCCGTCGTGGAACGCGGTGCGATACATATAGACGGCCGTCGTCAGACCGGACTGGCTGGTACCCATGCCTTCGTTCGGCAGCAGGATGAACGGCTCTTCGAACAGTTGCAGCCCACCGATGATCGACAGCGTGACCGCGAAGAAAATCATCGGCTTGATCAGCGGAATCGTGATGCGGGTGAACTGTTGCCAGCCGTTCGCGCCGTCGATGCGCGCGGCCTCGTAAAGGTCCTTCGGAATGGTTTGCAGCGCCGACAGATACAGCACCGTGTTCCAGCCGACATAGCGCCAGAAGATCACCACCGACACCGCCGGCTTGACGTTCTTCGGGTTATACAGCCACTCGATCGGATGCGCAGGGACGATCCAGTGCAGGCCGGGCAGCTTGCCGAGCTCGGCGATCGCGAGGTTGATCATGCCGAAGTCGGTCGAATACAGCGACGAGAAGATCAGCGCGATCGCGACGCTCGACGTGATGAACGGCAGGAAGTACAGGCCGACCACCAGGTTGCGCCAGCGGCGAAACGCGGTTTGCAGAAAGAAGGCGAGCGGCAGCGCCACCAGATGCTGCGGCACGCCGGACATGATCGCCATCAACGCGGTGTTGTACAGCGACTTCCAGTACCACGGGTCGGTCAGCGTGAACGTGAAGTTCGACAGACCCACCCACTTCATGCTCGCGAGCCCCGCCGTCGCGTCCCAGCTCTGGAACGACAGGTACAGCGAGAACAGCAGCGGGAACGCCATGAATAGCGCGAACAGCAGGAAAAATGGCCCGAGAAACAGGTAGGGTGCGACTTTCACCGGATCGAGCCGCGAAGTTCTGCGCGGCGCGGCGAACGGCGCGGGCGAGCTCAGCACGTCGCTCGCGCGCGCATCGCGGGCGACCTCTGGGGTCGTGGGCAGCGGGGTGGTCATCAATAGTTCCGTCCAGTCGGGCGTAGCCGGGATCGATGACCGGCCACGCTGTTTGCAGCAGACTTGCAGCGCACTGCGACACACGTCGGTCGCGGCAAGCAGCGTGCCGCGACCTTGCATCGATACCGCTTAACGGCGCACCCGATGCGCGATCTGGTCCTGCGCTTCCTGGAGCGCCGTATGCACGTCTGCACCGTCGTCGACGACCTTGTCGAGGGCCGAATGCACCGCTTCCTCGGCGACCTGGTCGTACTTGCTACGCTGGATCGCCGGAATGTGGGAGGCTGCGTCACGCCAGATCAGACGCGCTTTCTCGTTGCCGAGGAATGCGACCGGCTCCGCGAAAAACGTATCGTTCTGCGCGGCGAGCAGCGCGGGGAATGCGTCGATCGAACGGAACGATGCGAGCTGCGTGTCCTGGCGCGTCGTCAGGAACTTGATGAATTCCCACGACATCGGCTTTTGCGTCGCCTTCGCCGGGATCGAGTAGAACGTGCCGCCGAACGATGCGTACGCGTTGTTCGGCAGATTGGCCGCGCGCCACAGACCCTTCGTGTCCGGGGCGATCCACGACGACAGGTGGCCACCGAGCCACGCGCCCATCATCTGCGTCGAGACGGTCCCGCGCTTGAAACTTTCGGCCCATTCGTTCGACCAGGGCGTGATCTTCGCGTCGAGACCGAGGTCGCGTGCTTTCTTCGCGAGTTCGAACGCCTTCACGAAACGTGGCGACGTGACGACCGGATTGCCGGCCTTGTCGAAGTACACGCCATCGCCTTCCTTCAGGTCGGCGCGAATGTAGATGTCCTCGATATCGCGCGACGATGCCATCAGGTACGCACCCGTCGCCTTCTTGATCTTCACGCCGGCCGCCAGGTACGAGTCCCACGACTTCGTCAGGTCGGCTTCGGTCACGCCCGCCTTGTCGAGAAGGTCCTTGCGATAGAACAGCGTGCCCGGACCGATATCGGCCGGCATGCCGACGATCGTGCCGTCCTGCGTGGTCGCCTGCGCGAACGTGTAGTTGATGAACTGGCTTTTGTACTGGCCCGCGTTATACGGCGCCTTCGACAGATCTTCGAGACCGCCGCCCGAGGCGAAGCGGCCGATAAAGCCGACCTCGACCGCCATCACGTCGGGCAGATTGGAGTTCGTCGCGAGTGCGGTGGTCATTGCGTTGTGGTGATCGGCGATCGCGAGCGACGACACCTTGATGTCGACGTCCGGATGCAGCTTCTTCCACGCCGGAAGCGCGTCCTTGATTTCCTGATCCAGCTTCGGAAAGACCGCGACCGTCAACGTGGTGTTGGCGTGCGCGCCGACTGCGGCCAGGCTGAGCAGAACGGCGGCGGCAGAGCCTGAAAAGCGGAATTTCATTACTCGTCTCCTGAAGAACCCTGTTTGAATTGCATTCGATGAATACCCGGTTGCTGCGACCTACTTCCCCTGTTGTCTTTGTTGCTGCTTTGCTCGGTGCTGCTTTGCCTGGCGCTGAATGCGCTGCTGAATTTCTGCTTGACTGCCGATACCTGAAAGCGCTTTCACGTTGAGGCGAAAAAACAGCCGCTACGTAGGCGTATCCCCCCGTTTTACCGGCGGCGTGATTCGCCGCGTGGTTTCACGCGTCACGAGCGTGAGCGGAATCGGGCTTAGCGCGATCGACTGCTTGCGGATCATCTGCACGATGCCCTGTGCGGCGAGGCGGCCGATTTCGTAAGTCGGCTGGCGGACTGTCGTCAAAGGCGGCGTCATGTACGACGATGTCGGCAAATCGTCGAAGCCGACCAGCGACACGTCGTCGGGCACCCGCACGCCGCGGCGGAACATCGCGAGGCGCGCGCCGTACGCGGTTTGATCGTTTGCGCAGAACACCGCGCTGAGCGATGGATGGCGCGCCATCAGGCGCTCCATCGCTGCGACGCCGCCCGTTTCGAGGTAATCGCCCTGCTCGACGAGATCGGCATCGAAGCCGATGCCCGCTTCCTCGAGCGCGGTCCGGTAGCCGACGAGGCGCTCGATCGCATCCTCGTGACTTGCCGGCCCGGCGATGAAGGCGATCTCGCGATGGCCTTGCTCGATCAGATGATGGGTCGCGTCGCGTGCGCCCTGCATGTTGTCGATCGGCAGGCCAGCGAGCGTCGCGCTGTTTTGTACCGAGCGGCCGAGTACGAGCATTGGCGCGTGCCGCGAGTAGTCGGTCAACGTCGACTCATCGAGTTGCGCGTGCAGCAAGATGATTCCATCGACGCGCCGCGCGATGAACTGTTCGAGGCGCGCCTTTTCGTCGTCGATGTTCCAGCGGCTGCTCACGAAGATCGGCGTAAAGCCCGGCTCGTACAACGACTCCTCGATGCCGCGCAGCCACTCGGCGTAAAACGGGCTCGACACCGCCTGCGTCAATACGCCGATCGTTTCGGTCCGCCCGCTCGCGAGACTGCGCGCGAGCACGTTCGGCCGATAGTTGAAACGCGCGATCGCCGCTTCCACCGCCTGCTGCTTGGCGGGAAGCACGCGCGCAGAACCGTTCAGGATCCGCGATACGGTGCTCGGAGAAACACCGGCCGCGCGCGCGATGGCTTCGAGCGTCACGTTGGGCGCAGCGGGTACGTTGGATACCTTGGGCGCGCCGGGTTTATCGTTGGAGCCGTCGTGGGTCATGAGTTCTGCCTGAATCCTGTGATGAAAGCGCTCTCAGATATGAAGAGGCGCACTACGTCCGGTGATGAATTCGAAAAAAAAGAAAAAGCAGCCGATGCGACGAGGGTGGAGGAGGCGTCGCACCGGCCTCTCTATGAAAGAGAAATAAACAGTCCTTGAAACAAAGAGATCACTGCGATTGCTGATCAGGCAACCTCAACTCAGAACGAGGTCATGATCCCGGCGAACACGCCGGTCTGGCTATGACCATAGTTCGGGTTGCTGTTCGACGACGTGCCCGTCACCGCATCGAAGTTGTTGTTGCCGTACGGCCCGTTGCCGAGGTTCAGGTTCGACGTCGAGCTGTTGTGCACATAGCCGGCTTCCGTGTACAGGAACGTGCGCTTCGACAGCGCGTACGTCGCGGCGAGCGTGAACAGCGTTGCATTGCCGTTGCCGTTGTTCGCGTTCGCGTGGTAGACCGCAGCCGTCAACAGCGTGGGCGACGTGACCTGCCATGCAGCGCCGACCCATTCGTGGTTCACACTGGTCGGCGCGCTCACGCCGAGAGGCTGCGACGCATCGGTTACGCCCACGCTCGCGTTGGTCGCGTCAGGCGCGCTCAGGTGCTGGTAGCCCGCGTACAGCTTGACCGGACCTAGCACGTACGTGCCGCCGACAAGGGCCATCCGCGAAGCAGAGTAGACGTTGTTGAACGAGCCGTTGGCGCCGCGCACTTCGTCATAGATCACGCGGACGTCGCCGTTGCCCCACGTGTACACACCTTCGACCGCGTTCGTACGACCCTGGCCGGTCGGCACGCCAGCCGAGTTGACAGGCGCCGAGTTCCAGCTCGTGTTGTTGGTCAGCGAATACTGGCCCTTCAGCACGAGGCCGCCGAGCAGCACCGGAGAGTTGTACTCCGCGCCGTTGCTGGTGCTCGCCCAGTTGCGACCGCGCACCAGTGTCGAGATCGC
This sequence comes from Paraburkholderia sp. HC6.4b, assembly GCF_014200875.1. NCBI lineage: Bacteria > Pseudomonadati > Pseudomonadota > Betaproteobacteria > Burkholderiales > Burkholderiaceae > Paraburkholderia > Paraburkholderia sp. HC6.4b. The sequence continues at coordinate 123,016 of NZ_JACHDC010000012.1, forward strand.
GTAGCGCTGCATCACCTGCGGGTCGGTGCCCCAGCTGTCCTGCGAAAGTTCGCCGGCGCCGAGGTTACCGATCTTGAACAAACCCCAGTGGTCGTTCGTCAGGCCCACCGTCGCGTGGCGGCCGAACAGATTGCCGGCCGATGCACCGGTCATCGTGTTGAGCTGTCCTTCGAGCTGGAAGACCGTCTTCGTGCCGCCGCCGATATCTTCGGCGCCCTGCAGGCCGAACCACGAGCAACCCCAATCGCCGCTTTGCGCTGACCACGCGTGGCCGCCCGGGAGGCCGGTTTCAAACTGGATGCCGTTGTCGATACGGCCGTACAACGTGACGCTGCTCTGCGCATGGGCCACCGTCGTCGCGGCTGCCATCACCGACATAGCAATAAGCTTCTTCTTCATTTAGATATCCTTATATATATATTTTGGCGTCTCCAAGCCGCACAGGACGCACGCGTTCTCACACGTTTTCCCTCTTGCCGAAATGTTCGCTACTTATTCGCTTCACATTTCGAGGCGATTATAGGGATGGCCTTGCGCCGCGCATCAAACTAACTGCTCAGGGAAAACGCTGTTATCGATAACAGTTGCGCGCCGGACGATCCCGCAGTAGCGCCCTTCCTTGTGACCATTACGTGATGGTCACAAGCGTCGGAAATCCGTTTGAACTCATGCACCGAAACGATGGGCGAATCCGTCTCGCGCGTCGCTCAGCGCTTGCTTAACAAGGAAAACACGCTCGAACGCAAGCAAAATTTCGCGCTTGATGTTGCGAAGATGCAACGAGCCGTCTCGCTTGCATTGCCGGTTTGGGCTTGACGAACTGGCGCAGGAGCCGCCAGCAGTGGTGGACATTAGCGACTATCATCAATGCATACGATGTCGGGCAACGAGCCGGGCTCAGCCGCGTAGCAGGCTGAGTGCGGGATTGTCAGCTCATCCGTCTGGCTCTCGCGCTCCAATACGAACGCTCCAACCAGCTTCCATCCCCGGCTCTCGCTGTTCCCCCGCCACGCCGCACGTGCGACGTCCCGCTCGAACACGCTGCCCTTGCAACTTTTCTGCGGGCGACGGCACGACCGCCCATCGCCCCGACTGGCAAAACCTCGGCGCGCAACCGCGATAACCGCGACGCATGCAGTGGAAAGAGGATTTTGTCCAGTGCACTTCCGACGCCTCGCATCGAGTCGAACCGGAAGATTTGCCGGCGGATTTTGCCGGCACACCTTGGCACTCTAAGGAGGTATCGTGAAAACAGCCTTTGTTTCTACACTCGCGCTGCTGATTTCAAGCGCAATAGCGCCGGCGGCCCATGCCCAGGATTCGCAAGCCACCGACCAACAACTCGCCCATAGCGTGCGGGTCGCGGAGGCGCACAGCGGAGTCGGGATGTCACATGTGTTCGTCTTTGCCCACTCGGGGCAGATCACGCTGCTCGGATGGGTGCCCGAGCGGGACCATGTTGCGCGTGCCGAGCAGAGTGCGATGTCGGTTCCGGGTGTCACCTCGGTGGACAACCGGCTCTCGCCCGACGCTGGCTCGCTGAACGGGCATTGAAATCAAACTGAATCGCGGCGCGGACGACGATTGAAGCAGACCCGCGCGTTGAACGGATTCGGTTTTCCTGTCTCGCCAGTTGGGATTCAGTGACTGGCGCCCTGTTTCGCGCCGTTAGCCGCGCGACGGTTCCGTGCAGTCCCCATCTGAAAGCGCTTTCAACCCACGCCGTGTCAAGCCGGTCGACTCGACGCTGATTCACCATCCATGTCTCGTCGATATGTCAGGTAAATCCCTCATAGCGGGGCTGACAGAGGCTGCTTAACATCTCGCTGTTATCGGTAACGGTAAAACATAGTTAGAGAAGACATCCGAACCGGCATTCCGTCACACTGAGACCAGGAGTGCGTCCTTTGAGGACTTCAATGCGCATGCTCTGCGCAGCCGTCGCCGTTTGCGCGCTCGCAACCGCAGGCTGCGCGCACAACCAGGCCGCCGTCGCTCATGACGGCCGGCCGCTCGCCGCGGCGCCCGCTGAAGCGCTGCCGTCATTGCGCAGTGTGATGGCCGCGCACTTCAAGGTCGGCGCGGCGATTGAACCTGATTCAATCGACAGTCCCGCCGACGCGGCGCTCGTCGCCGCCCAGTTCTCGAGCCTGACCGCCGAGAACAAGATGAAGCCGGGCACGATCGGCGTCGCGGAAGGCAAGTACAACTTCGAACCGGCCGACAGGATCGTCGCGTTCGCGCAAGCGCACGGCATTGCGGTGCGCGGGCACACGCTCTTGTGGCACTTCAAGGCCGGCGACTGGACCGAGGCGCCAAACTGGTTCTTCGCCGGCGATCCGAAAGATCCGCTCTATCACGACATCGTCGCGAAGCGGCTCGATCGATATGTAACCGACGTCGTCACACACTTCCGAGGCAAGGTCTACGCGTGGGACGTAGTCAACGAAGCGATCAGCGACGATCCGCATCAGGTGTATCGCGAAGACAGTCCGTGGTACCGGACGCTCGGCAAGGACTACATCGCGATCGCCTTCCGCGCGGCGCGCGCGGCGGACCCGAACGTGAAGCTCTATATCAACGAGTACAACACCGACGATCCGCGCAAGCGCGCAAAGCTGCTCGCGGTGATCCGCGATTTGCGCGCGCAGGGCGTGCCGATCGACGGTGTCGGGCATCAGATGCATATCAGCGTAACTTGGCCGCCGCTGCCGAACATCAAGCAGGCGTTCGACGACGTCGCCGCGCTCGGCCTCGAAAACCAGGTGACCGAGCTCGACGTGAGTCTCTATGCCGATCCCGGTGAATGCTGGAGCGATCCGCATGCATGTCTGCCGGACCTCGGGCATCCAGTGCCGAACGACATCATGCGCGCGCAGGCCGAGCGTTATCGCGCCGTGTTCACTCTGTTCGAACAGGAGCCGAGCATCAAGGCGGTCACGTTCTGGGGCTATTCGGACAAGCACACGTGGCTGACGTCGACGCCGGTGCCGCGCAACAACCTGCCGCTGCCGTTCGATGCGAACCTGCAGCCGAAAGCGGCGCTGTGGACGATCGTCGATTCGTCGTATCAGCCGTAACGTCGATCTTCGAGCCGAAAAGCAGGCGGCACGCGGTAGCTGCGGGCCGCCTGGTCACATCTCGCGAGGGTGGCAGTGCAATTGCCGTCAGCTTGATTCAAAGCATCGAGATGATTTCAAGGCTCGTCCGAGCCGACCTGCTCGAGCGCATTCAGATTTTCGGGGAAATCGTCGGGCGGACCGTCGGCGGTTTCATGCGTGCGCGGCGGTGACTTGACGACCGGCGGCGGCATCTTGCCGATGCCTTCGTCGATACGCTGCAGCAGATACGGGAAGAACGGATTCGACGCGATGCGGAACATCGAATCGAGTGTCAGAATCAGTGTGCCGCGTTCGCCGCGCGGCGCGAGCGTGCCGAGGTTCTCGTTGAAGTTCTCCGAATCGTCCGGCGCGATGCCGTACAGCGCGTCGGTGATCGGGAATGGAATCGCGACGTGCGACAACGAGAAAATATCCTGCGGATAGTCGATATCCAGCGGCTTGACACGCGTTTGCACTTCGCCCGCATAAACGCTGCGCTCGACAGTATGCGCTGAATCCGGCGACACGTTGGCGATCACCGTCGTGCGATAGTTCTGCGGACCGATGCGCAGTAGGCGCGAGAGCGCCGTGTACGACGCGGAGCGCAGGAAGGTCCTGAAGCGCACGCTGCGGTTCACGTCGAACAGCACGACCTCGCTGCCGTTCTCAGGCAGCTTGTCGTAGAGCGCCGACATCACCGCTGGCGTGCTGACCGTGAAATCCGTCACCGACTGGAACGTCAGGATAGGCGGCAACTTATCGAGCCGGTTCTCGCGCTCGAGCCGCGCAATCTGTTCCTGAATCACGCTCGTGAGGAGAAAGGACTGTCGCGCGCCATTCACAGGAAACGAGTTGTATTTGAACGGGTTGAACTCCGGCACGATGCCGAGCCACGCGGCGCGCGCGAAGGCCGGCAGCACCGCGGGTAATCCGGCGAGACCGGCAAAGCGTGCGTAACGCGTGACGCCGATCATCGGCGAGATCAGCACGACGCGCGTCGGACGCGCGAGCGCGGGATTCTCGATCGCGTCGAGCGCATATTGCAGTGCGAGCGCGCCGCCGTTCGAAAACCCGACCAGCTCGATCGGCTTGTCCGGCCCCACGCGACGGCGCGCTTCACGCACCGCGAGCCGAGTGGCCGCGGTCCAGTCCTGCCAGTGCACGTCGACGAGCCCCGCCGGCACCGTGCCATGTCCGGGTAAGCGGATGCCGATCGCGACGAAACCGCGATCACGATATCGACGCGCGATATGCCGCATGCTGTACGGCGCATCCGTCATGCCGTGCAGCAGCACGACCGCGCCGACGGGTGGCCCCGACGGCTCGAGAATGTACGAGTGATTCCAGTTTTCGGCGAAATGCCACGGAAAAATCGGCGAACCCTCGTAATAGCGGTTCGCCGGAATGCGCTCGGACGGCCGCAGCTTTTCAACGACATTGACGCGCACGTCGTCGAAAATCCGATTTTCCGCTTTGATGTATGCGTTCCAGTCGGCGGTGTCCATTTCCTCGACGGTCATTTCGCGCGGCACATAGGTGTGCCATACCGACAGCTCCGGCCCGCGCTGCGAATTCCACGCGCGTAGCCCCAATGCGAGCACCGCCAGCAGCACCAGAATCCATGCACTTATCTTTATTACCGTCAGTGACGTGCGCAGCATTCGTGTTCTCTTGATGAGATGAAGGTTGCACCGCGCGCAGGCTGCTCTCTGCGTGGTGTGCGCATGCCGCCATCGCGGCGGCTTCCGATGTGGATATCCTAAGGGCTTTTAATCATCGGTTCAAACTTTGTCGGCCGGGCGGGCAACGCGACGTTGACAGCGGCTCGAGTATGAACGGATTATTTTCATGACGAACTGGGGATGCGCGATGTCGCGAGCGCGAATGAATTCGCCCCATTCGCTTCGCTACGTGACATTCGACGTGAGGAAAATGGCACGGAATGCATACGGCGTCGCGGGGAAGGGAGAGGTGCCTCATGGAAGAACGGTCCTTCAGCGACGCCTCGGAAATCGCTTCACTCGACGGCCGTGGAATGCCTGATCAAGGCCTGATCGGGCCGTGCGCTTCAGTAACGAAACCGGGACGTGACCCAGGTCGCGCCCCAGCCTTGCCTGCTCGCCGGTAATTACTGACGGCCGCGGATATTGCCGGCCACGCCGCCCGCCGCGCCGCCGATGATCGCGCCGGTCCACGCATCGCCGCCGGAGATCGCCGCGATGCCCGCACCGGCGCCCGCGCCAAGTGCCGCGCCGCTCACCGTGCCCTGCGTCTGCGGGCTCATGTCCGTGCAACCGATCATCGCAGCCAGTGCGCCAATACTGACGATCCACCCAAGTCGTTTCATGATCGTTCTCCTTACTGATTTTTCTTCAGGCCGGGCATGACCATCTGAAACCAGAGGGTCTCGATCACCGGGTGTTGGATCATCGTGGGATTGGCGGCGTAGTAGCCGTCGAGGCCTTGACGCACGCTGTCCAGTGTCTGGCCTTGCATGCCCTTGCCGAAGCGCTGTGCGATGTCATTGCTGTTCGCCATGTTGCCGGCATAGGCGCGCTCGACGTCGATCAAATTTGAGATGCCGACCAGATACGCTTTCTTCTGCTCATCGGTCGACTGCATCCATTGCTGGCCTGTGACAATTGGAATGCTCTCCGCACGCGCCACGTTGCCCATCATTGCCAGCGATAGAAAAGTCAGAGATAACAGCGTTCGCCATTGTGGTTTGCTTGCCATCACATACTCCAAAGAAGTTATGTTCTCCAGCGGCCCGCCGGCGACCGCATCCGGCGGCGTCGATCGCGTTATTTGGAAGAATGGTCTGTGTGTCTCGTCGAATCTCCTTTCAGGTTCACCGGTCGGCGTGGTTCGCCGGTTCGGCTTCTATTGGCGTTGGGTCGTATCAGCGAATAGACACCTTGATGGCAGAAAATCTCATGGCGGATTGGAGTGATTTGCACACATGCCGTATGCGCGCAACGATTGGACTCGTGTCGACCTCGCCGCGTAATACACGCTATAGAGTCTACAGCCTTTTCTGTAATTTCCAAGCCCGTTTCCTCTCGATGCGCGGCGCGTGACATTTGTGTCAAATTTCATTCGGCAAGCGAAAGGATACGATGCAATGCGCGTCGACACTCGTCAGCTATCCTGCGCTCGATTTGAGCGCCCGTGATATTGCTAGCGATTCGTTATCGACGGCCATTCAGTGTTCTGGCCACGCAATGCGAAAACAGCTTTTGTTTTGCCTGAATGTTCGGCTTCCTGATTAGATCGTCAATCGAAAACGATTCGGATTTATCTATTTCCGGTCGAGGCGTTGCTTCTTCTGATGGCAGCACCAACCAGCAGTGAAACAGATGCGATTTTATGGTTGCGTTTGTCGATCATCTTTATTTTCGGTGGATCACATGTTGCCTGCGGCGGAGGGGCTGCGCAGCAGCGAAGGGGGTGGCGGTGCGCGGTTGACCGTTAGTTGCGTGATGAGTAGCGTGACGGGACGCCGTTTCAAATGCGTACGTGCTCGTCATTAACAGTCTCTAGCTTGTATTTGCTAAATACAGAGTATAGACTGTATCTGTTATTTACAGGTTTTGGGCTGTTACGCCGCCGCAGCCGAACCGGAGATCGACCGTGGACTACGCCATCAAGACACTGAGCCAGCTCAGACCGATCCTGCAGGGCTTCAGGAAGGCCGCCGGCCTCACTCAGGCCGCGATGGCCGCGCATCTCGGGGTCACGCAACAGACCTACGCGCAACTCGAAGCGAATCCGGCGACCGTCAGCGTCGAACGGCTCTTCAGGGTGTTGCGGGTCTTGCAGGTCGATCTGAAGCTCGCGCAGAGCGGATCGACGCAAAGCGTGGCCGTGGAAGACGCCGCGCCGGCGCCGAACCGCTCCCGCCGCGCCGGGAGCGGAACGCCGGCCGCCGGAGCGCCGGTCGCCGGAACGCCGGTCGACGCAAAAAGCAACGCTAAACGCGCCACGCGCGTGCCGCTCAAACCGGGACCGTCGGCGCAAAAGCCCAAAGCGGTCAAACCCGCCAAGGCAACCAAAGCGGCCAGCACCAGCAAGAAACGGGAGGACTGGTAAGCATGGCGCGCAGCACACCGAACCGTCTGAATCTGTGGATGAACGGCCTGCGGGTCGGCGCCTGGGAAACGACACGCAGCGGCGAACGTCTGAGCTATGCCGACGAATGGATCGACGATCCGCAAGGACGTCCGCTATCGCTGTCGCTGCCGTTCACACCGGGCAATCAGGCGTATCGCGGTCAGATCGTCGCCGACTATTTCGACAACCTGCTGCCCGACAGCGAACCGATCCGGCGCCGCATCGCCGCGCGCTACCGGACCGGCAGCGCCGCGCCGTTTGCGTTGCTCACCGCGCTCGGCCGCGACTGCGTCGGCGCATTGCAACTGCTGTCGCCGGACGAAGAGCCGAGCGATCTGACGAGCATCCACGGTCGCGAACTCAGCGACAGCGACATCGCGGCGTTGCTACGCGGCACGACGACGGCGGCGCCGCTCGGGCAGCACGATCCGCTCGAAGACCTGCGTCTGTCGATCGCCGGCGCGCAGGAAAAAACCGCGCTGCTCCGTCATCGCAATCGCTGGCTGCTGCCCGAAGGCAGCACGCCGACCACGCACATCTTCAAGCTGCCGCTTGGGCTCGTCGGCAACATGCGCGCCGATATGCGCACGTCGGTGGAAAACGAATGGCTGTGCTCGCAGATCGTCGCGGCCTACGGGCTGCCCGTCGCGCGTTGCGAAATCGCGCGATTCGATGAGCAGAAGGTATTGATCGTCGAGCGCTTCGATCGCCGTTTGTCGAGCGACGCCACGTGGATCGTGCGTCTGCCGCAAGAGGACATGTGCCAGGCCACTGGCACGTCGGCGCTGCACAAGTACGAGTCCGATGGCGGTCCGGGCATCGAGGCGATCATGGAGATACTCGCGAGGTCCACACGCGCGACGACGGACCGGCGCAACTTCTTCGCGACGCAGCTGGTTTTCTGGCTGCTCGCCGCGACCGATGGCCACGCGAAGAACTTCAGCATTGCGCATCTGCCCGGCAATCGCTACGAATCCACGCCGCTTTATGACGTGCTGTCCGCGCATCCGATCATCGGCAGCGGCGCGGGGCGCCTCGCGGCGCAAAAAGTGAAACTGGCGATGGCGGTTCGCGGCAAGAACGTCCACTACCTGCTCAATCAGATCCAGCGCCGGCATTGGGTGGCCGAAGGACAGCGCGTCGGTTTTTCCGCCGCGGACGTCGATACGCTGATCGATCAGTTGACCGCGCAAACGGAGACGGTGATCGATAGAGTCTCGTCGCTACTGCCTGCCGCCTTTCCGCTGGACGTGGCCGATGCGGTCTTCGACGGCATGCGCCGGCTGAACCGGAAGCTCGCGCAGTAAAGCGCCGCCATCCTGACCGACGCGCGGCACCACGGCAACCTCACGCCCGCCGCGCCGCCGCACCATCGGTCTTCGCCGACGCACGCCACTGCACGCTCAGCAGATGCTCGCGCATGCATTGCGCGGCCGCATCCGCATCGCGCGCTTTCAGCGCATTGACGATCGCCTGATGCTGTTGCGCGAAAAACTGCCGCGTCTCCTGCGCGGACGTTTTCTCGCGCACCTCCGGCTTCACCCGCATACCGTTGATCACCTCCATCAACGCAATCAACGCGGGATTACGCGTGGCATGTCCGATCAGCAAATGAAAGCGATGATCCCATTGCTGCCACTCGTCGTCGTTTTTCGCGGCGGCATTTTTGCGTGCGCATTTCTCCAGTTCCTGCAGGTCGTCGCCACTCGCTTTCGTCGCGGCCAGCGCGGCCAGCGCCGGCTCGAACAGCAGCCGCATTTCGGCGATATCCGCGGGACTGGTGCCGGCGCGCAAGCCGCGCAGCGTCGGCGCAAACTTCAGCGGCCGCGCGCCCAGATAGGTGCCGCGGCCGACGCCGCGCCACACGCGCCCCGACGCCTCGAGCGAAGCGAGCGCCGCGCGCAGGTCGCGGCGGCTCACGTCCAGTTCCTCGGCGAGCTTTCGTTCGGGCGGCAGCGCGTCGCCGTCCTTCAACTGATGATCGGCGATGTAGTCGAGCAGCGCATCCAGTACCGGTTTGTCCATGTTATCCACCGAACCAATTTGTATTGGTCCCAACGATACCAGAATCGCGGCGGCATGACATAGCAGCACCCGGTGATTTTTGATTCGCTATACTGGGTCGCATGTTGATGATTAACACCGGGTGCAACCCGGCTTCGTTAGTTTTACGCTTTCATTTTCTCCAATTGAACCACTCCATATTGGTTCTTCCATTCGGACCGTCGTCGCCAAGGAGTCGCCCATGTCGTTTACAACCCGTCCAGAACTGATCGGCACCTTCGGCATGGTGGCCTCGACGCACTGGCTCGCGAGCGCATCGGCGATGGCGGTCCTCGAAAAAGGCGGCAATGCGTTCGACGCCGCCGCAGCAGCCGGCTTCGTCCTGCAGATCGTCGAGCCGCATCTGAACGGTCCGGGTGGCGAGCTGCCGGTGGTGTTCTACAGCGCGCGCGAAGAACGCGTGCGCGTGCTGTGCGGACAAGGCGTGACGCCCGCGCGCATGACGATCGAGCGGATGCGCAAGATGGGGCTCGACGTGGTGCCGGGCACGGGCCTGCTGCCCGCGGTCGTGCCGGGCGCATTCGGCGCGTGGATGGCGCTGCTGCGCGACTATGGCCAGTTGCCGCTCGAAGAAGTGCTGAGCTATGCGATCGGCTACGCGGAAAACGGCTATCCGGTGCTGCCACGCATGGCATCGTCGATTCTCGCGATTCAGGACTTCTTCCGCACCGAATGGACGACCTCGGCCGAGCAATGGCTGCGCAACGGCGAGGCGCCGATGCCGAACCAGTTGTTCGCGAATCCCGCGATCGCCGAAACCTACAAGCGCATCCTGCGCGAGGCAAATACGCGCAGCGATCGCGCCGAGCAGTGCGAACGCGCGCGTGATGTCTTCTATCGCGGCTTCGTCGCCGACGCGATCGACCAGTACTTCCGTTCGACCGCCGTGCTCGACACCTCGGGCCTGCGCAATAGCGGTCTGCTCGATGCGGGCGATCTCGCGCGCTGGGAGCCAACCTACGAAGACCCGGTGTCTTACGACTACGCGGGCATGCGCGTGCACAAAACCGGCCCATGGGGCCAGGGCCCGATGTTCCTGCAACAGCTCGCGCTGCTGAAGGGTTTCGATCTCGGCGCGATGGACCCCCTCGGGCCCGATTTCGTGCACACGGTGATCGAGTGCTCGAAGCTCGCATTCGCCGATCGCGAAGTGTTCTACGGCGACCCGGCGTTTTCGCATGTGCCGATGGACGTGCTGCTCAGCGACGCGTACAACGACGAGCGGCGCCACCTCATCGATCCGCGCCGCGCGTCGTTCGAATTCCGCCCCGGGCTGCTCGGCGACAGCGAGCAACGCGCCGCGCGCATCGTCGCGAATGCCGGGCGCGAGCAGGCCGGCGGCTTTGGCCAGGGTGAGCCGACGTTCGCGCCGCTGCCCGAATTGCGCGGCGATACCGTGCATCTCGACGTGGTCGACCGCTGGGGCAACATGGTGTCGGCTACGCCGTCGGGCGGCTGGCTGCAGGCGTCGCCGGCGGTGCCGGGGCTTGGCTTCAACGTCACCACGCGCGCGCAGATGTTCTGGATGGAAGAAGGCCTGCCTTCGTCACTCGGCCCGGGCCGCCGGCCGCGCACCACGCTGTCGCCGACGCTCGTCACGCGCGACGGCAAACCGTACGCGGCCTTCGGCACGCCGGGTGGCGACCAGCAGGATCAGTGGTCGCTGCAGCTGTTCCTCAAGCACGTGCATGGCGGCATGAACTTCCAGGCCGCCGCCGATGCGCCCTCGTTCCAGACCGCGCACTTCCCCGGCTCGTTCTATCCGCGCGCGATGCAGCTCGGCAAGATGTCGGCCGAGTCGCGCTTTCCGGACAGCACGCTCGCCGAACTGCACGCGCGGGGCCATGACCTCACCGTCGCGGAACCGTGGGCGCTCGGCCGGGTCTGCGCGGTTGCGATCCGCAACGGTTTGATGCGAGGCGCCGCTACACCGCGTCAGATGCAGGCCTACGCAATCGGCCGATAAGCGGCCCGAAGCAGCCATCAGCGCAGAACGCGTGGCCTCGCCGCGCCATTTCCTTCAGGAGAAGTTGCCGTGTCCGCCGTCGCCGCCCGTCTTGAAAGACTTCCCCTGTCGAGCTTTCACCGCAGACTGCTGCTGATCGGCGGGCTCGGGTACATGTTCGACGGGCTCGATTCGTCGTCGCTCGCGTTCCTGCTGCCGGTCGTCAGCAAGCTGTGGCAATTGACGAGCGCTGAGACCGGGCTCGTCGCGAGCAGCACCTATATCGGCTACTTTTTCGGCGCGTTCCTGTCGGGTGTGCTCGCCGACGTGATCGGCCGGCGCCGCATCATGATGAGCGCGCTCGCCATCTATTGCGTCGCGTCTCTCGCGAGCGCGACCGCGCACGACTGGCATACGTTCTTCGCGCTGCGCGTCGTCGCGGGCTTCGGTTCGGGTGCGGAGACGGTCGTGATCGCGCCGTTTCTCGCCGAGTTCGTGCCGCGCCGCTATCGCGGCATTTTCTGCGGCGCGCTGGTCGGTTTCATGTCGTTCGGCTATCTGACCTCGTCGATTCTCGGCTTCGCGGTGGTGCGCAACTTCGTCGACGGCTGGCGCTATCTGGCCGTGATCACGTCGCTGCCCGTCGTGATGCTGCTGTGGTGGCGCCGGACGCTGCCCGAATCGCCGCGCTGGCTCGAAAGCCAGGGCCGCGCGGCCGAAGCAAACGGCATCGTCGGCCGCATCGAAGCGGCGTTCGTCGAGCGCGGCATTGCGCTTGCGCCCGTGACTGCGAACCACGCGCTACACGCGCTGCCCACGCCGGCCTCGACGCCGGCGCGCGGCAACGCGTGGCGCAACGTGCTCACGCTGTGGTCGCCGCGACTCGCGCGCACGACCGCGGTCAGCTGGCTGATGTGGTTCTCGGTCGCGTTCGCGTACTACTCGTTCTTCGCGTGGATCCCGAGCCTGCTCGTCAAGGAAGGGCTGACGATGACGAAGAGCTTCGGCTATTCGATTGCAATCTATGGCGCGCAGATTCCCGGTTACTTCTCGGCGGCGTGGCTCAACGAAAAGATCGGCCGCAAGGCGGTGGTCGCTTCCTACATGCTGTTCGGCGGCATCGCCGCGATCACGCTCGCGTTTTCTCACACCGGCATACAGATCATGACCGCGGGCATCGCGCTGTCGTTCTTCATGAACGGCGCATTCGCCGGCGTCTACGCTTACACGCCGGAAGTGTTTCCCACCGCGGTACGCACGACGGGCACGGGCTCGTCGTCATCGTTCGGCCGCATCGGCTCGGTCAGCGCGCCGATCCTCGTCGGCCTCGTTTATCCGCTGTCCGGTTTCCTCGGTGTATTCGCGATGACCACGACGGTGCTGGTGATCGGCGCATGCGTGGTGTTCTTCCTCGGCATCGAAACGCGCAACCGCTCGCTCGAAGATATCGAGGCGAGCGAACTCGAACCGGCTCGCGACGCGCGAGGTCAGTTGAACTCCACCCGCATGCACGGCTGAACGCACTGCGACTTTTCACACTTTCCGATGCAAACGCGATGCAAATGATGCAAGGCAACCTGACCGAACCCGCACCGTACGATACGCAGATGCTGGATATCGCAGACCTCGAGCGTCTCGCGCTGGCGATGCGCCTGAAGAACCAACCGCTCGAGCTGTTCCGCGCGGTTCACGCGGTGGCGGCAAAGGCGATAGGCCTAAGCCTGTTCACGATCATGTCCTACGATGCGCGGCGTCACGAGGTCGAACGGGTCTACACGAACCTGCCGGACATCTATCCACTGGGCGGCCGCAAGAAGAAGCAAGGCACCGAGTGGGCGCGACAGATACTTCAGGATCTGAAGCCGTTTCGTGCCGCCACGTCGCAAGGCATTCGCGAGGCCTTCGACGATCATGCGGTGATGACAGGTATCGGTCTCGGCTCGATCCTCAACATTCCGATCGCCTATGATGGCGTGTGCATCGGTACGATGAACCTGACCCACAAGGAAGGCTGGTACACCAGCCGTCATGAAAGCATAGGCCTCCTGATCGGCGCCTTCCTCGTCCCCGCTCTGCTCAAGCAGAATACGGCATCCCCCGCTTGCGCCGCCCGTTCATGAAAACACCATCCGACCTGCAAAACTATCGAGCGGTGACCCATTCCGCCGTCTCGCAAGGCCGCTGGGTGCTGGTCTTCGTGCTCGCCTACCTCGCGCTGATCGCCGATGGCGCCGACGTGATGATGTACGGCCTCACCCTGTCGCGCATCAAGGACGACTTCGGGCTGACCAATGTCGAAGCGGGCGCGCTCGGCAGTCTGACCTTGCTCGGCATGGCGATCGGCGGCATTGTCGGCGGCTGGGCGAGCGATCGTCTCGGCCGCGTGCGGGTCATCGCATGGGCGCTCGCGCTGTTCTCGCTCGGCGCGGGGATGCTCGGGTTCACGCACAGCTTCGTCGAATTCGCGGCGGTGCGCTTTATCAGTTCGCTCGGCATTGGCTGCATGGTGCTGGTCACCACGCTCGTAGCCGAATATGTGCCGACCGAACGGCGCTCGCTGGTACTCGGCATGCTGCAAACCGGCATTTCGGCCGGCTATATCGTCGTGATCGCACTCAGCAACTGGATCCTGCCGCAGTACGGCTGGCGCACGCTGTACTACGTGTCTGCCGTGCCGGTGCTGCTCGCATTCGCGATCAAGTTCGCGGTGCCCGAACCGGCGGCATGGCTCGCGAGCCGGGCTGCCGACCGTGCGAGCAAAACGCGGCTCGTCGACAATCGCTACGCGCAGATTTTCCGCGACCGCCAGGCGCGCACGATGTTCATCCTGTGGACCTTCGCGTCGACCTTCGTGCTGTCCGGCTTTTACGGCCTGAACAACTGGCTGCCGACGTATCTCGAGAAGGAATTGCACATCAAGTTCAGCTCGCTGACCGGCTATATGATCGGCACATACGTGGTCGCCTTCATCGGCAAGATCTTCGCGGGCTGGCTCGGTGACCGCTGGAGCCGGCGCGGCGTGTACGTGCTCGGCTGTATCGGTGCGGCACTCTTTCTGCCCGTGATCATTTTCTGGCACACCCACGACAACATTTCCACGCTGATGCTTGTCTTCGGCTTTCTGTACGGCGTGCCACTCGGCACGATCGGCACATTCATGTCGGAGAGTTTTGCGACGTCGGTGCGCGGCACCGCGGTGGGCGGCTCGTATAATCTCGGGCGCTTCTGTTCGGGGGCGGCGCCGATCGTCATCGGTTTTATCGCGACGCAGTTCTCGATCGGACTTGGCTTTCTCGTGGTCGGCGCGGTGTTCTTTTTGAGCGGCGTGACTGCATTGTTCGTTCCCGACCGGCTATACGACACGCAGCATTAAATCGACGCGAAAATGACGAAATCATGTCGTGTCGATGAATGGCCCAGGTTCCGGCGCTAAAACTGGTCGCCGGATAGCCCGGGCACCACGAGGAAGCATTACTGCGTTCCGGCGACAATGTCTGAAATGGTCCAGTTGTTCGTCGTTACGAGCACATAGTCGCCATTGACACCCAGCCATTTGTGCCCGCGCGGCGGCGCATTGAGGCCATGTCCGCGCCAGTCGTCCATCATGAAGTTGTAGTTACGGTATTCGGCCGGCACACGTTGACCTTTATGCCAGTCACGGTGCGGAATCGTCGGCATCACCTGCTGACGGCCCGTACCGGCCATCTGGCCGCCGCCCTGGTCCTTCATGGGCCCAGCCGCAATCGCGAGCGCGGACATACCGGCAAACGACAAGGCGACGAGTTGCGCAACAAAGCGATTATTCATATTCGAACCTCCGTGCGGTGGATGAAAGCTCCGAGCATTCACGCGATTGACGTGAAAAGTGATCGTCCAGCTACTCGCAGATTCATTAACTCGAACTTCATTGCAGCGATCGCTGGTCTATCGAATGTAATCCTTGCAAATCGCGAGATATCAAATTCGATAATTCAGGCGCGAAGTCGTTAAAAAGTATAGTAAAAGGAAGTTCGACTTCAAGCCGGACCTGCCCACCACGACCGCGTGCGTCAACCCGGCGATTAGCGGGGCGATTCGATTCGTCGCGTCGATCGTCTGGACGGATCGCGCCGTTCCTGGCGGCGGCGCAAGCGCACGCGGCGCTGTCGCCCGCTCGCCACTTCAGCGAGCGGGCGACACTTTGCCAGTCACCGGCCAGATTGATTCGCTTGACTGATCAATAGTCGACCGCATCGCGGATGATCGGGCAGGTCATGCAGTGACCGCCGCCACGTCCACGGCCCAGCTCCGCACCGACGATCGTAATCACCTCGATGCCCTGCTTGCGCAACAGCGTGTTCGTGTACGTGTTGCGGTCGTATGCATAGACGACGCCCGGGGACGCGCACACGAGGTTCGCACCGCTATCCCACTGCGTGCGCTCGCGTTGATAGTCGCTGCCGCCCGCCTCGACCACGCGCAGATGCTTCAGCCCGAGCGCCTCGGCGACGACGTCGGTGAACGGCTTGTTTTCGGCGTGCAACTCGACGCCGCTCGGATGGCTGCTCGGCCGATACGAATAGGTGCGCGTCTTCGCCATGAAGTCCGGGGCGACCAGTACGCAATCGCGATCGGCGAACGTGAACACGGTATCGAGGTGCATTGCCGCGCGAATCTTCGGCATCGCCGCGACGATCACGCGCTCGGCCGCGCCCTTCTTGAACAGCATTGCAGCCAGTTGACTGATGGCCTGCCGCGAGGTGCGCTCGCTCATGCCGATCAGCACGACGCCCTTGCCGATCGGCATCACATCGCCGCCTTCCAGCGTGGCGAGACCGTGGTCCTGAGTCGGGTCGCCCCACCACACGTTGACCTTGCCCGCGAAATCGGGGTGGAACTTGTAGATCGCCGTGGTCAGGATCGTCTCCTCGTGGCGGGCCGGCCAGTACAGCGCATTCAGCGTGACGCCGCCATAGATCCAGCACGTCGTGTCACGCGTGTACAGCGTGTTCGGCAGCGGCGGCAGCAGATATTCGGTGCCGCCCGCCGCTTCTTTCGCGACCTCCAGCGCCTTGCCGCCGTGCGCTTCCGGGAAGTCGTGAGTGGATAGCCCACCAATCAGCGTTTCGGCCAGCTTGCGATTGTCGAGCCCTTCCAGATAGCTTCTCAATTCATCGATAAAGCCGAGGCCGACCTGATTCGGCACCACCTGGTTGTCGAGAATCCACTTCTTGCCTTCGGGCACCGCGACCGTTTCGGCGAGCAGATTGTGCATCTCCACCACTTCGACGCCGCGGTCGCGCATCTTCGTGACGAAGTCGAAGTGGTCGCGCTTCGCGTTCTCGACCCACAGTACGTCGTCGAACAGCAGTTCATCGCAATTGCTCGGGGTAAGACGCTGATGCGCGAGCCCCGGTGCGCAGACCATCACTTTGCGCAGCTGCCCGACTTCCGAGTAGACACCCAATTCACCCGCTTTCGCGTCCGTGTTCGCCATGATGATCTCCTGAATGCCAATGTTGGCCCGCTCTGTTCAATCGGATTTCATTAAAGCTAAATCGCGATCCTTCCGGTTACGAGGCCATAGATGCCGATGATCGCGCCAATGATCGCAACGATAAAAATGATCCAGTCGGAAACGATGAAGACATTCTTGTTCTGCTCGCGCCGAGCCCAGATATAAAGCGCCGTTCCTGGCGCATACAGCACGGCGGAAAGCAGAATGAATTTCAGGCCACCCGCCCAGATCATGAAGACCGTATAGATCGAGGCGATTGCGGCCATGATGAAGTCACGCCGGCGCTCGTCGGCGCGCACGTCGTAACCGTCGCCGCGATTCGCGTTCATGCAGCCGAACACCGCGACGAAGAGGTACGGAATCAACGACATCGCGCTCGTCAGATTCAGCATCAGCGCGAACGCATCGCGCGAGAAGTAGGTGCTGATGACGAGCAGCTGCACCACGATGTTGGTCAGCCACAATGCATTGGCAGGTACCTTGTTGGCGTTTTCCCTCGCGAATACGGCGGGCATGTCTTCAGTCTTTGCCGCCGTGAACAACACTTCGGCGCAGATCAGCGACCAGGCGAGATAAGCGCCCAGTACCGAAATCAGCAAACCTATGCTGACGAAAACCGCGCCCCAATGACCGACCACCGCTTCGAGCACCGCCGCCATCGACGGCTGCCGCATGGCCGCGATGTCGGCGCGCTGGAGCACTGCGTAAGGCAGCATCGTCACGAGCACCATCAGCGAGGTCACGACGACGAAGCCGAGAATCGTCGACTGGCCGACATCGGAACGCTTCTTCGCATAACGGGAATAAACGCTCGCCCCTTCGATACCGATGAACACGAACACCGTGACCAGCATCGTGGCCCGCACCTGCTCGAGGATATTGCCTTCGAGTCCTCCGCCGTAGAGGTTGGCCTGGAACAGGTCCAACCGGAAGCCGAAGATCAGGATCAAGATGAACACCAGAATCGGAATGATCTTGGCGACCGTGACGATACTGTTGATGAAGGCCGCCTGCTGCACGCCCTTCAGGATCATGAAATGAAATAGCCAGATGCCGATCGATGCAACGACGATCGCGACGACCGTATTGCCATCGCCGAACACGGGAAAAAACGCGCCGAGTGTCGACTTGATCAGCACCCAGTAAGAAACGTTGCCGATACAGCTACCGATCCAATAGCCAAATGCGGAGAGAAAGCCCGGATAATCGCCAAAGCCCGCTTTCGCATACGCAAACACGCCGGCGTCCAGTTCGGGCTTGCGTTCGGCCAGCGCCTGAAATACGCGCGCCAGCATATACATGCCCGTGCCCGCAATCAGCCAGGCAATCACGGCACCCACCGGACCGGTGGCATTGGCAAAAGTGCGCGGCAGGGAAAAGATCCCGGCTCCGACCATGCCGCCCACCACCATCCCGGTGAGTTGCATTTTTGACATCTTTTGTGGAGTGGACGCCATTCGGATTCCTTTTAGTTACCTTTTTAACAAGGATCTTTAATCAGATTCGAACGAAACGTGTCTCTCGGCCAATCTTGCTGTTGATCAGCCGCGCTACTCTGCAACCACCACACGAAAAGAATGGTCTGTCCATTGGCGTTTGTCAATTTATCGAAGACAAGGTAACGGACTGTGGCTCGCGATGCGATCGAATCCATCGATGCTGCGTTGCCGAATCTGGTTGAATTTGCGAATTAACAATTCACCACGCATCTGAATCGCTCGCATCGAAAAGTCGCTTTGAATGTCGATGATTTAACAATCATGCGACCTGCCGCATCATCGTCGCGGTTTTCTCAAATGATGGGGAATCGCAGAAGCGAGCTGAACCGGTGGTCGTTCAGAACTACTGAGAAGCACCAGAGCCACAGCTCGAAATGGCGCGCGGGGGTCATTAATAGTCCAAACCCGATGACGATTTCGTAATGGCGGGCTTTGTGAATTTTTCTGACGGAATCGTCTGCGTGTCCGCGCCGCAAGAGGTCCAACTATGATTCGCGCAACTTCCTCAACGTCAGCCGCGCTTCGAGACCGCCGCCGACGCGGTTGTGCAGCGTGAGCGTCGCGTCCATCGCGAGCGCGAGTTGTCGCGCAATCGCGAGCCCCAGCCCCGTGCCGCCCGTTTGACGATTGCGCGACCCTTCGAGCCGCACGAACGGCTCGAACACCGTCTCCAGCGACTCGACCGGAATGCCGGGACCGCGATCGAGCACCGACACGGTAGCCTCGCCATCGTGCAACGCCCCGATATCGATCTGCGCGGCGCCGCCGTACCTCAGCGCGTTATCGACCAGATTGCCAACGATGCGCTTCAACGCCTGCGGACGCATCGTCAGCGACTGGCCGAAATGGCCCTGCAGTGACACTTGCTGACCCGCGTCGACGTAATCGCACACCAGGCTGTCGAACAGTGCATCGGGATCGATGCGGCGCGGCACCTCGGTCGTGCCATGCATCGTGCGCGCATAGGTGACCCCTTCCTTGACCA
The DNA here is from genome assembly GCF_014200875.1 of Paraburkholderia sp. HC6.4b. Lineage (NCBI taxonomy): Bacteria > Pseudomonadati > Pseudomonadota > Betaproteobacteria > Burkholderiales > Burkholderiaceae > Paraburkholderia > Paraburkholderia sp. HC6.4b. The sequence goes on from NZ_JACHDC010000012.1 coordinate 142,220, forward strand.
GCGCCTCCATTTCCTGCAGATCCTGGCGCAGCTTTGCGGCCTCGCTGTCGTTGTCCATCGTGTCGACACGCAGACGCATGCGCGTGATCGGCGTCTGCAAATCGTGCGAAATCGCCGCGAGAATCTGCATGCGCTCGGTCATGTACGTGGCGATCCGGTCCTGCATCGCGTTGAACGCGCGCGCGGCGCGCGCCACTTCGGACGGACCGGCTTCGCGCAGACGCGCGGCCTTCAGGTCGGGGCCGAGCGTGTCGGCCGCGACTGCGAGCTGATTGAGCGGGCGCGTCGCGAGCCGTACCGCCAGCCAGCAGCAGGCCGCGAGCACGAGCAGCTGCAGCGTCAGCACGAGCGGCAGCCAGCGCGACAACGGGGCGCCGGGCATTGGCCGCAGGTCGATGGTGAGCGGCGTGCCGTCGCTCAGTTTCAGGTGCACCTGCAGACGCTCGCGATCGCCCGGCACTGCGTTGACGGTCAACGGATAACGCGTGCCGATGCCATCGCCGATCGACTGCGCGACGCGCGCCGACAGGCTCGCGTCGACCGGGGTGCCTGGCACGCCCGGGCCGAGCACGAACTCATAGCTGCGCCGCGCGAGCCGCGGCAGCCACTGGGCGCGCTCGTCGGGCGGCAGATGATCGAGCAGCGCGACCGAGCTCGCCACCTCGCGCTCGATGTAGCCCATCATGATGTTGGTCATCGTCTGGTCGCGCTCGGTCATCGTGAGCCAGAACGACAGCGCCTGCGCGAGCGCGAGCCCGACGAACAAAATCACCGCGAGCCGCGCGAACAGCGTGCGCGGCCAATGCGGCCAGCGCAGCAACGACGGTGATGGAGATGCGCTCATTGCGGATCTCCGATCGCGGTCACGGCCGCTGAAAACACATAGCCCTCGCTGCGCAGCGTCTTGATGTAGCGCGGCTCGCGCGCGCCGTCCCGCAGGCGTTGACGCAGGCGGCTCACCATCAGATCGATCGAGCGGTCGAACGGATCGGCCTGGCGTCCCTGGGTGAGGTTCAGCAACTGATCGCGCGTGAGCACGCGCTGCGGATGATCGAGAAACACACGCAACAGACGGTACTCCGCGCCGCTCAACGCCACCTCGGTTCCGTCCGCGTCGAGCAGATGGCGCGCGGTCGTGTCGAGCCGCCAGTCGCCGAAGCACAGCATCGGCGCCGACTCCGTCACCTCCATGCCGGGCGGCAGCATGCGCGCGCGGCGCAGCACCGAACGGATTCGCGCGAGCAACTCGCGTGCGGCGAACGGTTTGGTCAGGTAATCGTCGGCGCCCATTTCGAGGCCGACGATCCGGTCCGCTTCCTCGCTGCGCGCCGTCAGCATCAGGATCGGCACTGTGCGGAACTTGCCCGCGCGCAACTCACGGCACAGCACGAGGCCGTCTTCGCCGGGCAGCATCAGGTCGAGCACGATCAGGTCGGGCGCGCCGTTCTCGAGCGCGGCGCGCATCTGGCGGCCATTGGCCGCGAGCGAGACACGCACGCCGTTTTTCTCGAGGTATCCCGCGAGCAGTTCACGGATACCGCGATCGTCATCGACGATCAGTACGTGGTCGGAGGTTTCCATCGACGGACTATCTGCAGCGGCGTTTGAGTTGCACGCCGCTCGACTGGATCAATGAACACTGCAACGGATGCGCGAGTTCGGCCGCGAAGCCGCCCGCCACGAACACCGCGATGGCAAACAGGCGTTTCATGCGTCCTCCAGCACGGAAAGACTCGCGCCATCGGCCACGCCGGCTTCGAGCGCGTAAGGATCGACCCCGTCGAGGCAGCCGATATTGACGCGCCATTGCTGCGGATCCTTGCGCGTCTGATGAAAAGGATAGATGCCGCAATGCTTGCAGAAGTAGTGTTTCGCGACCTTCGTGTTGAACTGGTATAGCGTCAGCGAATCCTCGCCACTCAGAATCTTCAACTGACTGGCGGGAAAGAGCGGCGTCATCAGCGCGCCCTTGCGGCGGCACAGGCTGCAGTTGCAACGACCAGCCGGAACGATTTCGGTGCGAACTTCGAACTTGACGGCCCCGCAGTGGCAGGACCCTTGCAGCAACCCGGCGTTCATGATGCTCTCCGTGATTTGACGATGCCTGCTTTATAGCCCGGTTCATCAGTCGAATTATGTCGTAATGTATCCGGCGGCCGAGACGATACATTACATTGCAATACGCCGCGGCGATTAGCGCAAGGCGAAACAGCGAAGATATACACGCGAGTTAGCATTTAAGCGGCACGCGCAAACGGATAACGCAGATTGCATGATTGCCACCGCATTATCGCGCTCAACCGTGCAAAGATACTCCGCCTATCCATGATTATGTGAGCGGCTTATGTAAGCGGCGCGACGGGGCGCGCCGGCCGGGCTCCCTACACGCTGTTTTTGACCTCGGCGTGACCAACCGGCTTTTCTATATTCCGCTTGAATGGCCGGCATTGCCAGACACAATCGCGCGTGACCAGCAAGCGGGCGATGACGGCCACGAGCCGGTTGCTCGCAAGCTCTGTGAATCAAGTTGAATACGCTTGACTTTTAGTCACCGGCCACTTCCAATACCAATGGTGCAGTGCGATGTTTCGCCTTTGAAACACGCCTCACCTCATTCGGTAGTTCACAGCATTGGCCAGCAGTTCATTCGTCCGCCGTGCATGCGGCGTCAGCTCGCGAAATGGAGCACTCCTCACTACCGGAGTCGTCTTGGCTGCAACAAAAAACCAACCCACCCACCGCGAACCCGCCCTTATCGATCTCGCATTGCAAGGCGGCGGATCGCACGGTGCTTTTACATGGGGCGTCCTCGACCGTTTGCTCGAAGAGTCGTGGCTGCGGATCGAAGGAATATCGGGTACGTCGGCTGGCGCGATGAACGCCGCGGTGCTGGTGAGCGGCTATCAGGCAGACGGCGCGGCCGGCGCGCGCGCCGCGCTCGAAGCCTTCTGGCGGCGAGTATTCGAAGCATCGGTGTACAGCCCGTTTCGCCGTACCCCGTTCGACGTGTTGATGGGCCGCTGGACGCTCGACTACTCGCCGCTCTTCATCGCGATGGACCTCGCGGCGCGCGTGTTTTCTCCCTACGACCTGAACCCGCGCGGCGTACATCCGCTGGCGAAGATTCTGCAGGACTCGATCGATTTCGCGCATCTGCGCGACGCGCCGATCAAGCTGTTCATCACCGCGACGCGCGTGCGCACGGGCCAGGCGCGTGTGTTTCGCAATGGCGACCTGACGCCTGACGTGCTGCTCGCCTCCGGCTGCCTGCCCACGCTGTTTCAGGCCGTGCAGATCGACGGTGAAGACTACTGGGACGGCGGCTATGCCGGTAATCCGACCATGACGCCGCTGGTACGCGAATGCACGTCGAGCGACACGCTGCTGATCCAGGTCAATCCCGTCGTGCGGGACGAAACCCCGCGCACCGCGCGCGACATCATCAGTCGCCTGAACGAAGTTGCCTTCAACGCGCCGCTGCTAAAAGAGCTGCGCATGATCGCGCTGCTGCGCCGCGCGGCGGACCCCGGCAGCGACGAAGGCCGCCATTGGGCGGCGATGCGCATCCATCGGATCGCGAGCGAGCTGATGACCGAACTCGGCTACTCGTCGAAGCTGAACGCCGAGTGGAGCTTTCTGACGATGCTGCGCGACGAAGGCCGGCGTGCCGCCGAAGCGTTCCTCGCCGAGCACGGCGATTCGATCGGCGTGCGCTCCTCGCTGGATCTCGACGCGTTGCTCGACGGAGTCTGACCATGGAAGTCATCACCCTGTCACCGCTCGCGATCGGTCTAGGGCTTTTCGGCATGCTCGCGAGTCTCGCGCTGCTGATCGGCTTCGCGTACCGCGGCTGGACCGTGCTGCTGCTCGCGCCGTTCGCCGCGATGCTGGCCGCCGCGATTTCGGGCGAACCGATTCTCGCGCATTGGACCCAGACCTTCATGCTCAGCGCCGCGCGCTTTCTCGCGCAGTTCTTTCCGTTGTTCCTGCTCGGCGCGCTGTTCGGCAAGCTGATGGAAGACAGCGGCTCCGTGAAGGCGATCGCCAGTTACATGACGGAGAAGCTTGGCGCGCATCGGGCGATTCTCGCGGTCGTGATCGGTGGCGCACTCGTCACCTATGGCGGCGTCAGCCTCTTCGTGGCGTTCTTCGTGCTCGCGCCGATGGCCACCGCCCTCTTCCAGGCCGCCAATATTCCGCGCCGTCTGATGCCGGCCGCGATCGCGCTCGGCACGTCGACGTTCACGATGTCCGCGCTGCCCGGCACACCGGCTATCCAGAACGCGATCCCGATGCCGTTCTTTGGTACGACGCCGTTTGCGGCGCCTGGGCTTGGCATCATCGCGAGTATCGTGATGGTGGTGTTCGGGCTCTGGTGGTTGTCCTTGCAGCAATCGCGCGCGAAGGCGGCCAATGAAGGATTCGACGGACTCGAGGCGGCGGTGAAATCCACCGGGGCGCCGGCCAGCGACAACCTCGTGCGCGAGCGCGCAAGCGTATCGCAGAGTTTCGATCCGGAGGAAGCGAAGCGCGGGCATGTCAGCGAGAGTCTGCCCTCGTTCGGCGTCGCGCTCACGCCGCTCGTGCTCGTCGTGCTGACGAACTTCGTGATGAACGTGATCGTGCTGCCGCGCATCGACGCCGACTATCTGGCCGAGGTCCGTTGGGGCGAGACGTCGCTTGCGGCGGTCGGCGGTGTGTGGGGCGTGTGCGTGGCGCTCACCGTCGCGATCGTCGTGCTCGTGCTGCTCAATCGGCATCGCCTGCCAGCGCTGCGCGAGACGATCGATGCGGGCGCGAATGCATCGGTGCTGCCGGTGCTCAGCGTCGGCAGTCTGGTCGGCTATGGCGCGGTGATCGCCGCGCTGCCAGCGTTCGCGCTCGTGCGCGAATGGGTGCTGGGTATCGGCGGTGGTCCGCTCGTATCGCTCGCGGTCGCCACCAATCTGCTCGCGGCGCTGACCGGCTCGGCCTCGGGCGGTCTCACCATTGCGCTCGACGCGCTCGGCAGCACCTATCTGCAACTGGCTGCGCAATACGGCATCGACCCGGCGCTGCTGCATCGGGTCGCCGTGATTTCCTCAGGCACACTCGACAGCCTGCCGCATAACGGCGCGGTCGTGACGCTGCTTGCCGTGTGTGGGTCGAACCACCGCGAAAGCTATCGCGACATCGTGATCGTCGGGATTCTCGGCGCGTTACTCGCGCTGGTGGTGGTGATCGTGCTGGGCTCGCTGTTCGGGTCGTTCTGAGCGTTCTGAGCGTCTGAAGTAGCAAGGGCTGCTTTGCAGCCGATTTCCGGCTCACTTCACGCCGCCGCGCGCGCCGCATTCATCCGGCCGAACACGAACTGCCCCAGATACCAGACCAGCTCGGTATTCGCGAAAATCGCATCTTCGGTGACCGTCGACGGTTCGAGCTTCATCCGACGCAGCATCAGCTTGCCTTCGCGCGACGTCGTCCACGCATGCATCAGTTCCTTGCGCGTCTTCGCATCGGCGGCGTTGAAATGGTCGCGGCCCTTGCGCGAATCCTCGTTCATGCGCGCGCGCACTTCTTCTTCGCGCGTCGCGATGCTGTGCGCCACGGTCTTTCTCGTTTCGGTCTTGACCGCCTGTTCCTGCGTTTCGTCGGCGAGCAGTTTGGCCTGTACGTCGACCATCGTGCGCTCGGCGTCGGAGATCTTCCAGTTGTCGCGTAGCGCGCGCATCAGGTAGCCCGCGGGGCTCTTCTTGACCTGGCCGCGCTTGACCCTGAAGCGCGTGTATTCGACGGCCTGCTGGATACGTTCGTCGGTCCAGAGTTCGCGGTTCTCCGAAATCTCGCTGAACTGTTTGGTCGAGAGCCCGAATTCGTCGGTGAGAATCTTGTACAGATGGCTCGCGTCGGCGAGGCTCGCGAGTACCGCGTCGGCTGTGTCCTTGCGCTTGAGCAGGAAGCGGATGCGGTCGATTTTCTTCGACGTCGTGGATGCAGTCCGCGTCTCATAGGACATCTCGACGTCCGACACTTCGTTGATCTCGCGCACCGCCGGCTCGAGCCAATCGCGCTTGAAGTATTTGAAGATGGCGGCATTCGCGCCCATTTTGCCGGGCCAGTTGCGCATTTCCTCGAGCTGGATCCAGTCGGTGCGTCCCGCGGGCACGTTGGGCAAAACTTTGTCGTAGATCGCGCGCGCGAGACTGCGCGTGAACGCGGTGGAAATGCGCAAGCTCAGCCAATGCGATTTCTGCGGATCGCGGATATGCGGCACGAGCCGCGGATGGACGTCGAAACGCATACGTCCGCGATGAAAACCGACCATGCCGATCAACTGAACCTGCACCCACAGATCGTTTTCGTTGGGATCGCGGTCCGCGGGCGTATTCGTCACGCGAACTTTCGCGTTCTGAGCTTCGTCGGCGATCGTGCGCAAGTGCTTCAGGTTGCGGCTGTCGTAACGCATCAGCCACTTGAAGTAGTTGAGTTCGACGTCGTACTGATCGCGCTGCTCGGGCTCCTGCGCGACGATGAAGTACGCGGCATCGAGAAAGCGCCGCGCCGGCAGCCCCATATTGACGATTTCGGTGAAGAAATCGTTGCGCTGATAACCGATCTCGCGATTGGCCTCGTTGATGCGCAATCCCTGATCGAACATGTCTTCGAACAGCGCGAGCGCCATCTGGCGTGACGTCGCTTTCGACCTGCCCTCTTCCGGATTGTCCGCGGCCATGTTCTTCATCCACTTTTTCGCTCCCGGGACTGTAAGCATGCGGTGGTGAGCTGTCAACACACAGAACCTCACCATCAAACGACCGCGACGGAGGCCGTTTCGGCGTCCCTTCCGCGTTTCGGCACACAGAACCTCACCATGTTCACAAGGAACCTCACCTTGCGGGCGGGCGTTCGCGATGCAAAGCCTTATGCGACGGCCCTTTCAACCTCGTTCCCAGTAGCTGCACAACCCACCTCACCTTCGCGATTTGACGCAGCGGCAAACACATCGAACCGCACCTTGGTGGGGAATCGGTCTCACCTTGCTGCACAACCAACCGCACCTCTGAGCACAGCGAACCTCACCTTCGACACAACGCACCTCACCTTTTGGAACTTAAGTGCTTGAACGGATTGAATAGTGTTTGGTTGCGTTGGTTTGTGAGTTTGTTCTCGGTTTTAAAAAAACCTACCACGCCGGCACACACACATAAATGCGGCTGAAGATTGCGCGATGCAGCATGGTGAGGTTGATTGTGCGAAACGTTGAGCGGGTTTGGAAGAGCTTTGCCAAGGTGAGGTTGGTTGTGCTGCTACGGTGATTGGCAACCCTTGGCCATGAGCTGAACCTCTGGCTGACGGCCTGGCGCCGGTGTATCGCCGCTTCTGTGGGTGAGGTTGATTGTGCATTTGCGTTCTAAGTGCGGGGAGCTCTCGCAGGGAGGTGGCGAAAATCTAACAATGGTGAGGTCGGTTGTGCCAAAGATCGCCGGACCGGTCTTTCAGGAAATGAGAAAGTGCACAAATGACCTCACCAAGTGCCTAAGTCTCGAGCAGGAGTGCCGACTCCGCTACCCAGATTGCGAAGAAAGGTGAGGTCATTTGTGCCTTCGAGGACGCAGTGTTTCGAGGCTCGTTTGGTTTCCACGGCGATTCCGCCACCGAAAACCGTCTGGAAATACAGAAATTTGCAGAAAATCCGCATAAAAACAGTAATTTAAAAAGCTATTTTCAAGTATTTCCTGTATTCTGAGGTTTCTAGAATTTTATGGAAAAACCTCAGAATGGTCAGAACGAGCCAACTTCCTGCCGTAGACCGAACCGTTCACTTTGAGCAGATCAGTGAGTTCGCAGAAAAAGTCACCATTTTCACTAATGAGCTGCGTGACACGATTCTGGCTCCGCGTCCTCGAAAAACGGCTCCCGTTTTCAAGACCGGCGAGATTGCCGAGATGTGCAACGTCTCACACTCGCAGGTTCAGTATCTCGCGACAAAAGGCGACGGAGAACTGCCTTCGGGCACGGCGGCAGGCACGGGCCGTACCCGGACCTTCACGCTGGAAGAGGCGCGGATCTGGGTACAAAAGATTTCCGACATCTACCAGACTCCGCTGGTCACGCGCCTGAAGGAGCCAGACGGGAAGATCATTATCACCGCGCAGCTCAAAGGTGGCTCCGCCAAGACGACGACGACGATGTGCCTCGCCCAGGGGCTGTCGCTGCGGGGACGCAAAGTGTTGGTGGTTGATCTCGACCCGCAGGCGTCGCTTTCGGAGCTGTGTGGACTGTACGCGGAAAAAGACGTGACGCCTGAAGACACAGTATTGCCGTACGTCTACGACCAGGACAGCGAAGGTGGCCTCGAGGGGCGGGTCCAGTCGACGTACTGGGATGGCATCGACGTGATTCCTGCGCACACGGAACTGATTGGAGCAGAGTTCCATCTGCCGGCGATGCAAAAGATGCGACCGGGTTTTCGCTTCTGGACCGTGCTTCGTCAAGGGCTCGAGCCGCTGCGCAAGAAGTACGACTACATTCTCATGGATACGTCGCCGTCGCTGTCGTACCTCAATCTGAACGCGCTGATGGCCGCGGATGCCATGGTGATGCCGATGGTGCCGGAAAACCTGGACTTCATCAGCTCGCTGTCGTTCTGGCGACTTTTCTCGGACGTGTCCAAAAGCTTTATCAAATTCGAGACGGACAAGAAGTACGACTTCGTGTCGCTGGTGTTGTCGCGGGTCGATTATGGGCGGAACTCGTCGGCGCCGATCGTGCGCGCGTGGGCGCAAAGCGCGTACGAAAACTGGCTGCATTCGATCGAGGTACCGGCGAGCTCGGTGATGAGCACCGGGGCGTTGGCGTTCTCGACCGTCTTCGACATCAGCAGCAATCACAGCGCGGCCAAGTCGTTGCAACGCGTGCGGCAACCTCTCGTCGACTACTGTCGCTGGATCGACGAGATCTATTCGGAAAAATGGAGGAACGCGCAATGAGCAATATGCGAGAACAGTTGCTGGCCAAGACCTCGGGCATTCGCAAAACTTCGTCGATCAACGAGGACGAGGTGAAGCGCAGCAACCGCACGCAAACGGCGCCCGGCCTTGCCGGCGCGCTGGCCGTTGCGCAACTTCGCGTGCAGGAACTGGAATCGACTGGCGTCGCATCGCAACTGGCGGTTGCAGGCATCTTGCCGAACCCTTGGCAGCCGCGTCGCGTGTTCAACGAAGCAAAGTTAGCCGAGCTCGCGGAGTCGATCCGCGAAGTTGGACTGATGCAGCCGATCGTGGTCCGTCGTGTCGCGGACGACTATCAGATCGTCGCCGGCGAACGACGCTGGCGTGCGCACAAAATGTTGGGGCTGGACACGATCAAGGCCGTGGTCGCGGATTGCTCCGACTCGGATATGGCCGTGCTCGCAATGGTCGAAAACATTAGCCGCGACGACCTTGCTGACTATGAAATCGGCGTGGCGATTCGTCGATCGGAAACAGAGTTCCCGAATCGCAAGCGACTGGCGGAAGCGATGGGATTGTCGCGGGCAGGTCTGTATCAGTTCTTGTCGTTCGACAATCTGCCGGACTTCATCAAGAAAGATCTCGATATTCAACCGCGACTATTGGGCGGGACTGCGGCGCAAGCAATTGCAGCGGCTATCAAAAAGCATGGCGAGGATGGCGTTAAAGCCGCTCGCGAAATTTGGCCTCTGTTGGTGAGAGGCGAAATGGATCAGGGCAAGGTCGCGGCGGCAATCACCGCCCTGGCGACCCGGCAGACGACGTCGGGTGGTACCAGCGGACGCAGCATCGAGAAATTTTTCGCGGGACGAGAGCACGCTGGGAGCATCACCAAGGATGTGAGTAACTTCACGATCAAGATCAAGACCGGAGTGATCACCGAGGCGCAAGAAGTTCAGATACGACAGTTGATCGGACAGATGTTCCAATCGCAGCCGAAGACGAGCTAATCGGTGGTTTGGTTGTAGTGTTAAAAGGCCCGCTTAGTGCGGGCTTTTTTTTGGGTCAATCAAATCGGTCCACCTCGAAGAGTGTCTAGAGTCTAGACACTCACCCCGCAGCCCTACCTTTGCGCCATCCGGTGTCTAGACTCTAGACACTCTTGACGACGCACCCCCGATGCCGATGAAAGCGTGCCGCGTCCGCGCTGAACGCACATCGTTCGTGCCTTGCACGACCCGTGGAGCGATTCACGCAGTATTGCGTTCGCAGCGATCTCGCAGGCACCTGCGGCGGGGCAGCCGCTCGCCATGAGCGAGACAGCCAATGACTGGGGATTTCTGATGCATCCATTGAGCCGGGTTCGGCTGCTTCGTTGACGGTCACATTACCCGGAGCACATACAAAATCGCACAGGCGACATATGACGGACGGGATGAAGGGCCAGCCCTCTGTCCTATAAACGTAAACTCTATTCCGGCAGACCATCCACGGTCATTCTCAACCCAACGCCGCATCAGCGCGTTTCCCCGAGACGACTCGACTCCGCTATCGTCGGTCCCAATCTTCTCAATGAGAAAGGCCGCGGCCCTTAGTGCGCGACGTGCATTGCACATGGTTGTCCATGAACAGCTGTGTTCATGATGGCGCTGTCGGCCGCAGCAAACCTCGGCGAAGATCGTCGACGTCCCGCAAGAATGCTTCACTCTCCCGGTGTACCTCAGGCAATGAACGCGCGCAGCGTTGAGGCCACCGCTTATCGACCGCAAAGTCGGCAGTCGTTCTGCCGGAAAAGCTGTTCCGTACGATTAGCAATGAAAGCGGCACGAACAAACGCGCAAAGGAAGGGCTGTGAATGTTGCTTGCCTCAGCGAACAGACGACATGCGTCAAGATCCGGCGGGAGCCAGTTATTACTGGAACGTCGCGTTAAGGGACGCCGAATCATGTATCGCGCGTTCTCTCAAACGGTGCAGTCGCCGTTCCGCAAACGGTGTTCGATCGACGACCAGAAAGTCAATCGCGAACGCCTGCCGGCCGCGATGAATTGGTCGTAATCGCGTTAAACCAACATCCCACCGTCGTCAAGAGAGGACACTCTAAAGGTAGTTGATGTCGGTCGTCACGCCTACCGATCTACCCACCCGCCGGGGAGACACCCAGATAGAAGTATTCGAAGGGATGCATCGCAACCGCGCCGATCATTTTGGGGCAAGCACCGGAGTAATGAGTGACTCGACCGCAACGAATGATCTCCGTCCGATCGTATGTCACGCCACCCGGATGGGCCTGCGTCAGACCACTCGTTCAGCGCGAAATCAACATCGCTGCTCTCAGATCATCCGCAAGAAATCCGTCGGACGATGGACGGCAGGATAGGTGAGGGCAAGCGCGCAAATCTCGCGAACGTAACGAGTCTCTCCCGGCCCGCCCTGTGATATTGATTAGCAAGACGATCGCGCATCCGCAATGCGAGCGACTGTCAGTCGCCACGCGTGTGGCCAACTTGAACTTCAACAGATGCAGCAGTCGCGCATCGGCAACCTAACAATATACGGGGACCGAACATACGGTCAACTTTTGCGAACTAAATATCGAAAAACGAGTGACTCTTAGCCAATACGAGCGAGAATTTTCGATTCTTCCGCCAATCTCGCCAACCGACACGGCGTGAAACATAGCGAAACGTCTTCTATGCGTGTCAACCTATTGTTTTAAAAGACTTTTTTCGCCAATGCACGCCATTGTTTCACGCCAATCAGTCAAATTGGTGCACGATACCCCATCACTCCCACCAAACGGCGACAACACGCCAGAATGAACACAGTGCCCCGCCAATCCGTAACATTCAATACGTAATTTGTAGCGAAAGAATTTCGAGCGTTCCGCTGACCTGACTGCTCATTCGAACCAATCTTCCGCGCCTGCCTCGATCACACTGGCTTGATTCGGAACGCTGTACCAGTGAGTCGAACAGAGCCCAGCAACAGCAAGCTCGTCAAGTCCGAGCCCAAGTCCGAGCCGCCGCAAAAGACAGCTGGCCCCGCCGCCATCACTTCGCTATCCGAGCCTCCCCGCAAACCTCCCCGCGCTGATCGATCTGCGCAATATCCTCATGCAAGATCCGCCGAATCTCGAGGATCGCCCGCGGCGTCTCCTGCACACTGTGTCCAGCAACAATCACCTTCTCCGACAGCGCGCCCACGAGATGCGCGCTGCGATAAGGGACCACGCCATCGTCGGAATCTTCGAGCGGCCCGTTTTCGCGCAGCTGTTCGATGCTGCTAGGCACATGGAAGGTCCGTCCCTGCGGTTCGATGTTCGTCGCCGTCTGCATCACTTCCTCGATCTCGTTCAGCAGGGCAAGCGGCAGACGCACGAGGTTGGCCGCCCAGCGCGACAGCCGGTTGCTCGCGAACGGCGTGCCTCGATGGGGGGCCGCGATAAATATGGCGCGCTCGATTTGCGGCATCGGCGTGAAGTTCAGTAGCCGATCGGGCCGCTCGTCCTCGCGATCGATATCGGTGCCCTCGGGCACGTACTTGTCCTCGAACGTCGCCCAAAGCGCGTCGCCGGAAGTCGACACGAGCAGCCGCGCCAGAACGTCGCCCATGCTATGACCAATCAACACCATGCCATGCGACGCCGGCACCGTACCGTCTCGATCGAAGTGCGCGAGCGTCTGTTGCGTGGCGCGGCGGATGCGCGCGAGGTTGACCAGAATCGGCACGTTGGTCGGGTAGTAGACCTGCCACACCTGGAAATGCTGGCGAAGCACTTCATCGCCCTGAATATCGTTGGCGACGTTGACCCATGCTTCGGGGCTGCTCGCGAGGCCGTGCAGCATCAGAATGATCCGTCGATTGGGATCGAACGGTTGCATCATGTAGATGCGGGGCGTATCGATACCGTGTGCGCGTCCAAACAGCGTGCGCAACGATTGCCCGGCGAAGCCCGAGCGCGCGAGCCAGATGCCGTAGCCCGCGCTGAAGTTGGCCGAAAGTGGCACAGTCTGGCCGTGTCGCTCGACACTGTCTTCGCGATACGGATCATAGACGAACAGCACGACCTCATGCGAGGCAAGCACCTGTTCGAGCATGCCCTGGCTGAACAGGATCGACGCGGTCACGTTCGGCGACGGCATCTCGCGGAAAAAGCGCGACGCCGGCCTTGGCCGTCCCGCGGCTTCTGACGACACGCCGGAGTTGAACGGTGCGCTCGCGCGACCATCGACGCGGTGGACACACGCGTGTCGGCGCTGGCATTGCCACCCGCATCGACATCATCTTCAGGCGGCGGCACGTTCATCACAGCAACGAGTTCCGCCCCCAAACCATCGGGTCGATAAATGCTACGTATCCCCGCGAACGACAGCCGCGACGCCGGGATGACTTCGCGCGGTTCGCGCACGCCTTCGGGTAGCCGGGTTCGGCTCAGGTCGGGATGAATGGACCAGCCTGCCATGTACTGCGTACCCGGCACGCCGTTGCCGGCATCGGTAGCGAGCGCGCCACGCAGAAGCAGCGCGTGGGCAAGTTCCTGCACCGCGTAGTTGTAGTAGTCACGGACCTGGGTCTGACGATCTTCGAATGCACGTTCGCCAGCAGTGCGTTCACCGAGGAACAGAAATGCATACGCGAATCGCGCGGCCCTGAGCCACAGATCGAATTGCGTCGCTCCAATCGCTGGCGTTGGCCGGCGTGTTGGTGATGGCCATCTGCAACGACAGTTCAGCGAGGCTCGACAATCGCCGGTCGGTATTGATTCCGCCGACGGTCAAGATCGTATTGATGCAAGCGAGCGGCTCACGTTGGCAGGTGTTCCCATCGAGTGCCGCGATGTGCAGCGTGCTCGCGTCGCGGCGCTCAGACGGCCGGTCGATAGAATGTCGCCGCGGCGCATCGCGATGTACTGCTCCGGGCCTTGCGAGCTGACGGTGACCATCGCGCAACCGCACAGAAGACTGCCAGTGAGCAGCGCGAGTGCCGCGCACCGCGATGTCCACGATGCGAGCGAGCGCGTCATGATGCGTCGAACCGGTTCGTGCGAGAGGGCAGCCGCGCTACGCCGATGCAAGCGATGAACGCTGGCGGCGGCCCGCGACGTCGCAATTGCCAACTTTCTTTTCACGCAGAGTTGCGTCACCCATCGGCGAAACAAAAATTCCTTGAAACCTATAGTACTTTTCCCCATGGTATTTCGTGACTAGTACAGCAGAATAGCCATGCTTATATTTCATCAACAGAAGCCGAAGCAACCATAGAACGAGTCGGTATGACCGTAGCAAGTCGCGAATCGATTGACGGCTTGCGCATTGTTCGGCCATGATGCCTGTGACGAACTGAAAGGGGCAATGACGCACGCATGACACGGGCAAACCACCAGTGAACTGCGCGAAGTCATGAACGCCTATGACGGCTTTGATATACCGCTTAAGGTAAGCAATCGATACGATCGTGCTGCGCCTGTGAGGCTCTTGACAGCGAATTGTTTGGGAACTTTAATAATTTTGCAGCAAGGTTCCATCGAAGGGATCTGATTCAACGCTGCAATCCGCCCGCATATTCATTCGTCTTCAGGTTTTGCGGAATCGTCGTGCATTCCATACAGGGCGGGTTCGTCAATTTCCTCAGTCTTGCTTCGGCATGGCGAAGCAGTTTGGCAGTTCGACAGGATGCCTGACGAACGGAGCCGGAATGACGACACATGGGTCGCGGCTGTAGTCCCGACGGCCACAACACCATTGTCGCCGATGGACTGGTTTGAACGACGTTGCCGGTCCGACAGAAGGGATGCCGCTGTTCCTCGAGTTTGACCTGGCCGTGGAAGTCGAAGCGGATGCACCCATCGGTCCACTGTTATGGGCCCCTATGAATTGCTGAGCAACCTGTAGGGTCTCGTATTCGCCGGCCCGTGAGCTACGTTGCCGCTGGGCTTACGACATGGGTTGCGCCAGCAGTCAGCCGAGAACGTCATGAATGCAAACCGCTCCGATGCACCGCGGCCTCGCCGATCAGGCGGAATCGCACTGACCGGCGCAGTGTCGTGCGCGTTGACCTGCGCGCTTGTCGTTTCACTGTCGGGCTGCCAACGGCAGACCGAAACACAGAGTGGCGATACGAGGCCAGCCGTGCAGCTCACTCGGGTCGAACCTGCCGACGCTTCCGCCATTCGCATTTTTACCGGGCGGGTCGAGCAGACCAGCATCTCGCCGCTCGCCTTCGAAGTATCGGGCCGCGTCGTGCAGATCGCGGTGCTCGAAGGCGCGTCGGTGAAACGCGGGCAACTGATCGCGCGGATCGACGAGGAACCCTACAAGCTGCAACTGCAACGCGCGAACGCGCAGTATCAGCAGCTGAGCGACAACCTGAAGCGCCAGGCGGTGCTGCGCAAGGACGGCATTCTGTCTCAGGCTGCTTATGAGCAGTTGTCGGCTTCCACCGATGCCGCACGCGCGGCACGCGACCTGGCGAGCCGCGACCTGCGCAATACCCAGCTCGTCGCGCCATTCGACGGCCGGATCGCTCGCCGCAACATCGAGATCCAGCAGGTCGTGCAGGCTGGGGCGCCCGCGTTCAATCTGGAAAACATCGGCCGTGCCGATGTCGGCGTCGATCTGCCTCAGAGCATTGCCGAACGGCTGTTCGTCGACAAGACGCTGAGAGCCGAGGCGTGGCTGCCCGGGCGGCCGCAGAACCGCTTCCCGCTCGTGTTCCGCGAACGGACCACGCAGACCTCGCCGACTTCGGCGGCCTACCGGCTCGTGTTCTCGATCGAAGGACCGCAAAGCGCGATGCTGTTCCCCGGCATGGCGCTGCGCGTACAGATTTCCGAAACGGCGCGTCAGGTCGCGCAAAACGACAACAAAGGGTACTTCGCGATTCCGATCGCCGCGGTGTCGATCGGCGCGGACGGTCAGCGCAGTCTGTGGCGCTACGACGCCGCGTCCGGCCGTGTGCATGCGGTGCCGGTCAGCGTGCGCGAAATTCGCAATGACGATGTGGTCGTCGCGGGGGCGGTTGCGGCGGGCGACCGCGTGGTGGCCGGCGGCTCGCAGTTCATGAAAGAGGGAATGGCGGTCCGTCCAATGGATGCGCCTCAATGAATCTCGCGCGCCCCCTTATCGAAAAGCCGCTGATCGCGTGGGTTCTGACGCTCATCTCGCTGTTGGGCGGCATCTTCGCGTACTACAACATCGGGCGGCTCGAAGACCCGAAGTTCACGATCAAGACTGCGGTCGTCGTGACGCTGTATCCGGGCGCGAGTGCGCACGAGGTCGAGCAGGAAGTGACGGACCGGCTCGAAAGCGCGATCCAGCAGATGCCGCAGGTCGACAGGCTGACCTCGCGTTCCACACCGGGCTACTCTGAAGTCCGCGTCGAGATTCGCGACCAGTACACGTCGGCGCAATTGCCGCAGGTGTGGGACGAGGTGCGCAAGTCGGTATCGGATGCACAGCCCCGGCTTCCGCCGGGCGCGGGACCGTCACTCGTGCTCGACCGTTTCGGCGACGTCTACGGGATGTTCTACGCGCTGACCGGCGAGGGCTACACGCAGGCGCAACTGTATGAGTACGCGCGCGAACTGCGCCGCCAACTGCTGACACTCGGCGACGTGTCCGACATCGTGATCGCCGGTGAGCAGCAGGAGCAGATCTCGGTCGACGTCGACCAGTCGCAACTGATCGCCAACGATCTGTCCACCGACGATCTTGCGCAGACGCTGTTCGTGCAGAACGAGGTTCGGCCCGCGGGACGCGAACGTGTCGGCGACCTGTCGTTGCGGATTGCGCCGTCCGGCTCGCTCGATTCGTTGCAGGCCATTCGTTCGCTGCCTGTCAACAATACGCCCGCCCCTCTGCTGCTCGGCGACATCGCGCGCGTAAGCCACGGCTACGCGACGATTCCGAACCAGGTCATTCACTATAACGGCCAGCCCGCGGTTACGATCGGTATCAGCGCGCGGCCGCGCGTCAATGTGGTGAGGGTCGGCGAGGAGCTCAAGGCGAGGCTTGCCGAACTCGAGCGTGACCTCCCGATCGGCATCAAGCTGCACTCGCTTTACGATCAGCCGCAGGTCGTCGACGAGAGCGTGCGCGGCTTTATCTTCGACGTGTTCCTGTCCGTGGCGATCGTCGGTGTCGCGCTGGGCATTGCGCTCGGCTGGCGCGCGGGCGTCGTGCTGGGCGTCGAGCTGTTCCTGTCGATCCTCGGCACGCTGCTGGTGATGTACGCGGCAGGCATCGAGCTGCAGCGTATCTCACTCGGCGCGCTGATCATCGTGATGGGCATGCTGACCGACAACAGCATCGTGGTGGTCGAGGGGATGCTCGTGAAGGTTCAACGAGGCATGTCGCATCTCCAGGCGGCGACCGAGATTCTCAAACAAAGCCAATGGCTTCTGCTCGCGTCGACCATTGTGGGGATTCTGGCTTTCTCGGGCATCGGCCTGTCGCCGGATTCGGTCGGCGAATTCTGTGCGTCGTTGTTCGCCGTCGCTGCGATTTCGCTGCTATTCAGCTGGGTGATCGCCATCGCCCTGACACCGCTGTTCGGCACGTATCTTTTCAAGCCCGCGGACATCATCGATGACGACCCGTTCAAGTCGAAGCTGTACAAGCGTTACGGCGAGCTGTTGTCATGGGTCACCCGACAGCGCGTGTTCGTGGTAATCGGCCTCGTCGCGCTGACAGTGCTGGCCGGGTGGGCGTTCCGTTTCGTCGAGCGGAGCTTCTTCCCCGCGTCGACCACGCCGATCTTCTATGTCGACATGCGTTTGCCGCGCGGCGCCGATATTCGCGCGGTGGTCGAAAAGAGCCGCGCGGTGGAGAAGGTGCTGCTCAAGCATGCGGACGTCACCAACGTGCAGACGTATATTGGCTCGGGCGCGACGCGCTTCTCCCTCGTCTACGATCCGGAAACGCGCAATCCGTCGTACGCGCAGTTCATCGTCGGCGCGAAGGACCAGAGCCT
Organism: Paraburkholderia sp. HC6.4b; assembly: GCF_014200875.1. NCBI lineage: Bacteria > Pseudomonadati > Pseudomonadota > Betaproteobacteria > Burkholderiales > Burkholderiaceae > Paraburkholderia > Paraburkholderia sp. HC6.4b. The sequence goes on from NZ_JACHDC010000012.1 coordinate 160,121, forward strand.
GATCGACGACATGATTCCGGACATCGAAGCGGACCTGAAGAGGCGCTTCCCAGAACAGCATTGGACGGTCACGCGGCCGAAGTTCGGTCCCGGCGGTGGCGCGGCCATTCAGGCACGCTTCTCCGGACCCGATCCGGCCGTGCTGCGCCGCTTGTCTCAAGAAGCACAGAATGTGCTGAAGGCGGACGGCCGCATCATCGCGATTCGCGACGACTGGGAGGACCCGATCAGCATCGTGCGGCCGGAATTCGACGAATCGCGGGCGCGCTCGCTCGGTGTGACGCGCCGTCAGGTTAGCGACACGATGGCTTATGCAAGCGAAGGCCTGCGGGTGGGCATCTATCGCGAAGGCGATCAGCTACTGCCGATCGTGCTGCGTTCGCCCGACTACACGCGTGGCGTCGCGGGTCTGCAGGACCTGCAGGTGTTCAGCGCGGGGCTGCGCCGTTACGTGCCGCTCGGCGACGTGGTCAACGGCTTCGCGGTCGGTACCGAGGAAGGCCAGATCGCGCGCGAAAACCGGATTCGCACGCTGACGGTTTCGGCCAACCCGATCTATGGGCAGAACAGTGTCGACGCGTTCAACCGCATACGCTCCAGCATCGAGAACATCAAGCTGCCACCGGGCTATAGCTTCGAATGGGGCGGCGAGCACGAATCGTCGACGCGCGCGCAGCAGAGCCTGTTCCGTCAACTGCCGCTCGGCTTCATCGGCATGGCGCTGCTCGTGCTGATGATGTTCGGACGCCTGAAGCCGGCGCTCGTCGTGCTGCTCGTCGTGCCGATGTCGATCGTCGGCGTCACGCTCGGTCTGCTGCTATTTCGCGGCGCGTTCGGCTTCATGGCGTTGCTCGGTCTATTGAGTCTGATCGGCATGCTGATCAAGAACGGCGTGGTGCTCGTCGAAGAGATGGATTCGCAGATCGCCGCGGGCGTGCCGCGCATGCAGGCGGTGACCCACGGCGCGATGAACCGTCTGCGGCCGGTGATACTGGGGGGCGGTACCACGGCGCTCGGCATGGCGCCGTTGTTGTGGGATCCTTTCTTCAAGGACATGGCGATCACGATTATGGCGGGCCTTGTTTTTGCCACCGTGCTGACGTTGGTCGCCGTGCCGGCGCTGTATGCGATGCTGTTCTCGATCAGGCAGGCGGAATGGGAGCCGGGTCGACACCCGGAAGCAAAATGATCCGCGCGCGCCCTTATCTTCTCGCCATCGCGGCCCTGCTGCTCGAAGCCGGCTGTACGGGTTCATTGCAGCTGCAAAAGCCCGCCGCGTTTCCGCCGCAGTATTCGGAAGCGCAACCGGGCGTGGCGACACCGATGTCCGGGCAGCAGCTCGCGGCATGGTGGACCCAGTACAACGACCCGACGCTGAACAGACTGATCGATCTCGCGCTCGCGCACAACTTCGACATCGCCACCGCTTACGCACGCGTCGATCAGGTGCAGGCCGGCATCCGCCTGGCCCGCTCGCAACTGTTGCCGTCGGTCGGTGCAAGCGTGAGCGCCGCGAAGTATCACGGCGCCGAGACGCAGCTCGAATTCGCGGAATTCCTCGGCATCAACAATACCGATGCGCAGTTCTGGCGTGTCGGCTTGCGGGCGCAATGGGAGATCGATCTGTTCGGTCAGGGACGCGCAAGGCTCTCGGCTGCACGCGAACAGGCACGCGCGGCCGCGGGCGACGCGGAGGCGGTACGCCTGAGCGTGGTGTCGGGAGTCGCGGATCTGTACGTCACCTATCGCGGGCTGCTGCGTCAGCGCGCGATTTTGCTGCAGAGCCGCGCGATCGCGGACGACTTCGTCAACATCGCCGAGAAGAGCTTTAACGCGGGTCTCGTGCTGAGTACGGACATCGAAGCAGCGCGCGCCGGCCGCGCGCAGGTCGATGCGCGTTTGCAGGACGTGGAGAACGGCATCGCACAGGCACGACTCAATTTGCAGAATCTATGCGGCGTGCAGCCTGCGGAATTCGCGGGGATTCTCGATGAAAGCGACACGCTGATGACCGCGCTGCCGCATATCGAGCCCGGCCAGCCGGTCGATCTGCTGATGCGGCGCCCGGATCTGATCGCGGCACAGGCACGCGTGAATGCGGCGCTCAGGCAGTCGGATGTCGCGCGGCTCAACTACTGGCCGACCATGTCGTTGAGCGGTTTGCTTGCACGCAATGGTTGGGAGATCGCGGGTCAAAGCCTCGGGGCCAGCACGTTCTGGCTATTCGGCGCGGCGATGGCGCTGCCGCTGATCGACTTTGGCGCGCGGCGCTCGCAGGTGGAGTCGTCGGACGCGCAGGCGCAGCAGGCCATGTCGAACTACGAAAAGACCGCGCTCGGCGCGTTCTATGACGTCGACCGTGCACTGGCGCGTTTGAACCGGCAGGACGAGTTGTTCAAGGCACGCAATGAAGAAGTCACGCGTCGCACCACGCAGTTGAGCCAGGTGCGACGTCGCTACGAACTCGGCGATACCGGCCGCGTCGATATCGATCAGGTGCGGGTTGCGCTGCTCGAAAGCCAGTCGTCGCAGGCGAGGGAAGAGGTCGGCGAACTGCAGGCACAGTTCGCGCTGTTCAGGGCGTTGGGAGGCGGCTGGTTGGCCAATCCGCCAGTGGCCTCGAATACACGAGCGCCGACGGAACCCGCGCCCGCCACCGCACCGGCACCGGCCGCACAGTGAACGACCAGGAGGAGTGCGGTCCGGTACTCGCAAGGCCGTTGGCTTCAGTCGGGGAGGACTGACAGGAGATGCGCAATGCACGCGTACCTGCTCCGCGTAAGTCCATTTCTGGAGGAAATCAGCTTCTCTGAAGGGTGGACGATGGCAACCCAGGTCGAGACGAAACTGTCGTTGCCCGCATTGACCGCGATGGTCGTCGGCTCAATGGTGGGCGCAGGGATTTTCTCGTTGCCGCGCAATTTCGCGCGCGCGACCGGACCGTTCGGCGCGGTCATTGCATGGTGCGTGGCGGGCATCGGCATGTATGCGCTGGCGCGCGTCTTTCAGGCGCTCGCGCAGCGACGGCCCGAGCTCGATGCGGGGGTGTTCGCATACGCGCGAGCGGGCTACGGCGATTATGCGGGCTTTCTATCCGCATTCGGCTACTGGATGGCCGGCTGCTTCGGCAACGTGTCGTACTGGGTGCTGATCAAATCGACGCTTGGCGCTTTCGTGCCGGCCTTCGGCAACGGCAATACGGCGACCGCGATCATCGTGTCGTCGGTGGGCATCTGGCTGTTTCATCTGGTGATGCTGCGCGGCGTCCAGCAGGCCACGATGATCAACACGATCGTCACGGTCGCGAAGTTGATTCCAATCGTGCTGTTCATCGTGATGCTGATCGCGTTGTTTCGCGCCGACATGTTTCGCGCGAATCTGTGGGAACGCAGCGATCAGATCGGCAAGGGCTTGTTCTCGCAGGTTCGCGCGACGATGCTCGTCACCGTCTTCGTGTTCGTCGGTATCGAAGGTGCGAGCGTGTACTCGCGCTATGCGAAAAAGCGCTCGGACGTCGGCGCCGCGACGATCACCGGCTTCGTCGCCGTGCTGTGTCTGCTGGTGCTGGTGACGCTGCTGCCTTACGCGAGCTTGCCGCGCGCCGATATTGCGGTGATGCGCCAGCCGTCGATGGCCGCGGTACTCGGCGCGCTGCTCGGCCCATTCGGTGTCGTGTTCGTCAGCGCCGGTCTGATCATTTCGATCCTCGGCGCGTACCTCGCATGGTCGCTGATCTGTGCCGAGGTGCTGTTCGCCGCCGCGCGTCTCGAGACGATGCCGCGTATCTTCGCGCGACAAAACGAGCGCAAGCTGCCGGTCGCCGCGATCTGGCTCACGAGTACCGTGGTGCAGTGTTTCGTAATCAGCACGTACTGGTCGACCGACGCGTTTGCGCTGATGCTCAATCTCACGAGCTCGATGGTGCTGATTCCTTATTTTCTCGTGGCCGCATACGGCATCAAGGCCGCGCGTTACGATAGTGGACAGAATGGCGGCACCTTGAGCGGCGCGTTGCGCACCGAGTATTTCGTCGCGATGTTCGCGACGTTGTATACGGCCTTTCTGCTGTTCGCGGGCGGCCTGAAGTTCCTGATGCTATCGGCGCTGCTTTATGCGCCCGGTACGGTGCTGTATGTGGTGGCCAAACGCGAGCGCGGCCATCGGGTGTTTTCGAAAGTCGAGTGGGTCATCTTTGCCGTCGCGGCCTGCGGCGCGATTGGCGCGCTGATCGGCCTCGCGACCGGCACGATCGTCATCTGAGCGGTCGATCATCGTAGTCGCACGAGCGCGGCTCGATCGGAACGTGTTCGCGGGAGAGCGATCGCAGCAATGGACAAGCGCGTCAGACTTTCAGCGCCGGGCCTGATGGCAATGGTGATCGGCTCGATGGTCGGGGTGGGCGTCTTTTCGCTGCCGCAGGCGCTCGGCAAATATACCGGCGTAGTCGGTTCGTTGATCAGCTGGACCATCACCGGCTCCGGCATGCTGATACTCGCGCTGATCTTTCAACGGCTCGCATGGCGCAAGCCGGAACTCGACGCTGGCGTCTACACGTATGCGCGCGTCGGGTTTGGACGCTACACGGGATTTCTGTCGGCGTTCGGTTACTGGTGCGCCAGCTGTCTCGGCAACGTGGCGTATCTCGTGCTGATCAAGTCCGCGCTCGCGATCGTCGCGCCTTCATTCGGCGCTGGCAATACGTTTAGCGCGATCGTCAGTTCCTCGCTGATGATCTGGGTGTTTCACTTTCTGATACTGCGCGGCGTGAAGGGCTCGTCGGTAGTGAATGCGTCGATGACGGCCGCCAAGTTGTTCGCGCTTGGACTGTTCGCGGTGCTCGTGCTATCGAGTGTCAAGTGGCAGTTGTTCATCGCGAACCTGTGGACCGTTCCCGAGCCGTCGGCGACCGGTCTGTTCGGCGAGGTGCGCAAGACGATGTTGGGCACGGTATTCGTGTTTCTCGGCGTCGAAGGCGCGAGTGTCTATTCACGGCATGCACGCGAACGGCGCGACGTCGGGGTCGCGACCGTCCTCGGCTTTCTCTGCGTGCTTGCGTTGATGGTCATGGTCACGATGTTGTCGTATGGCGTGTTGCCGCTCGAGCAGTTGGGCACGCTGAAAAATCCGTCGATGGCTGGCGTGCTGAGCGCCGCGGTCGGCGCCTGGGGCGCGGTCGCGGTCAAGCTCGGCCTGTTGATATCGGTACTCGGTTCTTATCTCGCATGGACGTTGCTCGCCGCCGAAATTCTGCACGCGGCGGGCAAGAGCCGCACGATGCCCGCGTTTCTCGGGCGAGAAAACCGCAACCACGTACCGGTCGCCGCACTGTGGATGACGAGCCTCGTGATTCAGGCCTTTCTGATCGTGACGCTGTTTTCGAAAGAAGCGTTCACGCTGGCCAAGGAGTTCACGACGTCGATGAACCTGATCCCGTATCTGCTCGTCGCCGGCTATGGGTTGAAGCTCGCAGCGAGCGGCGAATCGTATGCGGGGCAGCCGTGGTCACGGCGCATCGATTTCATGCTCGCGCTGCTGGGCTGCGGATACGCGCTCTTTCTCGTGTACGCGGGCGGCCTGCATTATCTGTTGATGTCGACCGTGCTTTATACGGCGGCGACCGTGTGGTTTTACATCGCCGAGCGTCGCAAGGGGAAACGGCCTGTGTTTACGCTGCTCGAACGCTGGCTGTTCATTGTGGTTCTGCTTACCGGGCTGGTCGCGTTCGTCGATCTCGTGCGCAATCATTTTGCGGCCTAAGGCTTCCGCTCGCGCGCCGCGCGGCTCACATGATCGCGGCCTGGCGAATGCAGCGGATGAAATGGTCGGCCGGGCGCCACCGTCGATGTCATCCGGCCATACACAACAGGAAAACGAAATGAACGCACAGAAATGGCTGAAGCTGGTTTGCGCGAGCGCGGTCGTGTTCCGCTTGCCTGACTGCGCACGCGCAGCCGCAAGCGGGCGGATCGGGTCCCGCGGCACAAGCTGCGGCGAGTTCGGCGCCAACCGCGGGCGAGATCAAGGCTACCAACCGGCAACTCGTGCGGGACGTACGCCGCGCATTCAGAAACGCACGAAGCCAGGGACTACGGGCCAGCAACATTACAGCGCGCGCGGATAACGGCGTCGTGACATTGACGGGCAGCGCGCCGACCGCGGACCTGCTGTCGCGCGGTCCGCTAGAAGAAACACGGCGGTGACGCCGGCGGCGATGGGGCATTGCGACGGGCCGACTGGGGTGGATGTTGAAAGCACTTCTTGCACCTATGACGCATATAGGACTCTGCTGATTTTTTTGCTTGTTAGCGCATCGTACAATCCGCCTCTGCGCAAGGCGAAGACGTTTTAATTCCTCGCCGACGAGTTGGGGTGCGTCGCGCTATCCCATCTTCATGATTGATCCATGCTAGGTTGTATGCCCAAAAATTGCTTTGTCTTTACCAAAGCACACCGGCTTTCTCACCGATTTTGCATCGTTTAAAAAACAGTGGTTCGAAAACTTCTATTTGCGTGGTGCCAAAATGCTTTTGTGGAACGATCAAGACAATTTGATATGCGCTATTTGGACCGCGCCGACTTGTGCGCTTAGATGATAGGCGTTCCCGACGCCGTTCGCTTCATTAGAAGCAGGAAGGTTGCGGCTCTCGATCTTGCTGCTGAGGTGTGCGGCTAGGCCCACGCAAACGCAGCGTCCCGTGGCGACACACAGGATCAGGGAAGTCGACGAGCGGATGGGACGAGATGCCCTGCGCCTTTCTCATCATGTAACGGCGTGAAATGACATGGTACTTTGGTGACAAGTCATGCAGGGTGTTTCGGCAAGGAAAAGGTATTCACCTGCGTGGTATGGAGTGTGAGTGAACAAAATAAGAGTGGGTATCGCCGACGATCATCCATTTATTCTCCTCGGCGTCGAGCATCTTCTTCAGCGTTGTCCTGACATCCAGGTCTGCTTCAAAAGCGAAAGTATCGGCCTGCTTCTCCAGCGGTTGGTTGAAGTGCCGGTCGATGTTCTTGTGTGCGACTACGAATTCGAAGGCGATCCGTATGCCGACGGTCTCAATCTTCTTGACCGGATCCGGCGTGTCGCCCCATCCTTACGAGTAGTTTTTCTGAGCACGCATTCTTCCACGCACATCATTTCAGCCGCGCTCAACGCGGGGGCGGCCGGCTTCGTCGGTAAGGGTCCCGAGGGCTTTGTCAGCCTTACTGCTGCCGTTCGCGTTGCCAAAAATAAAAGCGTGTTTCTGCCTGATTCCATTGCGGACAAGATGTTGCGCGCAACGGGGCGCGCAGCGCAAGGCGGATCTTCTCTCAATTTGCTATCTGAAAAAGAATCGACGGTCGTGCGAATGATCTGCGACGGGATGTCGATCGCAACAATTGCCGAGCGGCTCAATCGCAGTCCGAAGACCGTGAGCAATCAGAAGAACGCTGGCATGAAGAAGCTCGGTGCCAGAAACGACGTAGAACTCGTCACAATCGTGCGCGAGTGGTCCTGCTCGTAGCAATTGCCGCGATTCTCAGGCGGATTCTGTCGTTCTCGTAGCGCCTTCTCCCTATCGTAGGGTGGTCCTGTGACCTGTTCAGTTCGAGGAATCGACACGCCGTTTCTCGACTGACCTATTTTGGTCTTTCATTTTGGGTATTGGCCCATTAACACCGATCTTCTTCAATGAGATCATTCCTCTGCCTTGACGATCGCTGGACGTCCCGGCTTTACAAGGGTTTGTAGTTCTGAAATGGCAACAAAGAGGAATCTCATGAAAAAACAAGTAACGCAACTCATGATCGCGCTGATGGGCCTGTCCGTCGCGCCGATGGTTTTCGCTCAAGCTGTACCGGGCACAGGTCAGGTAACGTTCAATGGAGAACTGTATGACGACACCTGTGTGATCAACTCGGGTGACGAGGACCAAACGGTCACGCTGCCTCGGGTGTCTTCGCAGGCGCTGCCTGCGGCTGGCGTAACCGGCGGGTCCAAGCCGTTCACCATTTCGGTGTCCAAGTGCCCGGCAACGCTGACCCATGTCGCGGCGCATTTCGAGACCACGAACATGGACCCGGTTACGCGTAATGCCATTAACCAGGCAACTACCTTGCCGGCCGGGAACGTCGAAGTGCAATTGCTTGACCACAATGGCACGAGTGGCGAGGAGTCGGTGCTTCCGCTGGGCAGCGCGGGCGAGTTCGTTGCTGTTGGGAACGACGGTACGGCAACGATGTACTACGCCGGCCAGTACTATGCAACAGGCAGAGCCACGGCCGGTAACGTGACGGCTGTTGTTCGCTACACGTTGGCATACCAGTAAGCGAATCTAAGCCGAATGGCATCGGGTTGCTCTTCTAGTTCGAGGGCAACCCGAAGTGGCATTCCGCTTATCTGTCGCGTGGAGGAGCGAGTGTCTTCAATGAAGTTTCCAATGTTGTTCGCCGCAGCTGTCGCCTTAAGTGTGACCTCGTTTGCTGCACAAGCTGCTATCACCATTACCGGTACCCGAGTTATTTATCCGGCGCAAAACCGCGAAGTCAATGTTCGTTTGAACAATGTTGACAGCCGTCCGGTCCTGGTCCAGGCATGGCTGGACGACGGCGATGCGGCCGCTGCCCCGAATGAAATCAAGGTGCCGTTCACGTTACTGCCGGCGGTATTTCGGGTCGAGCCTCACAGAGGGCAGGCTTTGCGCATCCTGTTCATAGGCGGCGACATGCCGAAGGACCGTGAGGCTGTCTATTGGCTGAACGTTCTCGAAATTCCGCCGAAGCCTAAGGACGCTGATGACCGGAACATGATTCAGCTCGCGTTCCGAACGCGTATCAAGATGTTCTACCGGCCGGTATCGTTGCTCGATGACCCAACGGCGGGGCGGGCCCAGCTGAAGTGGCATGTCGAGGCAAATGACAAAGGTCAGAGCATCGTTCGTCTGGACAACCCATCGCCCTACTACATTTCCGTCGGCACGGCAGAGGTAGAAACGGCAGGCAGGAAAGTCGCTCTTTTGCCCGATATGGCACCGCCGTTCGGGCACGTCGATCTCCGTCCACAAGATGGAAAGCTGGATATCAAAGCTCCTGCCACCGTTTCCTATACGGTTCTGAACGACTTCGGTACAGCGGTCAAGGACTCGGCGGAAGTGACAGGTGCGCAAAGCGCGGAAGCGCAAAAGAATCAATAATTGAAATACGGGATGTCGGGCGTGCGGAATAGTAAGACGGCGGTTGAAAGAGTATTCAGTAATGTCCCTTTCCGGTTTCACCCACTGGCTTGGGCGGCAATCATAGCGTCGGGCTGGGTCTTTTGCCCAAATTCCGCGGTCGCCGCGTGCGCGCCGGACTCAGCGGTGACGCCATCCAGCGACTGCTCGGCGTCCGAGTTGCCGCAACAGGCAGCCGGTGTCGACGGAGAGGCTGCGCGTACGGATGCGTCATCTACCACGGCGACATCAAATGCGCCCGCTGCGGAAGTTCCGCAAGAAGTCGAGTTCAATCCAGCATTCTTTACGGGCAACGTCGCCGATTTGTCACGCTATACGCGAGGCAATCCTGTTGCTCCCGGTGTTTATCCGCTCGAACTGCTCGTCAATGGTAAGAAGCGTGGACGCTTCGATGTCCTGTTTCAGGCAGTGCCGGGCTCGGATATCGCAACGCCCTGTTTCACGATGCCTGGCCTGGAGCGCGCTGGCGTAGATACCGAGCGCGTGGCCCAGCGGTTGAAGGAAGCAGGAAAGGGCGACTTCGACGATACGGACGCGTCAGTGCAATGCGTCCCGCTGGTTGAAGCCGTACCGGGATCGGTTGCATCGTTCAACACCGCCGACCTGCAACTCGATCTGTCGATTCCACAGATCGAATTGCGCAAGGAGGCTGCCGGTTACGTCGATCCGTCCCGTTGGGACAACGGGATCAACGCAGGCTTCGTGCAATACAGTCTCGCCGGCTATACGACTCACCAGAACAATGGTAGCGGAGACTTCAGCAGTGTCTACCTCGGTCTGCAAAGCGGATTCAACGTGAACGGCTGGCGTTTCCGCCAGTGGTCCACGGTAAGCTCGCAGAACCGGGGTTCCGGCACGCATTGGCAAAGTGTCGCGCTGTTTGCGCAACACGATGTCACGGCGCTTAAGAGCCAACTGACGATCGGCGACAGTTCGACGAGCGGTGACGTCTTCGACTCATTCAACGTGCGTGGCGTCCAGCTTTCGAGCGACGACCGCATGTTGCCGGATTCCATGCGCTCCTACGCGCCGGTTGTGCGTGGCGTGGCTGATACCAATGCACGCATCATCGTGCGTCAGAACAACATCATCGTGGCCGAGACCAGCGTGCCGCCGGGGCCGTTTGAACTGAACGACCTGCCGGCTACGGGTTATGGCGGCGACCTTCAGGTCACTATTACAGAATCCGACGGCCGTCAGCGGACTTTTCTGGTGCCGTTTGCGTCCGTCCCGCAGTTGCTGCGGCCTGGTGTTGCACGTTTCAATCTGACGACCGGTGTCTATCGCGATACCGTGCTGAATAACCATCCGTGGGTGGCGCAGGCGGTTTATCAGCGCGGCCTGACAAACCTGTTGACCGGCTACACCGGTGCACAGTTTGCGGAAGGTTACTGGGCTGGCCTGGTGGGTGTCGCGCTCAATACGCCGCTCGGCGCATTCGCGTTTGACGTAACGGCGGCGGGAACGAATATTCCCGGCGTGTCTGGTGGTCGTCCCGGTTACAGTACGCGGATCAGCTACAGCAAGCTCCTTCCAGGGCCCAACACGAATTTTTCGGTTGCGGCTTACCGATACTCGACCTCACGCTTCTATAGCCTGCATGACGCGATGTACGCGCGATATGGCTCCCGAGACACCACGGGTCAGTATGACTACCGCACGCGCAGCCGTCTGCAGCTGAATATCAACCAGCCAATCGGCGAGTCGAGTTCTTTTTATATCGCCGGCAGTTCGCAGAACTACTGGGGCGCGTCGAAGGGCTACGATCTGCAATATCAGGTTGGTTTCAACAGCGCGTACAAGCGGGTGTCCTACTCGCTATATGCGCAACGCACGCGCCTGCAAAACTCGAAGATCAGCACGCAGGTAGGTTTGAACCTGACGATTCCGCTCGGCAAGGTCGACTCGAACGAGCATCATATGTTCGACTATCTGACCACCAACGTTTCGCGCGGCTCGAACGGGGATAGCACAATTCAGGCCACTGCGTCGGGCAACACGACCGGAGCCACGCCGATCACCTACGGTGTCAACGCGTCACGGATCGTCGCCGGCGACAATCGGACCGTTTCCGCGGGTGGTTACGCGATGTATCGCGCGCCGTTCGCTACTTACAACGTCAATGCATCGATCAGCAATCAGACCCGTCAAGCCGCGTTCAACGCCGACGGCGCGGTCGTCGTTCACAGTGGCGGCATGACGCTGAGCCCGCCGCTTGGGCAGGCGTTCGCGCTCGTCGAAGCGAAAGGCGCGGAAGGCGGCCGGATCATCAATGGCCAGGGTGCAAGGATTGACGCTAACGGCTATGCGGTGGTGTCGTCGCTGATGCCATACCGGGTCAACACGGTCGCGCTGGATCCGAGCGACGTGTCGCTCGACGTTGAACTGGGCAACACGAGTGAGGAAGTCGTGCCGCGCGCGAGTTCGCTCGTCAAGGTGAAGATTGCGACCACGCAGGGCACGCCGATTTTCGCCGAGGTTTTGGATCGGGAAGGCAAAGCCATGCCGATGGGCACCGAGTTATTCGACGAGTCCGAGAAATCGGTGGGCATCGTCGGTCAGGGTGGCCTCTCGTACCTGCGCGGCCTCGAGCACGAAGGCAAGCTGCTGGTGCGCTGGGGCAATCGCGCAGCGGAGCAGTGCGTGATGCCCTACACGATGCCGGACGACGACAAGGCGGACAGCGGTCAGCGCGCGGGGATCGTTGCGCGCATCAAGCTGAGCTGTGATCCAGCGCTAATCTGGTCTCCGCCGGCAAAGTCCGTAGCGCGACGTTCAGCGGGCGCGGCGCTTGTCAGTTCGCTTCGCTGAAGTGCGAAGGTCGATACCCGGTCAGCTCCAGCGCTGCGGCTTAGATGATTCCGCCGACAGTAGAGGTCAGAAAATGAAAAATATTTGTAGATACTTTCGGATTGCCGGACTAATTTCCGGATTGATCGCAGGTGCGCTGTTGGGATCGGTTTGCGTACATGCGCAAGGCTCGCCTTCGGTCACGCTCAATTTTAGTGGCACCTATAACGCGACGACGTGTGCGCTGGTGAGTTCGCCCGACATGACGGTCACGTTGCCGACGCTTTCGACGCAATCGCTGCCGACGGCCGGAGTTATAGATCGCGGCTCAAAGTTCTTTACCATCACGATCCAATGTCCAAGCGGTGTAACGGGGGCGCGCGTGTATTTCGAGAGCGGTTCGTCGACCGATCCCAACACCGGGAATCTGGACCTGCAGAATGCGAGCGGGGCGGCGTCGGCAACGAATGTACAGGTCATGCTGGCCAATGAGGACGGATCGCGGATCAAGGTCGGCGACCGGTCTACGATGAGAGTCGTTCCGATCACGTCCACGGATCCAACGCCGGTGAAGTTCATTGCCAGCTACTACGCAACCGGTCGGGCCACGGCTGGCACCGTCAATACATTCGTCACCTATGTCGTCGAAATGCCCTGAGGGTGCCGGCGCGAATACGTTTCTTATTATGTTTGACTCAACAGTCGCGCTCATGCGAGCGACTGCGTTGCATGCAGCACTGCTGTCCGACGGCGCGGAGCTGCCGGCTATTCCTTTTTGGCGCGCGCGTTGCAGTACGTTGGTCGAGACGCTACAGCAGCAAATGCTGGATCGAACTTTTCCGGCAACGGACATCCGGGAAGTCAGCCTCGCACAATGCGTTCTGCTAGATGAACTGACGTTGCATGCATTGCCGTCCAGGCAGCGCGAGGAATGGTTGCGTGACCCGCTGCAGATGCGTTTTCATGGCGTGCGTGATGGCGCCGCATGGGTATGGCACCGGATCGAGGCGGTGGTGGACGGCGGCGATCCGGACCCCGCCAGACTTGAGTTCTACACCATGTTGCTGGGGCTGGGCTTCGACGGCGGACGAGAAAACGCCAACGCATATCTGGAGCGTGCGAAATCGGCGTTGAACGGGCATCCGCGTAATAAGGCGGCGTTCTCCATACCCGACGCACCGGATAACGCCATGCCACCGACCAATTCGCTTCGGCCGTCGGACGTGTCACGCATCTCACATTCACGCAGAACCGCCGGCGGGGTGATTGCTGGTGCGGTTGCCATCGCGTCACTATGGACGGCGATGGACCTTAGTCTGGACGTTGCGGTACGCGGTCTACCTCAAACGTCGCCGCCGCAGAGTAGTCCTATGCAGACGGAGCGTTCGCAATGATTTCCGGAAACAGCTACCGGGCGGCGCTGATCTGGATCGCTGTCTCCGTAGTTGGACTGATATGGCTATGTTTGCCGCTTGCTCTCCAACCATCGTGGCCCGTTGTGCTCAGTCTTGTTCTGTTGACGGCGGCGGGCGCCGCCGTTTTGCCAGCTTACGGGCGATCGCATCCGACTCACGAGGATCAGGATTTTCAGCTCGGGAACGTGCGTCAGTTATCGATCGTTCTCGTCGTCGGGCCGCATGCCGGCGCGTTGTTTGCACGCGATGGCCAGACATCCGCACTGCGACGTAACGGTGATGCGCTGTGGTTGCGTGTCCGGTCCCCGCAGCAGTTGTCCAGCGTGTTGGCCACGGTGATGGAGTCGCATCAACGTCCGCCGGATGCCGTGTTGATGCCCGTTGTTCCCGACGGTGAGTGCGACGATGCTGTGATTCGCCGCGAATTTTCCCGCTGGAAGCATCAAATCGACGCTTGCATGGGTCCCCGGGCGTTCGTATTACCCTGCTATATCGCGATCTACGCGTACCTCGGCTCGAATAGCGGCCACGCAGTGGAACCGGTCTGGTTCGGCGATGCCATGAATATCTCGACGATGCAACCCGCGACCGCAACCGCGCGGCAACATGTGCAAGCGCTCAGGCAACAGCTGGATCAGGCCTGGCTCGCTGTCGCCCACCCGGAACGTGCGTCGCGTGCCGGTCTGGGGCATGCAGTGTTCGACTGGCTAGAAGATGAGGCGCTGCTATCGATACTTTCATCGCTCGCGAACACCGCGCCGTTCTCGCTGCGCGGCTTGCTGTTGGCCGACATCGGACACCCGCCGATGCGTCCAGGCGCATGGACGCGATGGCTCACCGGCAAGACCGCGCTGCGGCCGCTGCTGACGAGGCCGGAGGCTCAACCGAAGCCGCTGTCTCTGCCTTTACTTACGACCATCGCGCGGAACGACAGATTCCGCGTTTCGAAGAGCGAGTGGGCCCGGTCGTATTCCGGAAGCTTGCACGCGTTGGCTGCGTCGGCGGTCGTCCTGATGGTGTCGATTGGTGTCTCCGCATGGTCGAACAGCAGGTTGGTCACGCGAGTCGCCGACGATCTCGAGGTTTACACGCATATACCCACAGCCCGCGCGGATGCGAAGCATGAGCGATTCGAATCGTTGCGCAGACAATCCGCCGAGCTGGCTCGCTATGCGAGCAACGGTGTGCCGACGGGGCTCGGCTGGGGACTGTATCGGGGCAAGCAGTTGCAAGTCGCGCTTGAACGCGTGACCGCGACATCGCATTCCCCGACAATCGCCGCGCATTCCCCGCCCCTTGCTGTGACGATCGACAGCCTCTTGTTATTCGACAGCGGCAAGACGACGCTCAAGTCAGGTGCAGAGCCAAGGCTCCACACGGTTCTCGATCTGATTCGCGCGAATCCCGACAAGCGAATTCTCATCGCGGGTCATACTGACAACGTGGGTGCCAGCGTCGCGAATCAAAAGCTCTCCGAGGCACGCGCGCGGGCCATCCGCGATTGGTTCGTCAACACGGCTACGTTGCCCGTCACACGTTTCGCAATTCAGGGGTATGGCGATACCCGGCCGATCGCCGGCAACGAAACTAGTCAGGGGCGCGAGATGAATCGTCGTGTCGAAATCACCGTTGTTCCCGATTCAGGCACGCACTGAAAGTACTCGTCGCGGGTAGCCCTCTGGGAACCTGCGTTCGCGCACGCCAACCCGGCCTCTCTTTTGCGAACGGGACAGACTTTTGGGCAACCGCCCATATCGCCGCGCTGCTCCGAGACATAACATCATCAGCTTGCGGATTTCATACGAAAGCGAGCGGTGTCGCCGCTCCTTCTTTTATTTGAGCGAACAACCTCAGAGCACTATGTCGGCTTCTACCAGTTCTCAAAAATTCATCGCACGTAATCGTGCCCCCCGCGTCCAGATTGAATACGACGTCGAAATTTACGGTTCGGAAAAGAGAGTCGAACTCCCGTTCGTGATGGGCGTCCTCGCCGACTTGTCGGGCAAGCCGCTCGAACCGTTGCCCGCCGTCGGCGATCGTAAGTTCTTCGATATCGACATCGAGAACTTCGATGAGCGAATGAAGGCCATGAAACCGCGTGTCGCGTTCGCGGTGCCCAACACGCTGACGAACGAAGGTCATCTGATGGTCGATATCACGTTCGAAAGCATGGACGACTTCTCGCCCGCAGCCGTCGCGAAGAAGGTTGACGCGCTTGCGCAGCTACTCGAGGCGCGTACGCAACTGGCCAATCTGCAAACGTATATGGATGGCAAAAGTGGCGCGGAAAACCTGGTCAGCAAGGTGTTGAGAGACCCAGCGTTACTCGAAGCGCTCGCAAAGGCGCCAAAGCCGGAAGCGGCATCCACCGGCGAACCGGTGACCAACGAATGATTTTTGCTTTCCGCACGAAAGCACAGCCTGAAACAATGGGGAAATGATGGCCGAACTTCAAGCGAACACGCGCGCCAAGGCAACGGCGAGCGTGACCAATCAGTCCGATTTCAACGCACTCCTATCGCGCGAATTCAAGCCCAAAACGGAGCGCGCGCGCGAGGCTGTCGAGGGGGCTGTCCGGACGCTCGCTCAACAAGCACTGCTTACATCGGCAACGGTGTCCGACGACGCGTACAAAAACATAGAGTCAATTATTGGGGAGATCGATCGCAAATTATCCGAACAGATCAACCTGATTCTCCACCATGAAGATTTTCAGAGTCTTGAAAGCGCATGGCGTGGGCTTCATCACCTCGTCGCGAACACGGAAACCGATGAGAAGCTGAAGATCCGCTTTATGGATGTGTCGAAGGACGACCTGCGTCGCACGATGAAGCGCTATAAAGGGATTGCGTGGGACCAGAGTCCGTTCTTCAAGCAAATTTACGAGGAAGAATACGGGCAGTTGGGTGGCGAGCCGTACGGCTGTCTCGTCGCCGACTACTACTTCGATCACACGCCGGCCGATGTCGACCTCCTGGGCTCGATTGCAAAGGTGGCCGCAGCGTCGCATGCGCCGTTCATTACGGGCGCGGCACCGTCCGTGCTGCAGATGGACTCGTGGCAGGAACTCGCCAACCCGCGCGACCTGACGAAGATTTTTACGCAAAACCTTGAGTACGCACCTTGGAACTCGCTGCGTAGTTCGGAAGACGCGCGCTACATCGGCCTTGCAATGCCGCGTTTCCTTGCACGTCTGCCGTATGGCGTCAAGACGAATCCGGTCGACGAATTCAATTTCGAAGAGACGACCGCCGGCGCGGATCATCAACGCTATGTATGGTCGAACGCGGCCTACGCAATGGCGGTGAACATCAACCGTTCGTTCAAGAACTACGGTTGGTGCACGCTGATTCGCGGCGTGGAAAGCGGTGGGGTAGTTGAAAACCTGCCGTGTCACACGTTCCCGACGGACGACGGTGGCATCGACATGAAGTGCCCGACGGAAATTGCGATCTCCGACCGCCGCGAAGCGGAATTGTCGAAGAGTGGTTTCATACCGCTCATTCACCGCAAGAACACTGACTACGCGGCGTTCATCGGCGCGCAATCGTTGCAGAAGCCGATCGAGTACCACGATCCCGACGCAACTGCGAACGCGAATCTATCGGCACGTCTTCCGTATCTGTTCGCGTGCTCGCGCTTTGCGCATTACCTGAAGTGCATCGTGCGCGACAAGATCGGCGCATTCAAGGAGCGGGACGAAATGCAGCAATGGCTCAACGAATGGGTCATGAACTACGTGGACGCCGATCCCGCGAATTCGTCGCAGGAAACCAAGGCACGTCGACCGCTGGCCGCGGCCGAAGTGGTCGTCGAGGACGTCGAGGGAAATCCGGGATATTACCAGGCGAAGTTCTTCCTGCGTCCGCATTTCCAACTTGAAGGTCTGACGGTTTCTTTGCGTCTCGTCGCGAAGCTGCCGCTCGTGAAGGATGCAGCCTGACCTGACGTCTACCGTTCATTCGGTGATTGAGCGACGGACAGGCGCTCACTAAATATGCCTGACTTTCATTGAGCATCTTTAAAACTAATCGGTATCAAGGAGTATTTTTATGGCGCAAGACATCTTTCTCAAGATTAACGGGATTGATGGTGAGTCGGCAGACGCTAACCACAAGGACGAAATCGATGTTCTGAGCTGGGCGTGGGGCGTTACGCAGCAATCGAATATGCACGTTGGTTCCGGTGGTGGCGCTGGCCGAGCTACGGTCGACGACTTCACGTTTGAGCATTTCATCGATCGTGCAACGCCCAACCTGACGCAATACTGCCTGACCGGTAAGCACATCGACGAAGCCAAACTCGTCGTGCGCAAGGCTGGCGGTAATCCGCTCGAATACATCAAATTCACGATGAACGACGTGCTGGTTACCTCGGTGCATCCGTCCGGCGTCAGCGACAGTGAATCGCGTCCGTGCGAAACGGTGCGTCTGTCCTTTGCTCGCCTGAAGCAGGAATATGTGGTGCAGAACGCGCAAGGCGGTAGCGGTGGTGCGATCACGGCGACCTTCGATATCAAGAAGAACACAGCCTAAATCGCACATTTTCCTGAATCTTGGCACGACGACCCTTTTGTCCGGGACGCCGTGTCAAGGTTGTTAACCGGGATGCCTGGCTGGATGCAGGCATCCTGGTTCATTCAGGGCGATGTGCGAGATCACCTTGATACCGTCAGATGGTTTCGATCTTTTTTTCCCGCTTCGCGATATGGCTGCGTATCGGAGGCTGGCTAGCCCTAAGCGGGGCGAGCGCATGGCTGTCCGGGTGCGCTACCGCGTCGGCTCCCGTTGTCAAGGAGCGAACGACCCTCCGGCTTCAGATCGCGGCAAACGAGAACGTCAATCCGAACGAGTGGGGAACGGCGGCGCCGATCCTCGTGCGGGTCTACGAACTGAAGTCGCCGACGGCGTTTCAAACCGGCGACTTTTTCACGCTGCAAAGCGACGACAAGAAAATCCTTAGCGACGACGTGCTGGTCGTTGACGAATTTATTCTGCGTCCCGGCGATACACGCGAGATCGTCCGGAAGTCGAACCCCGCCACTACCGCAATTGGCGTGCTGGCCGGCTACCGGGATCTCGGGAAATCGGTCTGGCGCGCGGTTTACCGGTTGCCAATCGCGCCCGACGCCGCATGGTACAGGATGGCTCTTCCAGACAAGGAACAGAAGCTGACGATCCAGCTCGATCGGCGCACTGTTTCGATTTCAAAGTCAGACTAATTTCGATGAGTTGGTATAGCAAAGTTGTTTGGAGCGAAGGACTCTTCCTGCGCCCGCAATTGTTTCAGCAGCAGGAGAGGTATTTCGAGTCGTTCGCGCATCGCCGGAGCGCGCCGCTGAGCCCGTTTTTCTGGGGCTTCAGCCGTTATGAAATCGATCAGGAATCGCTCGCGTTCGGCAAGCTGGTGTTCAAGAGCGGGCTCGGCGTATTTCCAGACGGCACACCGTTCGAGGTGCCTGGCCTGACGCTGCCCCCGCCCCCACTGACGATCGGACCGGAACATCAGGAGCAGGTGATTTACCTGGCGGTCCCGCTTCGCTTGCCTAACACCGAGGAAACCGCCTTCACCGAGCAGAGCGGATCGCTGGCCCGTTACCATGCGTACGACGCCGAACTGCGCGACAGCAACGCGATCGGCCAAGGTCCGAAGCCGGTCCAACTCTCGAATCTGCGCTTGCGGCTGTTGCCCGAGAAAGAGCTGACGCAGTCGTGGATCGGGCTTGCGCTGACGCGCGTGAAGGCGCTGCACGCCGACGGCGCCGTGTCGCTGCACAGCGCCGACCACATTCCGCCCGTGACCGGTTACGGCGCGAATCCACTGCTGCGCGAATGGGCGATGCAGCTGCACGGTCTCGCGCGACTACGCGCCGACGCGCTCGCCGCCCGTCTGTCAGGTTCTGATGGCCGTACGGGCGCGGCGGCCGAAGTGGCCGACTATCTGCTGCTCCAGGTGCTCAATCGCTATGAGCCGCTGCTGGAGCATATTTGCCAACTCGAGGAGACCGCGCCGGTGACCCTGTATCGCGAGCTCGCGCTTTTCGCGGGCGAGCTTTCGACCTTCGTGCGTCCGCAAACGCGGCGTCCGCGGGCGGCGCCGGGCTATGACCATGCGCAGCTCTACCGCAGTATCAGGCCCCTCGTCGAGGAGGTTCACTATCTGTTGAACCAGGTGTTGATTCGTGGTGCGCAGCCCATTCCGCTTACGGAGCAGGCGCATGGCATCCGTACGGCCGCCATGCTGCCGAACGAATTGGCCGGTTATTCGAGCCTCGTGCTCGCCGTGGGCGCGCAGATGCCTTCCGAATTGCTGCAGCAGCAGTTTCTTGCCCAAACGAAGATCAGTCATCCGCAGCGCTTGCCGGAATTGATCCGTTCGCACCTGCCGGGTCTGACAGTGGCGGCGCTGCCGGTTCCTCCGCGCCAGATTCCGTTCAACTCGGGCTTTATCTATTTCGAACTGTCGCGTACCGGACCGTTCTGGGAACAGATTGCGCGGCACGGAGGGCTTGCCATGCATGTCGCCGGGCACTTCCCGGAACTCAAGCTTGAGTTGTGGGGCGTACGTCAAAAATGAGTACCGGTGCATACGGGGACGACGCGTTCGAGTTTCTGTTGAACCCCGACAACTCTGCTTCTGGCCAGAGCCAGCCGTCTGCCAGTCCCGCTGGGCGTCCCACAACCGCGGGTGTCGCCAATCAGGAACCGGTGGTCGATGCGGCCGCGTTCGATCCGCCGGAACAAGTGCAGACGCGTCTGGAGCGCATGAAGGCTGCGCGCAATCCGTTGTGCGAAGGCGCGCAGCCTTTGTTGCGCATGCTGGCGGACATGCCGGCTTCGCTCGATTCGTTGGCTGCGGTCGCGAGCTTGCGCTCGCTGCTGGTGCGTGAGGTCGCCGCATTCCAGAAGGTCTGCGACAAAGCGAGTTTGCCGTGGAAGCACGTGGCGGCTGTCCGTTACGCGCTGTGCACCGCGCTCGACGAAGCCGCCAACCGCACGCGTTGGGGGAACGGCGGAATTTGGGCCGCGGGGGGGCTGCTGCTCAAGTTCGAAGGAGAAGTGGACGGCGGCGAGAAGTTCTTCCTGCTGATCGGCCGCATGGCAACGGATCCCCAGGAGTACATCGACGTCCTCGAGGTGTTGTATCGCATTCTCAGCCTTGGATTCGAAGGACGCTACAGCGTTGCCGCGGACGGTCCACGTCATCTGGAGCAGATCCGGCAGCGAATGCTGACGCTTATCAGCGGCACGCGGGACACGATGCGGCTCGAACTGTCGCCGCACTGGCGCGGCGAGGAGCCGGGCAGGATGCGGCTGCTGAAAAGCGTGCCGGTCTGGGCGACGGCGGGTGTCGCTGCGCTATGTGTGTTCTCGCTGTTCGCCTGGTACAAGTATCGGCTTCTGGCGCAAAGCAATGCGCTGGAAGCGAAGATTCTCGCGATCGGAGAGCCGATCAAGGTCGCGGCCCCGGTCGTTCACGAGCGCTTGCGCCTGTCGATTTTGCTGAAAGACGAGATCGCTCGCGGCCAGGTCTCCGTCGAAGAGACCGCGAGCAGCAGCCGGGTCGTGTTCCGTGGCGACTACGTGTTCCTGCCGGGGCAAAGCCGCATTCGACCGGAACTGGATCCGGTGTTGACCAAGGTCGCGCAGGAGGTCGTCCGGGTCGGCGGCAATGTCACGGTGACCGGGCACACCGACAACCAGCCGATTCATACGGCGGAGTTTCCTGACAACCTGGTGCTATCGGAAAAGCGCGCCGCGTTCGTCGCCGACGTATTGAAGGCGCACGGCATGCCCGGCAATCGCATCGAGGCTGTCGGCAAGGGCGATACACAACCTGTCGCGGACAACAGTACAGCGGAAGGTCGTTCCCGCAATCGACGCGTGGAAGTCTTCGTCACGCATTAACGGGAAAGCCTTGATGTCTTATTTGAACCGCTTATCGAAACTTGTGCTCACGCGCCAGACGCTGGTGCTCGCCGCGATCCTCGTGACGGCTGTGGCCGTCTGGTTCGTGGGACCTCTGATTGCGTTTGGCGACTACCGCCCACTCGAGAGCGTGCTCTCGCGCACGCTGTCGATCGTCGTGCTGTTATTGCTGCTGCTGTTCTGGCTGCTCGGCTGGTCGCCTGGTGTCATCGGCGTCGCGTTGCTGTGTCTCGCGCTCTGGTATTTCGGACCGATACTCGCGTTCGGCGAAACGCATCCACTCGGCACCACCTGGTCCCGCGTGCTGCTGATCTCGGTGCTGCTTGCCTGCTACGCGATCTATGGGCTGTATCGTCTGTGGCGGGCAGTGCGCAGCGATGACGTGCTGCTGCAGCGCGTTCTGAACCCGTTCACGAAGAAGTCGGCCGCGACCCCTGTCGCACGAGACGAAATCCGCGCGCTTCACGCGGTCGTCGCGAAGGCCATCGACAAGCTCAAACGCATGCGCGGCGGACCGGCAGGGCTGCGTCGTCTGCTCGAAAGCCAGCGCTATCTGTACGAACTTCCGTGGTACATGGTGGTGGGCTCGCCAGGCGCCGGCAAGACGACGTTGGTCCTGAACTCGGGTCTGGATTTTCCGGAGGCGGATCAGATGGTCGCGGCGTCGCTGAGAAGCCGCGTCGAAACGGCGAACTGCGACTGGTGGTTCGCGAACGAGGCGGTGCTGATCGACACCGCTGGCCGCTATACGGTTCAGGACGCAGCGTCGCAAGACGCCGCGAAGGTTGACGTCGATCCGGAAGACCTGAAGAGCGTGAACGAGGCCGAGTGGCGCGGCCTTCTGGGGCTGCTTCGCAAGCGGCGCCCGCGCGCGCCGATCAACGGTGCGTTGCTGGTCGTTTCAATCGAAGAGTTGTTGACGCACCCAGCGCCCGAACGAAAGGCGCTCGCCGCGTCCATGCGCGCTCGGCTCGGCGAGTTGCGCCAGCAGTTGGGGATTCGATTCCCCGTCTACGTGCTCGTCACGAAGCTCGATCTGCTGCCCGGCTTCGGGGAGTATTTCCAGTCGTTGACGGCGGAAAGCCGCGCGCAGATTTTCGGCTTCACACTGCCTTATCAGGAAGCGGCGGAACAACACGGCCGCGACACACTGCGCCTGAACTGCGCGGCCGAAATGCGTGAGCTGGAGCAGGGACTCGAAGACGGCGTCAACACGAGGCTGCAAGAGGTGTACGAGGTCGATCTGCGCAAGAAACTTTATGCGCTGCCGTCAGAATTTCGTAGCCTGTGTGCGGAACTCAATGAATTGCTCGCGCTGGTGTTTCTCGATTCGAAGTACGACGACTCGCAGTTGAACAGCACGCTGCGCGGCGTCTATTTCACGAGCGCGGCGCAAACTCACGAGGCCGTGTCCGCCGACAGCTCCACGCTCTTGCAGCGGCTGCGTCGCGGGCTCGCGGGTTTATTTGGTGCCGCGCCGAATACGGTCTCGCCGTCGTCCGGCGACGCGACGCCTACCGGCTATCGCGGCTATTTCTTGCGCAATCTGTTTCAGCGCGTGATCCTGGCCGAAGCGCATCTGGTGCGGCCGAACCTGTACTGGGAAGTCCGCTTCCGCGCGTTGCGTCTTATCGGACATCTGCTCGCGATCGTCGTGGCGGTGTGGCTGATTGGTGCGCTCGTCGTGAGCTTCGGCAACAACCGCGAGTATCTCGCCGCGATCGATGGCAAGGCCAATGCGCTCGCCGCGCGGGTCTTGTCGCAACGGAAGGCGCCGCAGCCCGGGACGATGGGGACGCTTCTGTCAGCGTCGCGTGACCTGCCTCAGTTCGACGGCATGGACCTCGACAGTCCCGGTGTCGCATGGCACTACGGGCTCTACACGGCGCCCGCCATCCGCGTCGCCGCCGGCGAGACTTACAACAATCTGCTGAAACAGATGCTGCTGCCGCAAGTCGTCGGCCGGCTCGAAACGGTGCTCGATACGCAAATCGGCGTACAGGACGCGGACGGCGTTTATCGCACGCTGATGGTCTACCTGATGCTGTTCGATGGCTCGCACTACGACGCGAAAGCAGTCAAGGCATGGGTGCTCGGCGACTGGGAACACGCCAACAGCGTCGCATCGCTCGGCGAGCGCAACGTGATGGCGCGTCACCTCGATGCGCTGATCGTGGAAGGGGTGCCCACGGTGCCGGCAAGACCGGTGAATGCGCAGCTCGTGCGCCGCGCGCGCGAGTTCCTTGGCCGCAATCCGGCGTCCGGACGGCTCTATGAACGTGCGATGAACGCCATGGCTCCCGAGGCGCCCGAGAACGTCACGCTGCTGAGCGCCGCAGGTCCGCAGGCCACTACCGTGTTCATGCTGGCCGGCGGTTCGACGCTCGCGCGAGGTATCCCCGGTCTCTATACCTACGACGGCTATCACGCCGTTTTTAACAAGCGCCTCCCTGATTTTCTCGAGCAGGCGCGAAAACAGGACGCTTGGGTGATGGGCGAGGCCGATGCATCGGCGCGGCGGCGGCGGATGGCAAACGGCAACGCACCGCGCAAGGACAGGCTCGCCGACGATATCCGTCGCCAATACCTGACCGACTATGGCAATTACTGGAGCCAGTTTCTCGACGACGTGAGACCGGTGTCCGGCAGCGAAGGCACCCTGGCGCCCGATCTGCAGACGCTGCGTACGCTGGCTGCGCCGGATTCGCCGCTGGCGAGACTCGCGCGAACGGCCGCGCGCGAGACGTCGCTGTCGATCGTGGATGGCGCGGACGAGCCGTCGGCCGCCGGTAGTGCCATGAACGTGATCATGCGTCGCTCGCAGGCGGCGCGCGCGGCGAGCGCCGTGGCCGCAACCGCCACGATCGGTCAGCTCGCGCAACAGAAGATGGAACGTGAACTGGTCGACAGACGCTTTGCCGCGCTGCGCGAAGTCGTGACCGGCCAGGCCGATAGCGGGAGCGCGCTGCCCGGCGGCAGCGGCGTGCTGCAGCTGGGCGGCGTCATCGGGCTGATCAACGAGCAGTACACGCGATTGATGACGGCCGGCGACGTGCTCGCCACCAACAGCATGCCGCCCACGGACGACCTCGGCTCCACGCTGCAGCTCGAGGCGCAGAAGCTTCCGCCGCCGTTTCGGGCCGTGCTCGTGGGCCTCGCGTCGCAGTCGATGCGCAAGGTGGACCGCAATGTCGGCTCCTTGCTCACGATGCAGGTCGAATCGAGCGTTGGCGCGCAATGCCGACGTGCTGTCGAAGGCAAATATCCGTTTGCCGCGAGCGCCCAGGAAGTCGACATCGACGATTTCAATCGCGTGTTCGCGGCCGGCGGCCTGCTCGACGACTTCTTCCACAAGACGCTCGCCAGCCGCGTCGATACGAGCATGCGGCCATGGCGCTATAAGCCGGTCAGCCCCGGCATGCCGCCCATGCAGGGACCGGGCCTCGAACCGTTCGAGCGCGCCGCGGCGATCCGTCAGACATTTTTCCGCGATCCCGGCGCGACCCGGATGTCGTGGAACGCGGGCCTCAAGGTCGTGTCGCTGGACCCCGAGATTACCGATCTGCTCATCGACGTCGACGGGCAAAACCTGCGCTATGCGCATGGTCCGGTCACGACGTCCCCGATCACCTGGCCGGGGCCGCGCGGCGGTTCGATGGCCGGCCTCACCGCGAATCCGCGCGTGCGTCCGGACACGTCGACCGTCATGACCGAAGGTCCGTGGGCGCTGTTCCGTCTGATCGACCGGGGCCGCGTGACGTCGACGTTGTCGTCGAGCCGCTCGGCGGTGGACTTCAATTTCGACGACCGGCACGCGGTCATCGAACTGACATCGGGCGGACAGTCAGGACCGCAACTCACGGCGTTGCTGCGCGATTTTCGTTGTCCCGGTAGCGGACACGCGATGGGAAGGCGAGCGGACGCGTCGTCAGGCTCCGCATTCGCCGACGAACTGTAGCGTCTAGCGTCTTTTCGATATAGAGAATTTAGAGGAGTGCATGTCAAGTAATCCCTTGAACGCGATAAGTGTGCAAAGCCGCGCAGTGACCGTATCCAGCGCGGCGATACCGCGGTGGCCGGGGCAGACCGCGGACGGACAGACGCAGCCGGCGCTGGAGTTCATGTCATTGAACGGCGACGAGCATCTCGGCAAGCTGTTTGAGTACGAACTGCTGTTGCGCACGCCTGACGATTACACGGTACCGCTTGCCGTCAGTGCCAACCTCGACCTGAAGGCGCTGCTAGGCAAGGAAATGACCGTCGCGATCGACCTCCAGCCGAGCGCCGACACCGAAGCATGTCAGCGCGAAATCACCGGACTCGTCGTCGCTGCGCAATACCTGCGTCGGGACGGCCGCTACAACGTCTATCGTGTCGTGCTGAAGCCGTGGCTGTGGCTGGCGACCCTGACGACCGACTACAAGATTTTCCAGAACAGGACGGTCATCGAGATCATCGACGAGGTGCTGAAGGACTATCCGTACCCGGTCGAAAAGCGCCTCGACGTGAGCCGCTATGCGCTCGAGGGTGAGAGTCCGACCAACGAACCGCGCACGTTCCAGGTCCAGTACGGCGAGACCGATTACGACTTCATTCATCGTCTGATGGAAGAGTGGGGCATCTACTGGTTTTTCGAGCATGCCGACGGCAAGCACCGGCTCGTGCTGTGCGATCACATTGGCGCGCACCGCCACTCGCCGAACCCCTCATACCGGACGCTGGCGTTCCTACCGCAGGGCGGCAAGACCGACACCGAATACATCAGCGCGTTTTCGACGGCCGAAGTCTTGTGCACCGGTCACTACGTGACGAGCGACTTCGACTTCACGCGTTCGCGCGCCGACATGCGGGCGATCAATCAGCAACCGCGCGACACCAGTTGGAACCTGCTCGAGCGCTACGACTGGCCGGGCGACTACACCGACAGCAGCCACGGTGAACTGCTGGCGCGTACGCGCATGGAAGCACTGCGCGCGCCGGGTACGCGAGCGCAAGGCGAAGGTAACGTACGGGGACTCGCGTGCGGGCAGACGTTCGTGTTGACCAACTACGACTATACGACCGCGAACTGCGAATACCTCGTCATCGGTACGAAGCTCGACCTGACCGGTACGCCGGACGAATCGGGTAGCGGCTACGAATACACCTGCAGCAACAAGTTCGACGCGCAACCGACAAGCGAAGTGTTCAGACTGCCGCGGGAGACCTCGAAGCCGATCGTCAACGGGCCGCAGTCGGCTGTCGTCGTGGGTCCCGAGGGCAAGGAACTGTGGACCGACGAATTCGGCCGCGTGAAGGTCCGCTTCGTCTGGGACCGTTACGGCCAAAACGTCGAAACCGACTCCTGCTGGGTCCGTGTGAGCCAGGCGTGGGCCGGTCAGGGTTTCGGTGGCATCTACATTCCGCGCATCGGCCAGGAAGTCATCGTCGACTTCTGGAACGGCGACCCGGATCGTCCGCTGATCACCGGGAGCCTGTACAACGCGGCGACGCGTCCGCCCTATGACTTGCCAGGCAACGCGACGCAGAGCGGTTTCATGAGCCGGTCGATGGAAGGGGGCCTGCAGAACTACAACAGCATCCGCTTCGAGGACAAGGCGGGTGCCGAGGAATTCACTTTGCAGGCGGAACGGGACATGAACCGCCTGACGAAGCTGAATGAGTCACACGTCGTCGGTGCCGACTACACGATCGGCGTGGCCGCGGCGCACAGCATGACCGTCGGCGCGACGTCCAGCACGATCGTCGGCGGCAAGTACTCGGTAAGGGTGAAGGGTGTCGCCTTCTATTCCGTGGGTCTTGCACACTTTGTCTCGATTGGCGGGGCGGAGGAGACCGCGGTTGGGGGTGCCTCCCTTCTGACGGTGGGCGGTGCACGTACGGTCACGGTTGGTGGCGCGTCGACCCACGCGGTAGGCGGAGCCTATTCGCTGTCGGCCGGAGGGGCGCTGTCTATCGTGTGCGGCAAGTCGTCGCTGACCATGAACAAGGATGGCGAGATCAAGCTCATCGGTAAGTCGATCCGCATCCAGGGTGACACCCGTGTCGTGGTGCAAGGCACGCCGCTGGACCTTAACCCCGGTGACAAGGAATGCGGCAGCTCAGTGACGGTGCCAGTTCCTGTAGTGGTGCTCGATGCGCTGGACGTTCCAGTTATTCCGTCACCTCCATCGGACGAGCCGCTTCCGACGATATGTCCGCTTCCGACGATATGTCCGCCGCCCTCGGAAGAACCGCCGCCCTCGGAGGAACCGCCGCCCTCGGAGGAACCGCCGCCATCGGAAGAGCCGGCACCGTCGGAGGAGCCGCCGCCCTCGGAAGAGCCGGCACCATCGGAAGAACCGCCGCCCTCGGAGGAACCGCCGCCATCGGAGGAGCCGCCGCCATCGGAGGAGCCACCGCCGTCGGAGGAGCCGCCGCCGTCGGAGGAGCCGCCGCCATCGGAAGAGCCGCCGCCCTCGGAGGAACCGCCGCCATCGGAAGAGCCGGCACCGTCGGAGGAGCCGCCGCCGTCCGAAGAGCCGCCGGAAACCGGCATTGACACGTAACAGCGTATTTCGCAATACCGTGCAGACGGCGAATGCCTTCGCGCATCGCCCTGCACGGACGTTCAGTTTCCATGAGGAGAAAATCGATCATGTTTCCAGCGGCTCGCAAAGGCGATGCGATCGGACATGGCGGTTCGATCGTCTCGGGTTCCCCGACGGTCTTCATCAATCGATTGCCTGCGGCGCTCGTCGGTATGAGCTCTGCCGTTTGCGCGCTGCACCCGTGCTCGCAAGCTGTGGTCGCGGGTTCGGGTACGGTGTTGATCAACAACGTGCCGGCGGCATTGGTTGGCGGCAAGGTTTCGTGTGGCGCGCCGTGTTCCGCTGGCTCGCCAGACGTGCGCATCGGTTCATGATGACGATGGGGGCCATGTGACGACGGGAGTCGCGGGAATCGGCGGCGAGCTGGTCGGCTTGCCCGGCGTCGTATTGCCCCTCGCCAGTGTCGGACCGTTGCTGGATCGCTGTGAGCGGCTCGGCGACGTCGTCGACCGCTTGCGGATGCGTCGTGCGCTGTCGGGCATTCTGTGCGGCTCGGTCGAGGTAATCAGCGGCAGCAAAGTCTGCCTACCTACCGACGAAACCGACTTCAGGCTGCGAGGCCGTCTTCCGCTCGTATGGTCGCGTTGTTATTCGAGCGAGCAGCACGCGCACGGGCTGCTCGGCGTCGGTTGGCGCACGAGTTGGGAAGTCACGCTGCACAAGCGGGACGATCAACTGCTCTACACCGACGAATGCGGCAGCACGCTCAGCGTGCCGTTTCCCGAGCGCGGGTCGCAGGTAATTGCGTCGGCTGCGCAGTTGCACATCGCGCATCTGAGCGACGGACGCCTCGTCGTCGCTGATCTGACGCCGCATTACCGCGTGTTCGGCGACTTCGACGCGAACGGAATCGCACGGCTCAAATACGTCGAGGATCTTCGTCAGCAGCGGATCGGCCTGATCTGGGATCCCGGCGGGCGCTTGCTGCGCATGCGTGGAACCTGCGGCCACGAGCTGCGCATGCACTACGAAGCGCGGATGGGCGCGCGTCTGAGCGCTGTCGAGTGTGTCGACGGCGGTCCCACCGGCGCGCTGGTCCAGTACGGCTACAGCCAGCGCGGCGAACTCACCGAGGTACGCAACCGGGTCGGCGAAATCGTGCGTCGCTTTGCATACCGCGATGGGCGGATCGTCGAAGAAGCAGACGCGCTCGGAATGGCGACACGCTATGTGTGGCAGACGATCGGCGGCGCCGCGCGGGTGATTCGACGAGTCGCGTCAGAAGGCGCGCGTGAGCGCTTCGCCTACGACTTCGATAGCCGGACCAGTGAGGTCAGCGACGTCTTCGGCAACACGGCGCATTGGCAATACGACGAGCAGGGCCGCGTGCTGTCGCACACAGACTTCGACGACCGGCGCTACCGGTTCGACTACGGCGACGCCGTCGCGCCGCTCACCATACACCTGCCCGGCGAGCGGGTGGTTCACGTCGAATACGACGGGCTCGGACGCGTCGCGTGTGAGACGGATCGCGAGGGCGCAACCCGCTCGACGCAGTATGCGTTTGCGTCACGCGAGCCCGTGTCAGTTGCGTTGAGCGATGGCCGTGTGTGGATGTGGGCACGCAACGATCGCTTGCAGCCGTTGCACTATCAAACCCCGTCTGGAGAATTCACGCGTTTCGAATATGGTGACGATGGCGATGTCGTGTGCTCGACGGATGCGCAGGGGGTCGCCACGACCTTCGCGCATAACGCGTGGGGGCAGGTGACACGTCGCACTGGAGTTGGCGGAAGCACGACGGACTACGAGTATGACGTCAATGGTTACGTAGTCAGTGTGACCGACGCGCTCGGCGCGGTCACGCGAATCGAGCGCGATGGGCTCGGCCGACCGTTGACCATCACGCGTCCGGACGGACAGGCCGAGCGTCATGTGTGGAATGCGGCTGGCCAGCGGACGTCGTTCGTCGGCCCGAGTGGCCGAAGCCGGCACTGGTATCGAGACCGGCAAGGCAATGTCGTACGCGCGGTCGACGAAGAGGGGCACGTGATCGTGCGTCGATACGATGCGCATGGGCGCCCGGTTCGAATCGAAAGCGCGAACGGCGCGGTGCAGTTGCTTCGGTGGAATGCCAGCAGTTGCCTGTCGATCACGGATGCCGATGGCGTGGAACGCAACTTCGACTATGCGGATACCGGGCAGGTCCGTTGTCTCACGTGGCAGGCGGGCGGGCAACAGCGTCGCGAAACGTTCGACTACGACCGCGCGGGCCGTCTGATCCGGCGTGAGACCGCGCACAACCGCTATATGTATCGCTACGGGCCGCGCGGATTGCTCGACTGCGTGAGCCGCGAGCCAACACGAGAAGGCGAGCTACTCGGAACCGGAGCGGATGAGATCCGCTTCGAACACGACGCCGGTGACCGTCTGATCGCCGAGCACGGCGCAAACGGCACACTGCGCTACACGTACGACGTCGTTGGCCGCCTTGTCGCGATTCAGCTGCCACAGGGGCAGGAGTTGCGTATGCGTCGCTTCGAAACTGGCGCTGTCGCGTTCGTCGAACTGGACGATCGACAGATTGCGCGCTTCTGGTATGACGCGATGAGGCGTCCGGTTGCGCGCACGCAAGGCCGTTTGCGCACGCATACGGGCTATTCGCCGCTCGGCTTGCCGGTGTGGTGGCGCTCGGTGACGGGGCGCGACGTGGATACGCCGGGCTGCGCGACAGAACCTGTCGCCGGATTGTGGCGCGAAGCCGATTACAGTCTCGCTGACGTGATCGTCAGGACGGGCGCCGAGGCCGACGGTCAGACGTGGTACGACTACGACCGGCGTGGCTGTCTGTTGCGCTCGGTGTCGGAGAAGGGGGACATCGAGTATTTCACGTGGGACGCCGCTGGCAATCTGCTCGATACGCCTGGCGGCAGCTGGTTCCCGGCCGCGTATCCCGACCACCGGTTACGGGAGTGCCGCGGACATCGTTATGACTATGATGTGTGGGGGCAATTGGTGCGTAGGCGTGGCCGCAACCATACGCTATCGCTCGATTGGGATGCGGAGGGGCACGTCATTGCCGCGCACCGCAAGGGCTATACCGTGCGCTATCAGTACGACGCGATCGGTCGACGTATCGGCAGGCGTGTCGAACCCGCTTCGTCACGGCGTGCGCAGCAGTCATCGACGCCGGAACAGGACGAGGTCACGCGCTATTTGTGGCAAGGACACAGACTGATCCAGCAGCAGCGCGCGATGGAACTGCGCACGTACCTGTATCAACCCGAGCCCGACCGCTCAACCGGCTTCGCGCCGCTCGCTTGCGTGGACCAGACCCTCACCGATGATGGCGCGATCAAGAACACGCAGGTCTATCACTATCACACTGACGTCGCCGGTACGGCCGTCGCGCTCACGGATGAGACCGGCCAGGTGGCATGGCGCGGGCGTTACCGGGCGTGGGGCAGTCTTGTGACGCCAGAGTGGCCAAGCAGCGACGCGTTTGCGCAGCCGCTTCGTTATGCCGGCCAATACGCGGACGATGAAAACAAGCTGTACTACAACGGTGCGCGTTTTTATGATCCTCACGCGGGCCGCTACATCAGCCCCGATCGCAACGGCGAAGGCGGAGCCAGTCCGTATCGCTACGCGCCGAATCCGCTGACGTGGTGCAATCCTGTCGGCCGCGCGACGCCGGAGGCGTTTCCGTGCGTCGTCGTCGCGGATGCGTCATGCATCGATGGCGCACCGGACCCGGCTCAATACCTTGCCGGCGTCGTCGAACAACTCCACGACGTAGCAGGCTGGGAGCTGGCCAAGTTCTGATTCGAAAGTCACATGGAAGTCGAGCCAGCCGTTTTTCCGGTATCGGGAAAGACCGCTGCCGTCGACGGTCTCGCGGCGCAGTACCGTCTCGTCGTTGCCGTAAATCACGACGGTGACTGACGTCGCGGCCCGCAGCGCGTGCTCGACGCCGGGCGTGACCAGATGCCTGTCGAATCCATTCTGATGTACGCACACACGGACGTCGTTTGCGCGTAGCAGAGAAGCTTTCCATGTCGCTTCGTCGGGACGTTGCGTGCCCGCGACTGGTGGAACATCATTCAATACCGACTGCTGGACACCGCGCCACTTGAAGCCGATGCCCGCGTAGGCCTCGTAATCGGCGAGCGTGCGTTCCGCTCCGAGTCCATACTTGCCGAACTCAATGCCAGCCAACGTTTCTCCGTCGATACCGAGCAGAGCACGATTGCGCTGCAACGAGCGCTCGTTGCGCTCGTGCCAGGGCTCGTCGATTTCACCCCGTTCCTTGGCCTCGTGATTGTGGTCGTTCCACATCTTGACGCGGTATGAGCGCAGATATTCGTGCCAACCGATCAGCCTGTGCGGACTGTACAGGTCATAGCCGTGGGTGAACGCACGGACGGCAAGCGAAATCTCCTCGCCGTGAAAGAAATAGTCAGGATCGTGCTGGACCGCCTGGGCAAAGTGACCGTCGGCAAATGCGAAGTGCGCGCTGAAGAAGCGTGAACGGACCGGGCGAATGCGCGTTCTCCAGTCGGAGAGTGTCTTCGAGCGAAACAGGACCACCCCTTCCCTGGAAAACCTTGCATAGGCCAATATCCCCGGCTCGTCGCTGGATCGAGCGTCGTCGTTCTCGGGGTCGTACATCGGAAGGTAGGCGGTCAGCACGGGTTTCGGACTTGCATCGCGTAAAGACTCCAGCATCTCGATTGCGAGCGTGTCCCATGCGTCGACGAAGCGGTGGTGCGAATCGAGTTGCAGCGTGTAGCGCTCGCCGCCGTATCGCTGTTGGACCAGATTGCGAGCCCAGCATGCGCCCTGCGTCATCATGTGGGGCACGTCGATCAATTCGATTTTCGCTTCACGATGACTGAGATGTTGGATGGTCCAGCTGTCGGTCTGCTCGGTTCGCCAATTGCCAAAGCCTTGCTGCCAGAATTGGATCATCGTCTCGTCGTGCGCATGCTGCCAGCAGACGATGATCCGTAGTAGATCAGGTTTTCTAGCTTTCTGGATCAAATCCAGCAGGGTGGGGATCAACTGCGGGTCGCGATAACTCGCGATTTGCACGAAGATCGAGTGCGGCGGTGTGACGGATAACTGGGTCATGCGCGTTGATTCTGGTGGACCTTCGTCGTTGAATAGTCGATTCAAAGAATGGTCATCGTGACTGTTGCGGTTGCCTGGATCCTGCCTGCGCTCGGCGTTGCTGTTCCGACGCGCAGCACCGTCGCCTCGAGTGCAAACGGCGATTGCATCGCGCCCTGCGGTGTGTGGACGAGGGTGCTCGTCGGATCGTTGGGCCTGAAGATTGTGTTGGTTGAAACATCCCGCAAACGAATCGCGAGATGCGTCGCGCCGGTGTTCTTCAACAGGCTGCTATCTTCTGTATCGGGGGTTCCGGAAAGTACGGCAGTAATCGAAGCCGGTGGCGTGGGCCCGGTGCAGAGCACCGTAAAGTCGACTGGCTGGGTTGGCCCGCTTGTGGTCGATACATCGCTTGGGCCGAACGTGCCGAAATCGATGTTCAGTGTGCTGGTATTGACCGAGCAACTTGGAAGAACCTTGACGTTGATGCTGCCGCCCGTGATGGTCACGACCCGATTGCCGTCACCCTCGGCGACGCCGGCTCCCACGGTGTTGAGTATCACGTTGACGTTGCTTGCGATGTCGCCCGTTTTGACCAGTTCGATCTCGAATTGCGAGCCAATGCCGAAGCGCGCATAGATAACCTGATCGGGTTCGCCCGCGGGATAGGAAGGCGTAAACGGAAGTGGCGAGTTCACGCCGGTTGCACGAAGATAGGTCAAACGAAAGCCGATGCCTGGGACGTTCGTGTTATAGACGGTAGCCCCCAATACAACGGACGGCGTTGCGTTGGAATACTGCATTGATACCGTGCCCCCGTTGGTGCAGTCCGCGAAGTTCGCATAGGTCGCGTACGCCGGCGACAAGCCCGTGGCGATCACCGAGCCGACCGGTAACGCCGGATCGATCGATACCGAGCTTTCCCGGAACGGTATGTTGACCGTTAATGTTTGCCCCGCGATGTAGCCTTGAGACAGCAGTTCGGAAACTTGCGAAGGCTTCAACTGGGTGCAGGTGGCGAACGCGAAATGGGGTATCGCGAAGCAAACCAGGATTAGAAAATGAATGAGTCTTTTCATTGGAAGTTGTTGGTTGAGCGGCGGACTG
Source organism: Paraburkholderia sp. HC6.4b (assembly GCF_014200875.1). Taxonomy (NCBI): domain Bacteria; kingdom Pseudomonadati; phylum Pseudomonadota; class Betaproteobacteria; order Burkholderiales; family Burkholderiaceae; genus Paraburkholderia; species Paraburkholderia sp. HC6.4b. The sequence goes on from NZ_JACHDC010000012.1 coordinate 194,218, forward strand.
AATAGGCTGACAGCGGGGAAAGTCGCACATGCGCGCACGTCGCCTCAACTGTCGGCTACGTCCCATTTAGCGAGTAAATCGGCGGGAATGATATGGGCGAGTTCTGAAAACCGTTTGCCCACCATTCGTTCCGATTGGCGCAGCAAAACAATGACAGGACTGCTCGGTTCGTTTTGCTCGAACCACATGCGTGTTTCCTGAATGGCTGCGAGCGCGCTCCAGCGATCCATTGGAGAAGGCGCAGTGATTGGCAGTTCGGTCGGCGCGTCGGACTGCTGTAGCGTCGCCGTAGCCACGATCGCCGACGCCGATCCACGCACGCTGTCGTTGTCCTGCTTGTTGTCCTGCTCGTTGACGGCTCGGGCGGGTGCTGGCGCGGACCCGCCGCCGCCCACCCGATGCTGCGCGAATGGCTCCAGCGCTCGGGACAACGCGCCGAGATCGGGCGCGTCGGCGTCGAGCATCTCATCGCACCATGCGCCAATGCGCTGCGTCAGACACTGCGCTTCGACTAGTGCGGCCATTGCCGCGTCGCGTCGGCCCCACAATTCCTTGAGCAACCGGGCGACGGATTCAGGGGCGAGCGCGTCCTTCTGGCGCGGCGTCGCGAATGATTTTTCGATATCGCGCAAATGCAGTTGAAGCCCCGCGGCCCTCGGCATCGGGATGTCGCGCGCATCGGCCAACGTGCCATCCGGTTCGACGAGTCCGCCGATCGCGTTGGCGAACATCGCCGGGTCTCGCTCGCCTTCGAACACGGGCAGCGGGTGGAGCGCTTCGCCATAGCATTCGAGCATCGCCATCAGCAATGCCAGTCCGTCGCGCAGGCCAGCCGCGCCGTCGAGCCGGGTTCGGCAACGCAGCAGGATCACCGCGAGGCGAATGTCTTTTGTCCGCAGCAGCAGCGCGCGGCAGTCGCGTTCAATGTCGGCCCAATTGGCCGTTGGCGGCACGTCGACGAAGTCGCCGTACTGCGCTTCGGCGCGTGGGGCCGCGGCCGCCTGCAGCATCACGAAGGCCGGATCGTATTCGAGATCGGGACCGCAAGGCGCGTGTGCGCAGACCGGTTCGAGCAGATCGGCGTAGCGCAGCACGACGGCGGGAGTGTTGGCGTTCATGCGAGGGAACTCCGGGGTCGGTCGTTGTACTGTTCAGGTTCGAAAACCATGCCGACGACCGGCAGGTCGTCGAGGGAATCACCGAGCCACGTCGAGTAGCCGAGTCTCTGCGACGTGCCGATGCAGGCGGGTGGCGCCGCGCGGGGGTTGACGAGCAGCTTGACCTCCCACGCGTATTCGTGGCCGACGAAGGCTCGCACCCATTCGACGAACGTCGGCAAGTCCTCGCCGTGCGGCGTGAGGCGCAAATACTGATCGAGGTCGAGCGGACCCACGACGAGCCGGAACTTGTGTTGCCGGTCGGGAATTGCCTCGCCGAGTTGGGCGCATTCACCGATGATCGCCGCGGGCCCCGGCACCCCGAGCCTCGTATGTTCCGATGCGCACAGATGGATCCAGTGCGGCACGAATTCTTCGATCGTCATCGGAACACCGAAGTAATGCGAGAGCGTCGCCGCGATGCCGTGCGGAGTCCGCGCCTCGCGCACGAGGTGCGCCGCCGCGCTGTAGCGCGAGTGCGTGGGCAGACAGGACTGTTCCGCCTCGGCCGGATCGACGCCGATCAGACTGGCGACGTAGAACGAAAACGTTTCGTCGCCGGCACGGTCGAGCGACGCGGTGGCTTGCCCCGATGCCCACGCGCGATAAAACTGCGACAGCGCGCGGTGATGGAACAGATCGACCAGCCCGACGAGCGCATGATCCTGGTGGCTTTCCACACGACTGTGAGCCAGCTCCGTCATATGCAGCGGCAGCGGCCCCTGCGGCCCCCACAGGCCGAGCCCGAACAGCCGCACGTCGAGGCGACCGTCTCGCATGCCGAGCGACGCGATTTCGCGTGGCGCAAACGCGAGAGTGGGTTGCTGACCGATCCGGAACGGCTCTTCTTGCGGCAGACTCGCGGTGCCCGGCAACGGCATCAGCGGGTCGCGCGCGGCGATAGCCCGCAGCAGGCTCAGGAAGCCGGACTGCCACGGCGCGTCCGGATCGAACCACGCGTCGAGCGATTGCGGATCGAGCGATGATCGCGTTGGCGCGACGGCGCTCGCCATTGCCCCATCCATGCTCATACCGCTCCGCGTCCGCCCATGCGTGGCCGCCATTGGGTGATCAGGCCACGTTGCATCGAACGAAGTTCGGTTTCGGTGAACACGTTGATCGAGACGTGGCGCGCGAGGTAATGCTCGAGCACGAGGCCGAGCAGATACGGGCTGATGCCTGAGAAGCCGGTTTCGTCGACCGTCAGTTCGCAGCGCACGCCACGCCCATACACGAGTAGTCCGTCGCCCGGCAGACGCCGGACCACCGGTTCAGTGCGTGCGCCGACGAGTGCCTCGATCTGCCGTGCCTGTTCGCGCTCGCCTGGGGCGATGAAGAGGCCGAGCATGTTGCGCAGCGCCTGGCCGCCGTCGCCGTGGTCGAGTTCGGCGAGCGGCATATAGTTGAAGCTCAGCTGCCTGATCAGACGCCACGCCGTTTCACCGCTCGCGTACGGCGCGCGCGGCGCGCTCGGTGCATGCACGAGGCGCACGCCCTCGATCGGCACGGAGTCCGACATCGTGAGGTCGGTTTTGCCGTTACGCGGGATCAGGCGCGGCAGGTCACGGTTCGTGACCCACGCTTCGACCGACAGGTAGCGGATGTCGTCAGCGTACGGCGCCTCCGCCTGATCGACGAGCGACACGTAGACCTCGGTCCCGATATACGGCGTACGGGTGCCGTACTTGCGTGCATTGGCCGACAGCGCGCGCTGCTCACGGCGCACCGAAAAATAGCGGCCGTGGTTGCCCACGTCGCTATGCAGCGTCTGATAAAGCGGATTGAACTCGACTTCGAGCGATGTTTGCGCTCGCTGACCGAATACGCGCGACACCGAAAAAATCTCGTAGTCGAGCGGCCGGGTGCGGTCGGCGAGCAGATGAAAATCGGTTTGCGCGCGATTGATTTCGACGCGGTCGGTGCGCTTGCGAAACAGGTTGATGACGGGCGTACAGAACAGCAGGAAACGCGCTGCGTCGACGTGCGCGGCCAGCTCTTCCGGCAGGCGGTCGAGCAGCAGCACGACCTCGGCCTCCTTGCTGTCCACGCGCGCGAGACCCGCCGCGAGCTGCGTCAGCGCAAAGAAATAGAAGCGCTGGCGGCATGCGAAGTATTCCTGAAGCAGGTTGTGGCCGTGAAACGTATTCCACGTGAGCGGCAGCAGACCCTGTTGCGCTTGCAGACCTTCAAATTCGACCGGTGTTTTCGCGACCACGTGCCCTTCGTCTCTCGACGCGCCATACGCGCGCACGACGGAGGCGACGCTACCGGCGTGGATCAGCTCGAACAGATGCGAAGCGATACGTTCGTCGCCACCGATGTAAATGGGCAGCCGGTCGAAGTCTGTCATCTGGTTGAACTTCACTTCGCCTGTTGTGCGCAGGCGCAGCCGTAACGCGCCGCGCAATTGCAGGTGCGGCAACAGATGGCGATCGGTGTCGGGGATATCCGGCGGCACGGCGCTGAGCCGGGCTTCAGCGATCTCGATAGGCCATAGCGTGACGTCCTGGCTGCTGCGGAATTCGCACGCGGTTTGCTCGCCGGGCGGGATCGCCGAGCGCAGCATGCTTTGCCGGGGCACCTTCAGCCCTCTCGTGAAATCGCCTTCGCGCAGGCTCGGACGCAACTGCGCGACGGCGATCGACGGCGTCGGCGCGACATAGTTCGGATAGACCACTTCGAGCAGGCGCTGCGTAAAGCGCGGAAATTCGGCGTCGAGTTTGATCTGCGTGCGCGCCGACATGAAGCAAAACGCCTCGATGAGCCGCTCCACGTAGGGGTCGGCAACGTCGATGCCCTCCATGCCAAGGCGGCGCGCGATTTTCGGGTGCTGGGCGGCGAACTCGCCGGCCATTTCCCGCATGTAGGTCAGTTCGCGGCTGTAGTAGTCGAGAAATCGTGGGTCCATGTCAACTTCCCTTGCCGGAGCCCAGCTCGAACGTGACGTGATTCATTTCGATGTCGAATGCACTCTGGATGCGAAATTCCAGTGGATAGGGCGACCAGCGCATGAGGCCATGAATCTCGAACGCGAGCTGGTTGTAGCGTACCGGGTTCTTGCTATTGAGCGGCCGGATGCGCAGCGACTCCGGAATCAGCCGCGGCTCGAAGCGAACGATCGCGTTGCGGACCGTCTTCTCGACGGTTTCCCAGTTGCGACTGGTGAGGTAGCTGCCGGACAACGCGGGAATGCCGTAATTGACGACCGACGCGGCTAGCATGGGGTAGCGCGCGATGTCCATTTCGTCGTCCAGGTTCGTCGTGTTGAGCAGCAGGCCGAGATCACGCTGGATGATGCGGCGCATGCCTTCGCTATTGGGCGCATAGGCCTCCGGCCGCTCGCTGCGCCGCGCGGGCGCATCGTCGAGCAGGCGGTCGATCAGCGACGGCATGTAGGCTTGCCGGTGTCGCGCGTCAGACGTGGTCATACGTGCTCGTCGTGATTGAACCGGCATTCGCCGATGTCGAGCAGGCCGACGTCGCCCTTGTCGGTGCTCCAGGTTTTCTGGCCGAGCGCGATCACGCCGGTTTCCCCTACGTCTTTCCAGGTTGTTTCGCGCGAGAGCCGGGTGGCGGCGGGACCACTTTCCGAGCCGGGATAGCGCACCGGCAGGTAGCCGCGCAGGATAGTCGCGTCGCGTAGGCCGACGACGGCCGAGCGCCAGACGAGGTCGGCCAGCGCGGTGACCGGACCGAGTGTCAGCGATTTCATCGAGTCGAACGGCACCCAGCGATACCCGCCCGCTACGGTCAGCTCACACACGGGGCCCAGCCGGCTATCGCTATCGGTCAGCCACTCGAATGCGCCGATCTGCGTGCTGTCGCCGCGCGTGGCCGGCGCGGCGTTCAACGCGGCGCCGCGCAGTTCGTCGGCGGCGGCGAGGTTGCCCTCGCCCAGCTTGACGTTGGCTTGCAGCAGCGATTTCACCCACTGGGGCAGCGGATCGATCTCGCCCGGCGCGCGCTGACCCGCGAACACCTCGGCGCGGAACATCTCGCTGCGAATCAGCCCGCGATACATCTGGGCGCGCGATGTGCCTTCCGGCTCTAGCGTGGCCCAGGTTTGCAGCTGTTGTAACGCGCGTTTCCATTCACCGTCGAGGCACAACAGCTCGAACAACAGCCAGCGTTCGCGCACGTTCGACGGATGCTTGCGCACGTTGTCGATGGTTTGCTCCTTGAGTTCGCAGTAAGTCTGCGCGTCGAGCAGGCTGCGAAGTGTTGGCGTGTCCGACTTGGGCAGGTCAGCGGTTATTTTCATCTGAAAATTCAGGCTCTTCGTATTCGATCGATTCAGGCATGGCGATGTGGCTGTCCATACTGATCATGTGATGTTCTTCGCGCGCAAGCTGCGCGGTTCTGCTCGCACGGTGCGCGGGAATTCCGCGCGGCGCGAGCAGCGCGAGGATCTCGTGCGTTTCGTCCGACTCGAAAATCTGCTCGGCACTGAACGAGTCAAGGCTATCGAGCAGGGTGTCGATGTTCTTCCCCTTCGTCAGCAGGTCGAACACCGACGCTTCAGCACGCGACGGATCGACAAGCTCGGCGAACGGGTCGTGAGGTGAGCCGATGATCGACCCGCCGTGATCTTCGGCCGACGCCTTGGGCTCGTGCGCGTTGCCGCTCTCCTGGCTCAACAGCGCGTGACGATATTCCAGCGTGAGCGCGGCGAGCGGGTCCGCTGCGTCGATGTCGGCTGCCAGAAGCTTTGCCATGCCGTCGTGTGCGCCGGGTTCCGCTGGATTCGGTTCGCGCCGCAACTGCAGCGGATCGTTATCGTCCTCTTCGGCGAGTGCGATCAGGTCGCTGAAGTCATCCGGCTGCATGAGCACGGGCTCGATCCGGTCCGCCGGAGAATTCACGCTCGACGGTGGTGCCTGGACAAAGTCTCCGGACGCATTCGCTATTTCGAGAGGCGGGTTCCGTAATAAATCGGGCATAGGCTGAAGGTCGGTATGCGCGCTCGGCCTAGCGCGAGGCGAACACTCCACGCCGGCGTGACTGTTCTCGCCTACGAAGGCCCACTGGCTTGCCTCACTCATTTCCGACCGATCGATTCGCGAAACGGTTGGAGCGAGCCGGAAAGACTGGATCGTTCGTGCGAAGGTCCTGAGCGCGCTTGCTTCGAAGGGCGAATGGTCCCAGCGAGCGTGATATCCAGTCATGGCCTGACCCGTATGCAACGGCGAATGAGATTTGCCTGGAAAGCGCGCATTTGTAAAAACTCTCTCGCCGCAGAAATAAAAAAAAGGATCACCAACTGAAAATGTGGGTTGGCGCGTGGAAGATATGAATGCTACTTCGCGCTCCTCGAGTGGAATATGGGCGACGGCCCAAATACACGCAGCGATCGACCGGCTATCCTTTGTCGTTCGATCAGTCTGGCCGGCGCGCTTTGTCGGATACCTGCCCGCGGAGCGCGGGATGCCGACGCGAGGCCACGCCTTTCCGCTACAAACATCTTTACCTGCAACGTCATCATGTCCATTTCACGCCACGCGTTGTTCGGCAAGCTCGGCGCAACGCTCTTCAGGAGCATCGAATCCGCAACGGCGTTTTCCAAGCTGCGCGGCAACCCGTATATCGAGCTCGCGCACTGGCTGCACCAGTTGCTCGCGCAGTCCGATAGCGACCTGCACCGCATCGTCAGACACTGCGGCATCAGCCGCGAACTGCTCGAGCGGGACCTGCAGACCGCGCTTGCCGCGCTGCCGTCCGGCGCGAGCGCGCTCACGGATTTTACGCATCACGTCGAGACGGCAATCGAGCGCGCGTGGGTGGTCGCGACGCTGGCATTCGGCGACGGTCGGATCCGCGGCGCATGGCTGATGGCGGCGCTTGTCGAGACGCCTGAGTTGCGGCGCTTGCTGCTGGCCATTTCGCCGGAGTTCGGCAAGATTGCCGTCGACGGCCTTCACGATGCGTTGCCGGCGTGGATTGCCGGCTCCCCCGAAGCGGAGGACACCCCGTACGACCAGAGTGACTTTTCGTCGGCGGTGCCGGGCGAGGCGTCCGGTGCGATCGCTGCGTCGGTGAAGGGCGCGGCACTCGCGCAGTTTTGCGCGGATCTGACCGCACGCGCGCGCGCCGGTGAAATCGATCCGGTGGTTGGGCGCGAAGTCGAGATTCGCACGATGATCGACGTGCTGTTGCGCCGGCGTCAGAACAATCCGTTGCTGACCGGCGACGCCGGGGTTGGCAAGACGGCGGTGGTCGAAGGCCTCGCGCGCGCGATCGCGGCCGGCGAAGTCCCGCCGAAACTTGCCGACGTGCGGCTGTTGAGCCTCGACGTCGGTGCGCTGCTTGCCGGCGCGAGCATGAAGGGCGAGTTCGAGGCCAGGCTGAAGTCGGTACTCGAGGAGGCGGCGAAGTCGTCGGCGCCGGTCGTGCTGTTCGTCGATGAGATTCACACGCTGGTCGGCGCCGGCGGCCAGGCCGGCACCGGCGACGCGGCGAACCTGCTGAAACCGGCGCTCGCCCGCGGCACGTTGCGCACGATCGGCGCGACGACGTGGGCCGAGTACAAGCGGCACATCGAGAAAGACCCGGCGCTCACGCGGCGCTTTCAGGTGCTGCAGATCGCCGAGCCCGAGGAGCCGTCCGCGATCGATATGGTCCGCGGACTCGCGCGCACGCTCGCGAGCCATCATGGCGTCGTGGTTCTCGACGAAGCGATTCGCGCAGCCGTGACACTGTCACATCGCTACATCCCGTCGCGTCAGTTGCCGGACAAGGCGATCAGCCTGCTCGACACCGCCTGCGCGCGCGTCGCGCTATCGCAGCATGCGCCGCCGCGCGAATTGCAGCGGATACGCGAGCGCTTGCAAGCCGCGCGCGTCGAAGCCGATCTGCTCGGTAACGAGGTGCGCATCGGGCTCGGCAGCGAGGCTGCGCTGGCCGACGTCAAGGCGACCATCGCGACGTTCGAGCTCGAGGAACGTGTTGTCGAAGCCGCTTGGCAGGCCCAGTCCGATGTGGCGAAGGCGCTGGCGCACGCGCGCGAGGTCGAAAGCGAGCGCGCCGCCGCAGCCCGACCTGAGGCCGAAGTGCGCGATCGCGCGGCGACCGCGCTGGAGACGTTGCGCGAGCTGGAGCGGACGTTATCGAACCTGCAGGCGGATACGCCATTCGTGTTCCCGGAAGTCGGCGAAGCGATCGTCGCCGACATCGTCTCTGACTGGACCGGTATTCCAGTCGGACGCATGATCACCGATGAGGTCAGCGCCGTTCAGGTGCTGCCCGCCACGCTGGCGGCGCGCGTGATCGGCCAGCACGACGCGTTGCAGCAGATCGGCGAGCGCGTGCAGACGGCGCGCGCCGGGCTCGCGGACCCGCGCAAGCCACTCGGCGTCTTCCTGCTCGCGGGGCCGTCCGGCGTCGGCAAGACGGAAACCGCGCTCGCATTGGCGGAGGCGCTCTATGGCGGCGAGCAGAACCTCATCACGATCAACATGAGCGAGTACCAGGAGGCGCATACGGTCTCGGGACTCAAGGGCGCGCCGCCTGGCTACGTCGGGTACGGCGATGGCGGCGTGCTGACCGAAGCGGTGCGCCGACGTCCGTACTCGGTCGTGTTGCTCGACGAGATTGAAAAGGCGCACGGCGACGTGCACGAAATGTTCTACCAGGTGCTGGACAAGGGCTACATGGAAGACGGCGATGGTCGCTATATCGATTTCCGCAATACGACCATCCTGATGACCAGCAATGTCGGCTCCGATCTGAGCGCGAGCCTATGCGCGGACGAAATGCTTGCGCCGGACTTTGACGGTCTGCGTTCCGCGCTTTCGACGGAATTGCTGAAGGCGTTTCCGGCCGCCTTCCTCGGACGCGTGACGCTGGTGCCATATCGTCCGCTGGGCTCGGATTCGCTCGCGCGGATCGTGCGTTTGCATCTCGATCGAGTCGTTCGGCGGATGGCGGACAACCACCGCATCGCGCTGAGTTATGCGGCGGAGGTGGTCGACTACATCGTCGGGCGCTGCCTCGTGCAGGAGACCGGTGCGCGTCTTTTGATCGGCTTCATCGAACAGCACGTGCTGCCGCGCCTCGCCCGGCAGTGGCTCGATGCGTTTGCAGCGAAAAGCGCGCTCACGCATATGACGATCGAGGTGAGCGATCCGGCCGCGGCACCTGTTGAAGCGCTCGTGGTTCGGTCGTCCTGCCAAGTGTAGTCGGCTTCGCACTCGGTGACCTGCATCGCGAATGACGAGTCGTTGATCGTGCAGCGGCGTGACGAGGCGCATAGCCGGCCGGTCAGGGGCTGCATGGATGCTTCGCAAACGTCTCTTTTGGCATTTTTTTTGCCGGGCAAAAGCGCTGGTTTTTTGACATCATTTTCACATATGCATGTTCAATGCCACGCGGCATGATCGCCACACCACCAGAAATCGTCAATCGAACGGAATCCTTAAAAATTGCTCGCGTTACACGATCGGGATAAGCTATAAAGACAAAAAGATCCGCATCATGCATTTGCGGCGCCCGAAGTGAGGAGCACAAATGAAAGACGTGACGAACAGCGGGTTTGTGGCTTTAAACGAGCCATTGAAACTCATGCATGTCTTTCATACAGTATGAATGCGCGTGCGAATCGACATGCGGTCATGGTAGGTTTTCGGCGCTGCCGTGCTGATCGTATGCGTCATCCATAGCGGGGCAACAATAGGTCGAAATCCGTTAAGCCGTTCAATTGCAACCGGAATGACTGGAGAACAACAATGCTTTTCTTTAATGATGGTTTCACATTCCCGAATTTTCTGGCCGACGTTTTCTCCATCTTCATCTTTATCCTGTGGTTCTGGCTGTTGATCACGGTGTCGAGCGACCTGTTCCGCCGCCATGACGTGTCCGGATGGGGCAAGGTTCTGTGGGTGATTTTTCTCATCATCCTGCCGTATATCGGCATCTTCGCGTATCTGCTCACGCAGCATCGCGGCATGGCGGAACGCGATCAGGCGCGGGCCAAGCAGGTGCGCGAAGATCTGCGCAATGTGGTGGGCTTCAGTGTCGCCGACGAAATCGAGAAGCTCGACAAGCTGAAAGCGTCCGGTTCGATTTCCGGGGAAGAGCACTCGCGTCTGCGCGCGAAGCTCGTGCAGTAAGCGTCGGTTACCTGACTGCAGCCATGGGCGAGCGGGCGCGTGGTCCGTGTCGCCTCGGCTTTTGCGCGGCGAAGGATCGTGCGATCGAACGTAACGGGAGGAACCCTTGCTTACCCGCCTCGCCCACGTTCGGAACGCTGCCGCGCGAACCGCGCGCGCGCCGCTGGCATTGCGCCGCGCCGCGCTCACGTGCGCGACGGCGATGATGCTCGCGGCTTGCGCGCAGCCGTGGCAGCAATTCCAGGCGGGTCAGGATCAAGCGGCGATCGTCGCCCGCATGGGTCCGCCGCGCGAAGTCTATGACCTGCCGGGGGGCGGCCGCCGACTGATGTGGCCGACCCAGCCGATGGGCTCGACCACCGTCGCCGCCGATATCGACGCTTCAGGCAAGATCGTGAACGTGCGTCAGGTCTTGCAGTTGAGCGAATTCAATCGCGCGGAAATCGGCAAATGGACGCGCGACGATGTGCTGATCAATTTCGGCCGCCCCGTGCAAACGCAGTTCTTCCGGCTCTCGCAACGCGAAGTCTGGTCATACCGTTATATCGAAAGCAACATCCACCACATGTTGTTCAATTTCGCGTTCGACACCAACGGCGTGTTGCGCGAGACGCAGCGCACGCCCGATCCCGTGCGAGATCGCGATTTGCGACGGTTCTGAACTGTGAGCTATAGCAGCGACTCAATTGGCATAATCGACAGCATCCAAACACCGAGCCGTGCGTACCACGTCGTATTCGGTTCGGTGTCATGGCGGGTTTCGACGTCGCCGTTGGTTTCGATCCAGTACAGCTTGCCGTTTTTGTCGAGATGCACCGCGTACGCGACGCTCGGCAGTAGCGCGAGAAACTTGCGATCGACCCGCGTCGCGAGCTCGGTGCTGTCGATGACGAGTCCAAGCTCGGTATTCAGATGCGCGGAGCGCGGATCGAAGTTGAACGAACCGACGAAGACCCGCTGGGAGTCCACGATGAAAGTCTTCGCATGCAAGCTCGACCCGGAGCTGCCGAACGGCCCCGGCGACTGTTCTTTCTTGTAGGTGGCGCCCGCCACGCGCCGCAATTCATACAGGTGCACGCCGTTTTGCAGCAACTCGACGCGCCGCCTCATATAGCCCGAATGCACGGCGACGACATCGGTCGCTTCGAGCGCGTTCGTCAACACCCGCACGTCGACGCCCTGGGCGGCGAGCCCGCTCAGATACTGCGTGCCCGTGTTTGCCGGCACGAAGTACGGGGAGACGAGGTCGAGCGACTTCGTCGGCTGGCCCATCACTTCGCGGAGCTGGTGGGAAATCAGCGCTTCCGGCGGCGCGTTGTTGAGGCCTTTCGCGGGGTCGTCGCTGATCATCTTCGTTTTGGCCCAGTCGAGTGGCAGCTTGTCGTCGAGCAGGTTCTGCACGACGCGCGGGCCGCGCAGCGCTTGCTTATACTCAGCGGCGGCAGGATCCTGCTCGATCGCCTGCGCATTACGCTCCAGCGTGGCCAGCTCATCGACGCTCTCGTGCGGCAGGATCTTCCCGACCGGATACGCCGACGCGCTTGCCCAGTAGCGGTCGAAATCGCGCGAGACGTCGGTCGCGGCCGGTCCGACCGCGAGTACGTCGAGGTCGGCGAAGACGACGCCGTCGGTGGCATCGAAGTACTCGTCGCCGATGTTGCGGCCGCCGAGGATCGTCGCGGTGGCGTCGGCGGTCAGGGACTTGTTGTGCATGCGTCGATTGGCGCGCGAAAAGTCGGTCACGAAGCCGAGGATTTTCGGGCTGCGCACGACGAACGGGTTGAACAGGCGCACCTCGATGTTCGGATGCGCGTCGAGCGCCGCCAGTGTCGGGTCGAGCGCGGAGGCGATGCCGAGATCGTCGAGCAGCAGGCGCACCCGCACGCCCCGGTCCGCCGCTTCGTGGATCTGCTCGAGCAGCAGCGTGCCGGTCAGATCGTCGCGCCAGATGTAGTACTGGATGTCGAGCGTGCGTTGCGCGGAACGGATCAGGTCCATGCGCGCGGCAAACGCGACATGCGCATCCGCCAGCGGATAAATGCCCGCCAGCCCCGCGTGCGCGGCCAGCTCGGGCGCGACCGCGCGACCGAGATCCGTGGTGGCCGCCACCGCGGGCGACAACGCATGCGACGCCTGGCGACCCTCGAGCGACGGTAACGGCGCGCAGCCGGCCAGCAGGCTTGCGCACAGCAGCGCGCACAGCGCGCCTCTCCATCGGCGGTGCGGGAACGACGGGTGGTGGATCTGCGCTTGCATGGAGTCCAGGTCTTCGTTTGGGTCGCGCGAGCCGGCCGGTTCCAGAATCGGAACATCGCGTGGCGTTGCTCGACAAAGCTTCGCTCGACCGCCTGTACTGACGGTGTCGCGCGCATGCTTGCACGCAACTTGCATTGGTTGAGAAGAATACTATGAGCGCATGCCCATCGGTGCGCCGCCCGACGCTCTTGTTGCGCAAAGCGCTTTGTCCGATGATACGAGCAGGCTGCGCGAATTCGAACGGGGGCCAACCCGGCCGCGCATCGACCGCATGGTTTCCATGCAATCGAGCGTGATCCGCTCCGTGTCAGCGCAAAGGGTCATAAAGGGTCCGGTTCACGGCGCCTTCGAGCGTTTCGCCCACTGTGGAGTCGAGCAACGTGAAGATCTCCCGCTTGCTGCTTGCTAGCGTGCTGCTTTTCGTGGTGGGCACCGCGCTGCAGATGATATGGCCGCTCGCGCAGCCGGCCTCGTATCACCACTTCGCCGATCAACGCTCGCTGGGGCCGCTGCACCATGCTGCGGACGTGCTGTCGAACGTCGTCATTCTGATCGCCGGTGTGCTCTGTCTGCGTTGGGTCCAGCGCCATGCGTCCGACCAGCCGGCGCAATTTCCCGGCATGGTCGTCGCCGCGCTCGGGCTGCTCTTCACCGCGTTCGGCTCGGCTTACTACCACATGGCGCCGAACGATGCGACGCTCGTCTGGGACCGCCTGCCGATGACCATCGTGTTCGCCGGCATCCTCGCCATGCTATGGACGTCGTGGAGCGGACAGCGCGTCGGCTGGGCGCAGATGCTGATCATGGTGGTCGTGTCGCCCGCCACCGTCGGCTACTGGCTCGTGTTCAACAGCCTGTGGCCTTACGCGATTCTTCAGTTCGGCGGGCTCATGCTGATCGTCGGCCTGACGCTCACGCGCAAGGTGGACGGCGTGATCGCATGGACGCTCGTGATCGTCTTCTACGGGGTCGCGAAGATTTTCGAAAGCCTCGATTGGCAGATATGGGAGCTGACGCATCACGTGATCGCCGGCCATGCGTTGAAGCACGTGGCGAGCGGTCTCGCCGGCGCGGCGATGATTCTGGTCGCGAACGCGGCGCCGCGCTCCGTCGCGGGCATCGTGCCGCGCGGGCCGGGCGGTATCGGGCATTCGGGTACGTCGCGTTGAAGCCGCGCCATGGCGAAGTGACGCGGCCTCCGGCCGACGTCACTGCGGTTCGTACCACGAATACGTCGCCAACGTGCTTACCGGCGGCGTACCGATTTGCAGCGTGATGTCGCGCAACGACGTCAGCTCGATACTGCGCAAGTCGCCCATATAGCGGCGCGAATCGCCGTTGTCGTTGATATACGCGACCACGTCGCCCATGATGCCCGCGACGTTCGTGTTCGTCAGCGGCTCGCCCCAGATATCGAAGAACTCGCCGAGCGTATAGGTCTTGAGGTTCGGCGCTTCGATATGGATGATGCCGGTGTTGTCGTGCGTATGCATCTCATACGTGCATTGCGACAGGATGCCGACGTTCATCGGCAACGCGAGCCACTGCCCGTCCTTGATGATCGCGAGGTGCGCGTGCACGTGGTACAGCACGCTCATGTCCGGCGCGCAGGTCAGGCCGTCGACCGGCGTGCCGGTGCCGCCCGTCGAGGTCGTGCCGTTCGGCCAGAACGACGAGCCGACCACGCCTCCGAAGACGAGCGTGATCGGGTTCGGGTCGAACGGCGGCGGATCGGTCCAGGTGTAGGTGGGCACTTGGGTGACAGGCGTGCCGACCATGACCGTGATTTCGGTGTGCGGCTTCAGCACGAGGCTCGCGGGGTCGCCCGTATATTGCGTGAGCGTGCCGCCGTCGTTCACGTAGATCGCGATTGGCGAGGCGGTCAATCCCGCCACGTTCGACGCACTCAGCGTCTCGCCCCAGATCGAGAAGAACTGGCCGAGCGTATAGGTCGCGCCGGTCGTCGCGTCCATATGGATCTTGCCGCTCGAATCGACCGTGTGCACCGGATATGCGCAGCCAGTTGGCGTGGTCAGGGTCGGCTCGACCATGCCGATGTTGGGTGGCAGCGTCAGGAGTTGCCCGTTCTGGTAGATCGACAGATGCGCGTATGTGTACGCGGTACTACGCAACCCGCAGTTCAGTCCGCTGACGGGCTGACCGGTTCCGCCCGAAGCCGTGACGCCCGCGGGCCAGATGGCGGCGCCGAGTGTCGTGCCGTCGATGATCGGCGTCGCGGCGGCGAGCTTCGGTGTCGTGGCGCTCGCGTCGGATGCGCTCGACGGGCTCGACGCGGGGGTCGGGCTAGATGCCGGTGTCGGACTCGACGCGGGCGCGGGACTCGATGCTGGCATGGTCGCGCCAGCCGCGCCGTTCGAGCCGGTGCTGGCCGGGTCGGCGCCGCTGCCGCCCCCACCACCGCCACAAGCGGACAATGTCCACATCAGACCCACTGCGACGAATCGCGACCCCAGCCGTTGCAGCATCTCGTACTCCCATGTCGTGAGGTGAGAGGATGCGTGCAATCGGACATCACGCACAGATATAGCGCGGACATCGCACGGGCACGCGCGGCGCGGCTTCGCTGCATGGATTCGGCCGTGCGCTGCCACCGCGTGACGCAGGCGCTCGCTTCGGATCACGTCAGGAGATCGAAACCGATTAGGGCAGCGTAGCAGATGGGTTTCACGAGCGAATCCGGCGCATCACGACGTTTCGCGACATTCTGCTGGCGCATTTGGAGGTGTCGACCCGGAGTTTGCCGGCGGAGCGATCTGGCGCGCTTTTTATGTGAGCTGTCATCGTTCTGTGCGAAGATCAGTGCTGTCCATCGCGCGACCGGCTGGTAAGGGGATCGCACGGCGGGCGCGTGCCCGGCCATCGCCGTCGTCCTCGGGTGACCTTGGGGTGACTCTCTGGCGCACCTGTTTGCGGATTCATGGAGCACTGACCAATGACCGACAGATTGCAAGCGTCCGTATATGTAGTGGTGCTGCTGCTGATTGTGGGCTGGGTGCTGTATATCGGGCGCGCGGTTTTCGTGCCGATCGTGTTCGGCGCGATCGCGGTATACGTGGTGGTCGACTTCACGCGGCTGCTGCAACGCATTCCGGTGATCGGCCCGCGGCTGCCGGTCCAGTTGCGCTACGGACTCTCGATGTTCCTGATCGGCGCCGCGATCTTCTTCGCGGTCGACATGCTCGTCGAGAACTACGACGCGCTCGTCGCGCTCGCGCCGCGCTACCAGGACTCGGTCCTGCTGATGATCCACAAGATTTCGACGCTGCTGCACCTCGAAAGCGAGCCGACGTGGGAATCGCTGCGGCGGAACATGCTCACACAGTTGAATATTCAGGCGATGGTGACCGGCATGCTGGCGTCGCTGTCGTCGGTGATCATCGACCTGTTCGTGATCGTGCTGTATGCGAGTTTTCTGCTGGTCGAGCGCCGGACGTTCGGCGACAAGCTGACGAACATGACCGCCAATTCGACCAACGCGGCGCGCATCCGGGGCGTGGTCACCGACATCAACCGGCGCATTGGCGCCTATCTCGCGCTGAAGACGTTCCTCGGCGTGCTGCTAGGCGGGATCTGCTGGCTCGCGATGCGCAGCGTCGGCCTCGAGTTCGCCGGGCTGTGGGCGATACTGACCGCGCTGCTGAACTACGTGCCCTATATCGGCTCGGTGCTCGCGATCGTGTTCCCGGTGCTGATGTCGGTGCTGCAGTTCGGCGACCTGAATTCGATCCTGGTCGTGCTGGTGTCGCTGACCGCGATTCACTTCGTGATCGGCAATATTCTCGATCCGTATCTGACGGGCAACTCCCTGAACCTGAGCCCGTTCGCGATTCT
The DNA here is from genome assembly GCF_014200875.1 of Paraburkholderia sp. HC6.4b. NCBI lineage: Bacteria > Pseudomonadati > Pseudomonadota > Betaproteobacteria > Burkholderiales > Burkholderiaceae > Paraburkholderia > Paraburkholderia sp. HC6.4b. Next base: position 210,587 of record NZ_JACHDC010000012.1, read on the forward strand.
CGCGAGCATGGCCGTGTGGTCGGCTTTGTGGGGCGTGCCGGGCGCCTTTCTCGCGGTGCCGATCACCGCCAGCATGACGATCATTTTCTCCGAGTTCGAAATGACGCGGCCGGTGGCGGTGCTGCTGTCGAAAAACGGCCGGCTCACTTACGGCAAGACCGAACAGACCGCGTGAAGCGCCCACCATGGCGGACATATGATCGACCCGGCGAATGAAACACGTCTATCTCGACGCGTGCGGCTTGCCGCCGCCGCACGCTGTTGCCATCAGCGTTTAACGCTTGCTGCTTACTGCGAAGAACCCGACCACGTCTGGCCGGTCGTCGCCGGTGCTGATGTAGTTGTAGGCGAACACGACGTTCTTCAGGTAGCCGTCGAACGCGATCTTGCTGGCCGACGAAGTCGTGGTGCTGCTGGTCGCCAGCGCCTGCGTGACCGCCTTCGAGGCCGAACCCGGGTCGAACGCGTCGGTGTTCTCGCGGTATCGTCCACAGCACCGTTGCCATCTCTTATAAATCGAAAAATTTTCGATCGGCCTTTGACGCGAGGTTCACGCAAAGCCGTGCAACAATGGCCTCGGGTTGCGGTCAGGGCCAGGGGCCGCAGCTTGTGCGTCGTTCCATCAACACGAGGCCTGCCGCTCGATGACAAAGCCTGCCTGGACGCTCCTCGTGGCCGCGATCGTTCTTGGCGCGGCGGCGGCCGGGCATCGGCTATCGGTTCTAACGCGAACATATGCCCGGCTCACACGACCCTGCAGTCCCGCCGACCCCCGTCTCGGGCGGCGCCGAAGCACTCGAAGACCCGGCGCTGCTGCGTCGCCTGCTGCGTGCGAAAGACCGCATCGATGCGGCCTCGCACGAAGCCTGGCCGGTGCGGCGCTTGGCTGAAGTCAGCGGCGTGTCGGAGGCGCACTTCGCGCGTTCGTTCAAGCGGGCCTTCGGCGTGCCGCCACACCGTTATCTGCTGACGCGGCGTATCGAGCAGGCCACCACACTGCTGCGCGATACCGACCTCGGCATCACCGACATCGCGTTCGCGACCGGCTGGGAAAGCCTCGGCACGTTCGGCCGCGTCTTTCGCGACATTACCGGCCTGAGCCCGAGCGAGATGCGCGTGCAGGCACGCGCCAACCACGCTGAACTCGATCGCGTGCCCGCCTGCGTGCTGAAGGCCGCGCAACGCCCCGATCTGACGACCGCAGTTCTGGAAAAGCGCCGCCGCGTGGTCGGCGACACTGTCGAGCCTCCTACCAGCGAGACTTCGTGAATGAGGGTATCGATGTGGTCGGCGCGCACGTCGACGATCAGAAGGGACGCAGCGCTCGCGTTCGACGCGCGAGCGCCGCGATGCCGATGCCCCGCTGCCTTTGCGAAGCGCTTTAGCGTCTCGCGGCCTCCGGCGGCGTCGCGTGGCCGACCGATCCGATCGGCGCGCTCGGTTACTCGGAGGACGAGATTCGCGCGGTCGTCGCCGAAACCGGCGCGCCAGCGTGCCGAAGGCCGGGCAAACGCCCGAACCTGCCGATCGCAGTTTTGGAGAAGCGCCGCCGCGTGGCCAGCGATACAGTCGAACCCTCAACCAGCGAGGGAGGAGTTATGAATCAGGGTATCAATGTGGTCGGTTTGTACGTCGACGATCAGGATGCGGCGCTTTCGTTCTACGTCGACAAACTCGGCTTTCGCGTCCACACCGACGTGCGCAACGGTGCTTACCGCTGGCTCACGGTCCAGCACCCGGAACAGCCGACTTTCCAGTTGGGACTGTTCGCGCCGGGGCCCCCGGTCCACGATGAAGCGACCGCGCAAACGCTGCGCGCGATGGTTGCGAAGGGGGCGATGCCGCCATTGGTGCTGTCCGTTGCCGACTGTCGCGCGAGCTACGAGCAATTGAAGGCGCGCGGCGTGGAATTCACGCAGGAGCCGGTGGATCGTTTTGGCAGCGTCGATGCGGGCTTTCGCGATCCGGCGGGCAATGGATGGAAGATGATCCAGGCGGCAACCGGCAAGTGAGCGTGAGCGATCCGCCGCGCGCGGGCGCGGCGCGCAGCCGCATAAGGCCGGCGGTGCGTCGCACGATCGCGACGCACCGCCCGCCGTCATCCCGGACCACTGGACTACCGGACTCTCACTGCTGATGCTGCTGCAGATACTGCCGAACGTCGTTCAACGTCACGCGGCCCGAATGCGCGGTATCGATCTCGTCAAAATGCCTGGCGATATAGCCGAGCCCATTGCTTTGCGCCTGGGCCTTGGTGATCGACGAGCCGTTGCTGAGCACCGATTTCGCGCCCAGTCTGCTCTCCACGCGCTGCTGAGCCTGCTGCTGCAGCGTCGAGCCGGTGGTCGGCGCGACCGCGTTGGCACGGTTATGAGGAAAGAACGGACCGTCCACGCCGTGTCCGCCGTTGGGTAGCGTCACGGGCGCCACCGGCTGGGGCGGCAACGCATGCGCACTGCCGACGATCACACCGAGGACGATCAACGCCAGAGTACGTCGCAAGATATCGATTGAAGACATGATCATTCGCCATAAAAAGTAGTCAGAGGGTTTCGCGCGAAGCGAAACCACCATCGATCAGGGCGCGGCCGCGGCGAGCGCCTCGCTCGTCGGCGTGGCGGCTGACGCTTCGTCGGCCCACGGCTGAGGCAGCGTCGCGAGCGTCAGCGCGCCCGCTATCGGCGTGCCGCCATAGAAGGCCGCGAGATCCGCCTTCATCTGCGGGCGCGCCACGTCATCCAGATAAATCATATGTCCGCCCTGGAAGAAGTTGACCCGCAGATTCGGGTTGAGACCCTGGACCGTCTTGAGCCGCGCGAGCTGCTTCTCGGTATTGAAGAACGGCGTGGCGAGATCGTGGAAGCCGTTTTCCGCCAGCACCTTCAGTTGCGGATTCAGCTTTAGCGCGCCGAGCAGATCGGGGATCGTGTCGGGCAGCGGCTGGCCGCCGTGCGAGAAATCCCACACCTCGATGATTGCGTCGTTCAGCGGCATGTACGCCGCGTTCGGCGCCGTGTAGCCGAGGTAATCCGGCATCTGTGTCGCCAATGCATTGGTGAATGGCAGTGAGATCAGGATGTCCGACGGGTCGCCGTCGCTCTGCAGACGCGAGTCCGAGTTGGGCAACGACACGCGACCATCGTAGCGGCCTATCGTCGAGCCTGGCACCAGCGTGAGGTTGAACGGATTGATGTTGAAGTAGCCCTGCATCGCCTGCAACGTGAGACCGGATTCGGCGTCCCAGAACTTCTCCAGCCACGTCGGCGGGAAGTTCGGCGGTCCCGCGTAGGTGGGCGCGCCGAGCTGGCTCAAGGTCCAGTACAGCGAATAATTCTTGAACAGGTTGTAGTTGGCGGTCACGAACGCCTCGCTGCGAAGCGCGTAGGTCGCCTGACTCATTGGCGCTGGCGATACCTGGTCGTAGTACGCCGCGACCTCGGCATAGCCAGGCATGTAGCCGCTCAATGTATCGGTTTCGAGCGCGAGCTGGTCGGGCGAACCCGTGATTGCCACCGCCTCGATCGCATCCGCGAAGTAGTTCAGGATCGAAGACTGCAGCGTGATCCCCGTCAGTTGCACGCCGGCCGATTCCAGCGCGAGCGCGAGTATGTCGGTGCGAGGCGTGCCGTACGATTCGCCGTACAGATAGATCGGCGAGCTGCTGCGTGAATTGACCGTCAGGTAGCGGATGATGAAGTCGCGCATGATGTTCGCGTCGGCATCGGTGCTCCAGTAGGTCTGGTTCGTGTTCGGCAGGATCGCTTCGGAGAGGCCCGTGCCCGGCGGATCGATGAACACGAGATCGGTCGTGTCGATCAGGCTCTCGGTGTTGTTCACAAGCGGATAGTTCGGCCAGCTGGTGCCGTTCAGCAGCGGATCGGTGGTCGCGACGCGCGTCGGCGCGAACGATCCGAGACGCAGCCAGATCGACGAAGAACCCGGCCCGCCGTTATAGACGAACGTAACGGGGCGCGGTTTGCCATTCGTGCTCGGCGCCGTGTAGGCCACGTAGGACATCGTCGCTTCGGGTGCGCCGCTCGTCAGATCCATTGCGGTCAGGTGGCCGGTGGTCGTCGTGTAATTGACGGTGGTGCTGCCGGACGTCCATTGGTAATGCATGATCGCCGCTTTCTCCGCGACCAGCGACGCGGCTATCCCGGACGTCGCACTCGTCGAATAGGTGGTGAGATCGGTGTAGGGCTGATTGGCGGATGGCGTCTGCGGCGCCGACGCCGCTTGCGCCTGATTGGCGACCTGCGCCATGCCGCTTGGTACCGTCGACGCCGACGAACCTCCGTCGCTGCCGCCGCATCCGGCGAGCATAACGATTCCGAGTGTCAGCGCGCTTAGCGCGGCGAGCCGGCCATGACGACGGACGCGACCATCGTCGGTACTCCTTCTGTCTGGTTTCATCTCGTTCCCTGGTGAGTGATACCGCTACACAAAGGCCGCTTTTCGCCGGTCGCGCGCATTGGAGATCGAATAACCCGCACCGCACTCGATGGCACGCAGCGGTTGCATGGACAGCTTTTCGCAATGCATTAATTCAAAATACTTTCATTAATATTTCCATTCGCTTTCTGAAATTACTAATTGAATGGATAAAGGGATTCCCTGTCGATTTATCTCGACATTTCAAGAGAAATTTAAAATTGAATCTTTCCGATGCTTACAGCAAGAGTGAAAATAGGATGCGAAATGCGGTCTTGTCAAGGATCAAGCGGCAATTATGCGATTCAGAATAAAGTCGGATCTTGTGGGGGAGTAGCGCTTTGAGATCGAGCGCTGGCGCGGTCGCCGCTGCATGGGGGGCAGAAAAACGCTGGTGGATTTATCCGAATTGCATTGAATGGCGACGACGAACTGCGGATTTTCGTGGCTATGTCGTCGGAATTAATTGCGTTTGATAAATATAACTGAATGGTAAATTTAACCGGTGAAAATGCGTCCTCAATAGAATTAAAAAAAGAGCAGGCTCGGGAATTTCCGTCCGGGCGGCGTCGATCGCTTCGGCGGGCGGGGCGGCGGTACGCCCGTCACGCTCGTGGCCGAATTCGGTACCACGTAACAATCACTGCCAGCAAGAACGCGACATAGGCGACTACAAACACCCAGCCCGGAAAGTCGTAATACAGCAAGGCGCTGACCCAGCGCTGTATGAAGCCTTGCGGACCGACCGTTCCCGTGCGCAGACGATCCTCCAGAATGGTTAACGGGCACGGCACATTGAGCACCGCAAGGGTCGCCACGATACCGATGGCGAGAACATGTACCGTCCGGAATGTGCGATTGCGCGCCCACGGGAGTCCCAAACCGTGGGCGATCCAGATGGCGAATAGTCCGCCGACGATAAACACCACGATCAGCGCGTGCAGCACGAGAACAATATTGGCGAGCCAGATCATTCTGCTTCCATTGGGACTAGCCGCACGACACTCGCTTGACGATGCCGCGGGGACTCACTGCCCATTGCCATACAGATCGAGCAGCATCAACGTTACGCCATTGGTCCACCCGAAGCCGTCCTGCAGCGGATACTCGCCACCCCCGCCGCCGCCTTCGCCCGCGCCTTCCACGACGTACTTCTCGACGAGCTTGTGCTGCGTGTTGTAGACGTTCTCGACGTCCGCGAGAAAGCGCGTGCCGATCGGTTGCGCGAGGTCGGCGCGTCCGTAGCGCTTGAGGCCCTGAATCGCGATCCAGTGCAACGGCGCCCAGCCGTTCGGCGCGTCCCATTGCTGCGTGGTGTTATAGGTCGACGTCGTGAGGCCGCCCTGCTTGAGCAGCACATTCTGCACGGTCTGGGCGGTCTTCCACGCGCGATCGGGCCACGCCACGCCGGCCATCAGCGGATACAGCATCGCCGGTGTCTGGTTGTCGCGCGACTTGCCGAGTTGCCAGTCGTAGTCGCCGTAGTAGCCGTTGCGATTCCACAGATAGCGGTTGATGCCTTCCGCGCGCCGCGCCGCGTAGCCGATGAACTGCGCGACGCAACGGAAGTCGCGTGTCTCCGAGCAGCCGCGCGCGATCGTCGTCTCCAGATGGAACAACAGGCTGTTCAGATCGACCGGGATGATCGATGTCGTGCGTACCGTTGCGAGCGTCTGGTTGTCGCCGAACCAGCGTGAGCTGAAATCCCAGCCGCTTTCGGCGGTCGCGCGCAGATCGCGGTAGACCTGGTTGGCCGGTCGGCCGCTCGCCTGCGCGGTCTGGACGTCCTCGAGGTACGACTCGTCGCGCGGCGTGTCCAGATCGTCCCAGTAGCGGTTGAGCACGGTGCCATCGTTGAGCACGACCACATTGCGCGTAGCGCCGCCGCGCGGCGTGCTGGACGAGCCTTGCATCCAGTACGCGTACTCCTTGCGCAGCACAGGCAGGTACTTCTGATAAACCTTGTTGCCTTCCTTTTGCGCCGCGAGCTCCACCATATACGAGTAGAACGGCGGCTGCGAGCGGCTCAGATAGTACGTGCGATTGCCGTTCGGTATGTGGCCGAACGTGTCGATCATGTACGCGAAGTTGTCGAGCATATCGTCGACGAGATCTTCACGCCCGGACTCCTGCAGCCCCAGCATCGTGAAATAGGTATCCCAGTAGTAGCCTTCGCGAAAGCGGCCGCCCGGCACGACGTATGGTTTGGGCAGCGGGATCAGCGAACTGTAGTCGGGCGCGCTCGTCGTCGTGCGCGTGAGGCCGTCCCAGAGCCAGTCGATGTGCTCGCGCAGACTCTGGTTCGGCGGCGGCGTGATGCTCTGATCGGGCGGCGGCGTGAAGTACTGGCTGACGAATTTCTGCAGCGAAAAGCCGGGCTGGTTCTTCTGCGTTTCGTATAGCTGGACGATCGCGGCGGGATTGCCATTCGGCGTCGCGTCGACGAACGTCTTCTGGTCGGCGAAGATCTGCGCGGTTTGCACGGCGACGAACAGATCGCCGTACAGAATGTCGGGCGCCGGCGGCAGCGTGGCGCCCACCTGGGTATCGGCCAGACAGCTCGCGGATGAGAAGACGAGCGAGGCGATGCAGGCGACGCCGAGCGTGATCGGCGAACGCCGCGGCACGAAGTACTTACTTGAGCTGGGGAAGAGATGGGCGGTTGATGCGTTGCGGCTGCGAGACAGTGATTGAATGCTCATGATGCCTCCAAGGTTGTGGGCATTTCACTGGTCTCATCGCGTGCCATTCGCGGTCGTCTCCCGGCGACATGCGAGTCCGACACGAGGTGGCCGGATCAATGGCTCCGAAAGCATCGCACGCTTTCGAAGCATCAGGCAACTGCGGCGCAGCAGAGCGTGCATGCATCAGCATGAAGAATGAAACGTGATGAACGAGGGAGAAGGTGCGCGTAATGGCGTATCCGCGCTTGCTTCGTGATTCGAAGCAATGGAAGCGTTGATCGCGAGCGATTGCGCGGCAGAAACCGCTCAGCGAGCAAGCGGCGTACCCGCGTCGACCATTCGGCAGGTCGGCGCGGGTACGCGAGAACAACGAGAAAATTACTGCGCGATAGGCTGAGTCACGTCCGTGCCGAACCAGTGCATCGAGATCTTCTTGAGCGTGCCGTCCTGCTTCATTTGGGTCAGCGCGTCGTCGAGTGCTTTCGCGAACTTCGGATTGTCCTTGCGGAACGGGATGCCCATTTCCTGCTCGGCGCCTTTCAGCACCGCGCCCGTACGCAACGGCAACTGCGAGTTCTTGATGATGTACGGCAGCATCAGCCGGTCGTCGATCGTCGCATCGATACGCCTGGCGGCGAGATCGCGCAGTTTCTCGGGCGCACCCGGATAAGTTTGCACGTTGATGCCAGGTACCGCGCGCGCCATCTGGTCGTAGTTGGTGCCGAGCGTCACGCCGATCTTCTTGTCGCCCTTGAATTCGTCGAGCGATTTGAACTCACGCTTGTCGTCCGCCCGTTGGATCAGCTGCGCGGCCGAGTACGTGTACGGCTGGCTGAAATCAAGAACCTGTTTGCGTTGCGGGGTAATGGTGACCTGATTGACGATCACGTCGAATTTGCCGCTTTGCAGCGCCGCGATAATGCCGCTCCACTCGGTCGGAATGAATACCGGCTTTACGCCGAGCTTCGCCGCCACGGCTTTCGCGACATCGACGTCGAAGCCTTCGAGCTCGCCGTCCTTGTTGCGCGAGTCGAACGGCGGATAGGTGCCTTCGAGACCGATCTTCAGGACTCCGGCCTGTTTGACCGAGTCGAGCAGATCTTCGGCATGAGCCGCGACCGCGGTAAAGCTGAGAGCCGAGAGCGCCAACGCGTTTATAAGCAGCTTCGAAAGTTTCATTGAGTGTCTCCTCTGTACTTGAGTATCAGGCTGCACAACGCAACGATTTCACCATCGTGTCGGCAACCCGGCAGTGTCGCTTCGTGGAACAAGCCGGGTTGCGCGCGTCATCCTAGCACTTCAAAAGTCGCCTGTTTGATCTTTGTTCGGAAGCGGCCGCGCGCGGATGAAACTCCGGCTTCGAAAAATCGCAACGGCGCGATCTCGTGGTGGATAGACCGAATGCGATCGATGGACTCTATTGTCCTCGTCCGACCGGCGCCTTCTATGTCTATCCGTCATGCGCGGGTGTGATCGGGCGGCGTACGCCCGACGGACGCGTGATCCATGGCGCGCCACCCCTACGCTCTCACCACAGTCACCCCAGCCGCTTCGATCGGCTTCGTCAATTCCGCGCGGGTCTTCTTCTCGACCACGATGGTCTGCGCGAGTTTGATCTCGCCGATCACGAACCGCGATGCGGCGTTCAGTTTCGACGATGACGCGAGCACGACCGTTTCCGCCGCCCGCGCGGCGAGCGCGCGCTTGATCGCGGCTTCCTCGAAGTCACCGGTGCTCAGCCCAGCGCTGGGATGCACGCCGGTCACCCCCATGAAGTACAGGTCGGCATGGATGCGCGAAATGCCTTCCATCGCCGCGGCGCCGACGGCCACGATCGAATGTTTGTAAAGCCGGCCGCCAATCAGGATCACCTCGACACAAGGATGCGCGGCAAGCGCCGTGGCGACGCTCGGACTATGCGTGACGATGGTCGCGTGCAAATCGGACGGCAGCGCCTGGACCAATAGCGCCGACGTGGTGCCGCCGTCGACGATCACGGTTTGCCCCGGCGCGATCAGTTCGACCGCTCGCCGAGCGATGCGCCGCTTGGCGAGCGTCTCGATGTCCTGACGCTGCTCGAATGACGCGAGCGCCGCCGACGCGGGCAACGCGCCGCCGTGGACGCGCTGCAAGCGCCCCTGCGCGGCCAGTTCGCGTAGATCGCGGCGGATCGTGTCTTCCGACACGCCAAACGCCGCGCTCAGCTCGCCTGCCAGGACCTGCCCGTTGCGCGCGAGTTCGTCGAGGATCGCTTTCTTGCGTTGGGTCGTCAACATTGCATTGCACGAAATATCTTGAAATTGCACGAAGTTGCACGATACCATGAATCATTGTCCATGGTCGACAGGAGGCGCCATGACCGCAACGAAAGACCGGGTTCGCATCGTCGGAACGACCTTGCTATCCGACGACTGGTACACGCTGAAGAAGGTGACGTTCGACTTCCTGCGTCGCGATGGCACATGGCAGCGGCAGAACCGCGAGACCTACGATCGCGGCAACGGCGCGACGATCCTGCTGCACAGTCCGCGCACCGGCAACGTGATACTCACGCGACAATTCCGCATGCCCGCGTTCGTGAACGGTCACGACGGCATGATGATCGAAGCGCCGGGCGGGTTGCTCGACAACGCTTCGCCGGAAGAACGCATCCGGCTCGAAGTCGAGGAGGAAACGGGGTATCGCGTGGGTCAGGTCCACAAGATTTTCGAGGCCTACATGAGCCCGGGATCCGTAACCGAAAAGCTCTACTTCTATGTCGGCGAGTACGACGCGTCGATGCGGGTCAACGACGGCGGCGGCGTCGAGGATGAAGGGGAAGATCTCGAGGTGATCGAAATGCAGTTGCAAGCCGCGTTGCGAGCGGTCGACGCAGGGGAAATCGTCGACGGCAAGACGATCATGCTGTTGCAGTACGTCGCCTTGCGTGGGTTTGCGTCAGCGCGCGCAGCCTAGTTGCGTCGCGAGTTCGTGCAGATCGTCGACGATGAAGTCCCACGCCTCGTCCGCCTTCAGATCGCTCGCCTGTTGAGGGCCATGCTCGGTGGGCCGCACGACGAACGCGGTGCTCAAGCCGACGCGCCGGGCAGCGGCGAGATCGTTGTTATGCGCGGCCACGAGGCATAATTCGCGTCGCGCAATGCCGAGAATTTCCGCCGTTTCGCTATAGACCAGCGGCGAGGGTTTATAAGCGCGGACGACTTCGGCACCGAGAATGGCATCCCAAGGCAGAGCGGCACGCTTTGCCATGTCCACCATCAGGCGAATGTTGCCGTTGGATAGCGGTGCGATGATGAAGCGCGCCTTCAGGCGCCGCAATGCGTCGACGGCATCGGGCCAGGGGTCCAGCCGATGCCAGGCCAGGTTCAACTCATCGATTTCCGGTTCGGGAACGTTGGCGATGCCGAAACGCGCCAGCACTTTGACGAGGTTTTCCCGGTGCAGCACGTCGAGACGCACATACGGTCTGCGTCCGCTACGCACTTCTTCCATCGCGGGCGAATACTCGCGTCGCCATGCGTCCGCGAAGTCGGATGCGTCGAGATTCGGCGCGTGCCGCTGCAGAAACGGTTGCGCTTCGCGCGCGACGCCGCTTCGCCAGTCAACCACGGTTCCGAAGACATCGAACACGAAAGCTTTGATGGCGGTTTGATGTGTCGAGTCGATGCCCATGACCTTCCTTTGTGGCTCTGACGGGAACCACCCATCTTAGATGCGTGTTATGAACTTCGAAAAAACGCGGGCCCTACCCAACGGATGTATTGGATGAAGAGTGGTATTTCGCTGCTCCGTATCTGACCTTGATGAGCAAAGACGCCCCGCAGCGCCGCTACGAATTGCGCGAGATTGAATCTCTGCGGCTGCCTCTCCCCGCCTTCTGACGATCATTCGAGGGTCGGCGACTTCGTGATTCGGACCGCGGGCGCCGGTACGAGATATCGCCCCCCCGGTACGGCGGCGGCAATATGCAACGCACCGGTTTCGACACGGTCCAGCAAGCCGCGCAGTTTCAGGGCACGCTTTTCGACGCCATGCCACGACATCATTGCAAAGAGAAGTGTGAGGGCGAGGGAAATCGGAAAATGAACGTACCAGGTGAGGGCGGCCGGGGCAAGCATCGCGGCCACAGATTGCTGTATCGGGAAACCGTAAAGAAAGATGCCGTATGAGTAGTCACCGCTTGCGACAAAGCGGTGGCGTCTTGGTTGCGTGAGTCCGAGAAAGACGGTCAGATAGGCGGCGGGCAGCGCCGCGAAGTAATCCGCGCCGCGAACGGATAGGCAAATCACTGCGACGAGGCCAGATAGCATACAGAGCCATGAACTCCAGACGATCCGGTTGCGGAACTGGTACGCGCAAACGCCATAGAAGAAACAGAGAACGAGCATCGGTCCGTGTACGGTCATACCAGCCGAACCGGAACGGTGCGCAAGCGCAACGAGTAAGACGTTCGCACCAATCGATGCGGCGAGTAAAAGATGCGGTCGTTGTGCCATGCCGGCATACGACGCAATAGTCAATGCGACGTAACAGGCTAGTTCGAACGGTAACGTCCACAATTGCTGATTGATTGCATCCGGCCAAGGATTGTTGGCGAACATACCTGGCAGCGCGAAATGGACGTCTCCGAGAATGTTCAGGAAGTACGCCCGGAACTCGGGATCAGTGAAATATTGATGAAGTGGAAGCATGGTAAAGAACGGCCCGATCAGCAATGCGGCGATCAGCGTGTCGACCGCCAATGCGGGTAGCAGCCGCAGTACCCGCAGCCCGCAGAAGGAAACGATCGTGCGGCAACGTTCGAAGCTGCCGGCAACCAGGAAACCGCTCAGAGCGAAGAACATTGGCAAGATTAGCGCGAGCGGTGCTCGTGCAGGCCCGGACCATACCGCTTGAGTGAACTTGTGACCATAACAGACGTTAATGGTGTGGCTCGCGACCACGAGGACGGCGAGCACGAGACGCATGTAGTCGAAACCCGATGGCCTGTTTTTCGCATCGGCAAGCCGCGATCCGAGTGTCGTTGCGAGTGGGGACATCACTCCGTCCTCCGTGGGGATGGGTCTTGTACAGCGGTGGCGGGTAGCCTGACGGTGAATGGCATCAGCAGATAATCAACCAGACCGTCAGGCTCATCAGTGTAGTCAAGACCGACCTCGGGCCATTCGCCTTTCTTCGGGAAGTGTGCGGTCCCAAACAATACGTCCCATAAGGTCACGACTGCAGCGAAATTTCGGTTGTAATGGCGCAACTCGACTGAATGATGAATTCGATGAAATCGATTGTCTGGGAACAGATAGGAAATCGGGCCAAAGCTGATGCGTGTATCGGCGTGCTCGAAGGTGCCCTGAATGAGTATCACCATGCCAATCAACGACCATAGGAATGGAGGATGGAAGTCGATCAGTAGTGCCATTGGAAGCGTGACAACGAGGGGACGGAGCAACTCCTCCGATACATGCATATTGCAGTTCCACACATTCATCTCGCGAATCGAATGGTGGACCTGGTGGAACCGCCATAAGAAACCGAACGTATGCTGCGCGCGATGGAACCAGTAGTACAGCAAATCACCAATCAGTATCGCCCCAGCGATAGCAAGGGCGATGCTGGTGGCGCGCCAGACTGGCCGCGGCGAATCCAATACGCCGTCAAGCGATATCGAGAAAAGCGGTCGGATATGCAGTGCGACGATCACAGAATGATAAAGTTCGAAGAAAAGCCCACCTATAAACAAATAACAAATGTGAAACAGAATGCCGCGCGCGCGTGATGCAAACGACACCTTGCCATACGGCAGCATTATCTCGACGGCGACGCAGAGAATAGAGGCAACACCTACGCGCTCTCCCGCACGCAAGGTATGAGCAACATAAGTCAACACATCGAACGTTTGCATCTTTTTCCCCGATTCGAGATGTGGAGGTCTTCGAATGCTGTGCTGCACAACGCTGCCATGAGGATGAGGATAGTGGGACACGGGTGCTCTCGGGGGCGCATCACACCGTCAGTTTCGGCCATCATTCAGCGGGTATTGCCTATATGTAATACGAATTATGTTTTATGGCCGTACGTAAACGGCGGTTTCAAGGTCGAAGCGCAACGGCGGGGTTAATGTTTAGAGCCTTGAGGTTGAACTGCTGAAGCAAGTGTTGGGGCAAAGACCTCGAATGGCGAATGGAAGGCGCGTTTGATCGTTTCGTGACGGTCTACGCGGCGAAATATCCGAAGGCAACGGAAACGTTGAAGAAGGACCGGGAAAGCCTGCTGGCGTTTTACGACTTCCCGGCTGAGCACTGGCAGCATTTGCGGACCACGAATGCGATTGAGTCGACGTTCGCGACGGTGCGACACCGTACGACGCGCACGCGCAACTGTGTGTCGCGACCCACCTTCCTTGGTCTGGCATTCAAGCTGATCGAGGAAGCCGAGAAAGCCTGGCGCCGCGTGAAAAGATCAAGCTGTTGCTGGAAGGCATTGCCTTCAGGGATGGCGAACCGGTGAAAGACGATCAACCGGTTCAGCAGAAACTCGCCGCCTGAAGTCCCTGCTCATCAAGTTGCCTATACACCATGCATGGACGCCCTCGGCTTGCCAAGTTCTCATTTGCAACGGATTGAAGGTAACGATTGCAGCCATGCATCCGGACTTCAATGGCCGGCGTAGGCCGGCGGTCCCTGATGCGTTGCAATCATCGATCATCTAAAAAGGACGGGGACGCTATGGCGACCGGGGACGCTTCGACCGCAACGCAGTCCGTAAGGGGCGATACATCTGCTAAACGAGTGTCAACCGTCTACGGGTTTTGCCTGGTCTCGTGCGTGTCGATTCCCGCAACGCGGGCGCGTCGTGACAGTATGTTCAACCCCTCCAGTTAAAGGCATACTCATCATGGCTACCGGAACCGTCAAATTCCACCGTGTTTTGCGCACGACGCCCGAGCGTATCTATCGCGCATTCCTCGAACCCGCCGCGATGGCGAAATGGCTACCGCCGTATGGCTTCACCTGCGACGTGCATCAGATGGATGCGCGCGTCGGCGGCACCTACAGGATGTCGTTTCATAACTTCGGCTCGGGCAAGGGGCACTCGTTCGGCGGCGAGTACATCGAACTGGTGCCGTTCGAAAAGATCCGCTATTCGGACCATTTCGACGACCCGAATCTGCCCGGTCAGATGCACACGACCGTTTCGTTGCGGCAGGTGTCGTGCGGGACCGAACTGAACATCGTGCAGGAAGGCATCCCCGAGATGATTCCGGTCGAGATGTGTTACCTCGGCTGGCAGGAGTCGCTCGCGCAACTGGCGAAGCTGGTCGAGCCGGAGATTGCGGACTGACATTCAATAACAGCCGCTTGCTCCGCCATCGAGCAAGTGGCCCGAGGACACTTTATTCTCCCCGCCAAACGACCGTCCAGTGTTCAACCGCTTCGCGACGGATTGAATGCTATTCCGCGAGGTTTTCCGACTGGGCGCCGCCGAATCTCCGTTGCGGCGAGGCGTTCTCATCGTTGGCATTGTTTAAGCTTGAATTAAGCCACGCTACGTACTCTTCGGACCGAAGCATGAGACGACAACGGCCCGACGGGGCGCATTCTTTCCGTCGAGGTATGAGCGCGACAACTCGGGGCATTCCCAGACAGAAAGAGGTTGAGATGATGTACTTGATTACCGACCTGAAAATGGTCGAAAGCTACGGTCGCATCAAAGCTGACAGCGGCGATGATGCGCTGCATGAGTTTGCGGTCAGCGAGGGCTTCCTCGACCTGATGGAGTTCGCCTCCGCCCGGCCCGCGTTCGCCAACGATTTGCTCGCTGTTCAACTGCAATAAGGGGACTGACGTGGCCATGACTTTGGGGCAGGCGCTGGTGCACGCCGAGCAGCTGGAAGTCTACGGTGTGATTTCCAGGGCGTCGCAGGCGCTCATCCGGCTGATGCAGGAGTACCGAGTCGTAGTCGGTGTGGAACAATACGAGCAGGTCGCAAATATTCGTCGCTTTTAAACCTATGCTTTTCTGCGGGCATCGACTGGCCGGACGTCGTGCGAAATCGCCCCAACTGACGAATGGACCCTTTCACTCAACCATGCGCACGATGCGCTGACCTTGACGGCATCGCGCGCTGAACCTCCGCACCGGGACTCGAGCTCGGTACCCATCGAGCCGCTAAAAGATAAAACCGGTGTTCACGAACTTCGAGTGATGATTCGTGACGATCGTATCGAGCAGCGTCTTGTTCAGGTCGGTCTCTTTGGCCGCGACCATGGAGCGAATCGAGAACGCGCGCAACGCATCGGTGACCGATAGCGTGCCTTCCGCAGAATCCTTGCGGCCGGCAAACGGAAAGACGTCTGGGCCTCGCTGGCACTGGCTGTTGAGATTGACGCGGCACACCTGATTGACGAGCGGGTCGACCAGCGAGCCAATTTGGGCAGCGTCGGTGCCGAAAATGCTGACCTGCTGACCGTGGTCCGAAGTGATGACATACTCGAGTGGTGTATCGATGTCATCGAACGGCACGACTGGGATGATCGGTCCGAACTGCTCCTCACGATAGAGCATCATCCCTTCCTTCACGGGGTACACCACGGCCGGATAGAAAAGAGTTTTGCAGAACACGCCACCACCTTCGTTCACGACCGCCGCGCCTTTCGCTTTCGCATCGTCAATTGCCTGAGTCATGTAGGCCGTGCGATGCATCCCCGGCAGCGGTGTAATGGACACACCCTGTTCCCACGGCATGCCGACCTTGAGATTTTTGAGCGCTGCGTTAAAGCGCTGAAGAAACGTATCGACGATCGAGCGGTGCACCATCAAGATCTTGAGCGCTGTGCACCGTTGACCATTGAACGACAACGTACCGAGCAGACATTCCTTCACGGCGAGGTCTATGTCGGCGTCAGCCAACACAATCGCGGCGTTTTTGGCGTCAAGGCCGAGAACGGCGCGTAGCCGATGCGACTTTGGGTGCTGTTTTTTCAGATGGTCTGCAACCTTGCTTGAGCCGATGAGGGCAAGCACGTCGATCTTTCCTGAGGCGAGCATGTGTGGCACCACCACCGCACCCGGTGCATAAATCGTGTTGACGACGCCTTTCGGGAAAGCAGAGCGGAAGGCCTCGAGCAGTGGAAAGAACAACAGCGTGCCATATTGGGGCGGCTTGAACACGACGGTGTTGCCCATCAGCAATGCGGGAATGAGCGTCGCGAACGTTTCGTTCAGCGGATAGTTGTAAGGCCCCATGCACAGTACGACGCCCAGCGGGGTGCGGCGAATCTGGCCGATGGTGCCCTCGGCGATGACAAAGCGCGAGTTGCTATTGTCTAGCTCCTTGAGCGCCGAGATAGTGTCTTGCATATAGCTGATGGTGCGGTCGAACTCCTTCTGCGAATCGGCAAGGCTCTTGCCGATTTCCCACATGATCAGATTCACAATCTCATGGCGCGTGGCCGCCATGAGCCGAATGAAGTCTTGCATGCAGCCGATGCGCTGCGCGACTGTCATCGTTGGCCACTCACCGCGGCCGTGATCGTAGGCTCGCACGGCCGCGTTCAGCGCGGCATCGCTCTCGACCTCGCCCATGACCGGATAACTGCCAATTACGACCTGTTCAGCGTCGCCGGAGGCTTGTCGCACGCAGACTGGGGACTGCACGTTCTTGCAGGCGCCATCCCATGCCTTCAGTTCTCCATCGACGAGCGAGACGCGCTGATGAATCGGCTCCGCGAGGCGGGCGGTCTCGGGAATATCGTCGGTGACTGGAAACAACTGCCGGAGGTTCTCGAAGTCAATATTTGCCACGTTTCGCTCCTATGTTCGTGCAGTACGCGGTGGCCCGCCAGGTGTTGGGCATTGCTTGAACGCAATCAATGCGACCGTGCCTACCCGCTGGTGACGTAACGGTACCTGTCGGACCGATCATTGGGTCGTGCGCAAGCGACTGTGCCGGTGTTTGGTGGCTGTGCTTCGCGGCGGGCGCAAGACACAGAGAGAAGCATAGCTAATGGCAGAGAACAGAGTTGAAGACGAACCGTGTTCAACACCTGATGAACGGTGATGTCGGTTCCGACAGTGATATCACGTGGCGCGGCGCGGCACCGCCGAGCTTGCGGGCGAGCTTAGTCAGCAGTTGCGGAAATGTCCTCGTAACTGGATTCGATTAGATTCGTCATCGTGGTCTGCAGCTCGACCAACGGCGTAGCGGTCACTGCGGTCGCTACCCCGTCGGATTTCGGAAGCAGTCCGGCGAATGCCGCCATTCCCGTCCCGCATGCTGTTAGGAGTATGGTGGCAGCAAGTACGGCTGCACTGCCGCGCAGCGCTTGCTTGGGAGCGAAGTCCGCAAAACATCGCATCATGGCTATCTCCGGTTGACGCAGTTTCTGGATGCAAAGACCGTGCCGACGGAGGGGCTGTCAGGCAAGCGTGCCGCCGCTAACGGGCCGCGTAGGCGTTGAATGCTCGCGTGACAGTGGCGACGTGGACTCGGTGGTGGGACTCACCCCACACTTTGACCGGGCAGCGACGGTCCGAAACCAACATTTCGCTGCGGAGAATTGCGCCCGCATGTTCCTGAACATTGCTCGGCAAGCGTTCAGGGATTGTCCTGTGCCGCTCGCTTGACCAACCGTATGTGCGAGGCAGCGAGGAACCCGACGATAGTTCACTTGTTGCGAAGTCCACGCGACACTTCTGCGGCGTGCGCACCGATATACTGTTTCCTCCTACCGAACAGCTGTACTAACATCGAGTAACGGTTCGAGCATTGACGCCCGGGCGGGGCCGGGGAGGCGAGTTTGTTTTCCCCTTGGAGAGCCAGGATGAAAGAAAACTCATCTCGTGAAATCGTCGAACTGCTGACAAAAGTGGTCGGGCGCAGCGCCACGCATGTACCCAGGGGGCAGAGCCGCCGCAGTGCCTCAAAAGCGATTGACCGGCTTGAAGAGATCAAACGGAACGCCGCGTTTGCTCGCCAATACGAATCAGCACCGGAACCACTACGCGAATTGGTGATGAGGCGGGCCGTAGAAGTCCACGACCTGGCGATTGCACGAGATTACGCGAGCGCCCTCAATGCCCTCGGTGCGGTTGTCGATTTCCTCTATCAACATCTTGTAGACGACTCCGGCTCAGCAATGCCGCCGAGCAAACTGGCAAGCATCGATTTGAATGCGGTTCACCGGGCTCTTCAATTCGGAGGTCTTCCGGGACAGTCGCAGCAGGACCCAGATGACGACAACCCACCGCCAGTGCGTCGCTGAACTTGCCAAGGGATAATCTCCGATGCTCTCGGGCCTATCGAAACTGCTGGACAAAGCATTTATCCTCGGCTTCTTTTTGCCGGCCCTGCTTGGCTTTACAGGCTTTCTCGCGGCAAACGCCGATATCCCGGCATTTTGCGATTTGCTACACAAGGCGACCTCGGACAGCGACAAGGTTGGAAGCCTGTTCTCTTTCCTCATCATCGTATGGGTCCTATCGCTGATCCTGTTGGTATTGAACAACTGGTTTTATCAGGTTCTCGAAGGATACAAATGGCCATTCAATCGCGAGGCCTGGAAGCGCGATGAGCGAAATCGCCGCAATCGTCAGCTGGACCTCATAGAACGCC
Source organism: Paraburkholderia sp. HC6.4b (assembly GCF_014200875.1). Classification (NCBI taxonomy): domain Bacteria; kingdom Pseudomonadati; phylum Pseudomonadota; class Betaproteobacteria; order Burkholderiales; family Burkholderiaceae; genus Paraburkholderia; species Paraburkholderia sp. HC6.4b. Next base: position 229,313 of record NZ_JACHDC010000012.1, read on the forward strand.
TCCGTACGGAACTCGCTACAGAGAACAGTACAATCGAGCGGCTTAAAGCCTCAAAGGAATCGTTGGAATACAGAAAGGCTGAATCGAACCGAGCCACCGTAAGGGCGAGGCTGTACCGCAACCAGGAGCGGAACGCCCGTGATTTCCCCCGGCATGAAAATCTCGTTCTTCCTACGGCCTTTGGGAACACGTTGCGTGCATTCGAGGGTTACTCGAGCGAAGTCTATAAGGTTGACAGCATATTCGTATGGCCGCGTCTTCTTGCAGTCATCCCAAAGGACTATCAGGCAATCATTGCGGATTCGAGAGCTCCAGTTGACTTTCTGGTCGGACTCGTCGTTCTGGGTACCTTTACGTCCATCTTTACCTTGGTGCGAGCGATTGACATCTGGCTTGCGGACGGACTGTCCGGTAATTACCTGTTGGCGGATCTTTTTCAGAACGCTGCGATTGCGGCCGCCATTGCGGCAATTGCGTATCGGCTTGCGATTCTAGAGGCAAGAAGCTGGGGCGACGTTGTCAAATCAGCGTTTGACCTTTATCTGCCGGCACTCGCTGAGAAGTTAGGTTTTGTTCTCCCGACGTCCCAGGCCGCACAGCGGGAGTTCTGGGCGGCATGGAGCACGCAGTTCCGCTTCCATGCACCGGCAAATACCGCGTGGTGGACACGTATCAAGCCGGTGACGCCAGCAGCAACGACGAAGGCGGATTGGGAGGCGACAGACTCGGCAGGCGAAACCGACGAGGTGCGCGGAGGTTGACTGTCGAACCCGCGATTCGTGTCGAGCAGCGCTTTTGCTTCCGGACTGACAGCGACAGCGACCAGAGGCAATTGCGCTGCGTCTTATCCGACCTGGAGTTACGTGCATCATGACGCCACAGTTCGATACCGATTTACGGACCAGACTGGTCAGGGTATATGGTCACGTGCAGGGGGTGGGTTACCGGCAGGCTTGCATCAACGAGGCCACGGCTCGAGGCATCATGGGTTGGGTGCGCAACCGGATGGACGGTTCGGTCGAGGCTGTGTTGCAAGGACCCGCTGAAGAACTCGAGCGAATCTGCGATTGGCTGGTTGACGGTGCGCATGCAGCTCTGGTGGACCGTCTGGAAGTCCAGGAACTATCGCCACCAGTAGCCAGGTTCGATGAATTCAAGCTCGCCGCGACGGTCTAGTTGAGTTGAGTCAACCCGCTCGCCCTAAGGCTTGAGTGCGGAAGCCAGAACGCAGCTCATCGGAAGCCTGAGGTCCCCCGTATCGCTGCGATACGCCTGCGCCTCGTGTGCGACGGCCCGTTCAATAGACGCGAGCGCGGCCGGCGTCTGCGCGTGTAGCAACGCGGAAACCCGCACGCCACCACGCAGGAGTGCATGAAAAGGTGTATTGGGAGCACGAAGCACGAGCGTGAGGTCCAACTCCCGCACCTCCGGTTGGACGAACCCGGCATCGAGCAACAGGCGCTTCGATTCCTCCCAATCGCTGAATCGGAAGAAGGGTGGTCCCGGCGGGACGGGTACGTCGGTCGTCCCGTGCTCCTCGATCGCCTTCAACACCATGCCGAAGCCAACCGCCTTGTTCGGTGTCGCCCATACCGTGAAGGCGATTCTGCCGTTAGGTTGCAGTACACGAAACGCCTCCGCGAGTGCGCGCTCGGGGTGCGCAAAGTGCAACATTCCGAAGCTGATCCCCACTGCCGAGAAGCTTGCGTCGGGAAATGGCAAATCCTCCGCGTCGCCGACGCGGAACTCAAGTGCCGGAAAGACGCGTCTCGCCTTGTCGACCATCGCGACCGAAAAATCCACCCCGGCGACATCCGCGCCGCTGCGCGCGGCGGCCGCCGCGAGGTAGCCCGGGCCGCAGGCGACGTCGAGAAAACGGGCTCCGCGCCGAATGCAGAGGGTCTCGAGCATGGCCTGGTTCGACTGGGCGGTCAAATCACCAAAATACTCATGATAGGCCTGCGCGACCCGCTCCCAACCTTCGTGCTCGAAGGTACTGAAGTCGAGTTGTCCCATGCTTACCCCCACCGGTTTTACACGTTGGCAACCTTTAGCGCATGCCTATGTTCCTCGTAATCCGTATGTCTGGCTATCGGGGAAACAATCCAGGCGGCGACAGAGAAAGCGAACGAATGTGTGGTGCGACGCACAACCAACGTCGTCTAAAGCCGCCAGACTTTCGCGCGTCGGCGCTGGCTGACGCACCCCCACGAACCGATACGCCTGCTTTCTCTCTGGCGCTTCGCATTTCAGCGCCAGGTCGCGAAACGCATCACTTGCGTTAGACTGGCTCGAGCAACCGGGAGGAGACCTGGATGATACGCAAGACGCTTAATGCCTCGCAGCTTCAGCAGGAGGTCAGTCGGCGACTCCATCGACTGCAGGAAATCGTCGAGGATGGCGTGAAGATTCGCGTGCCGCGGCCGCAATTGCAAGAGGCTGACAAGACAGGCTGCAACTGGAATATGGCCCACTTCGGTAACGCTATCGGCTTCGAGCGCGACATCGAGGGCGTACTCAAGGCCATGCGTGCGGAATACAACCTCCGTACCGAAGTGAAGGACACCAACAACCCGTTCGGGGACTAGTCGCGAAAGTTACAACCAGCGCGGGTCGCGCGTGGACGCCACCGTCAGCCAGCGGTCCGGGCCCGATTCGCCGATTGCGCGCGAGATCCTGTCGCGGATCTGGTCGAGATGGCGGACGCCGGCGTGCTCCATCGCCTCGGGCAACACGATATGCACCTCGACGAACAGGCCGCGGCCGACGCGCGTCGCGTAGTGCGAGTGCTTGACGAAGCCGTAGTCGGCGGTCAGTTGTTGCATCAGGTCGCGCAGCCCGCGCTCCAGATCCGGCGGCGTGATCAGCAACACTTCCTTGACCGCGCCGATCACGGTTCCGATCGGCATCGGGATCAGGACGAGCGTCAGTAGTGCGAGCACGCCGGGGTCGATGTACGGTGTCGGGTGGCCGTGCCCGATTCGTTCGAGCAGCCATGCAATCAAAACGCCAGCAACAGCGCCGCGCTGACGCACGCCGACATCAGCCAGCTCTTGATGTCGAGCCCTATCAGTTCGGAGTCGATCGCGCGATTCACGCGCCGCTCGCGCAAGAACATGAGGAAGGCGAACGTGGCAACCACCACTGCGTAGAAGACACCCCAGCCGAACTCGAGCTCCATCGAGGAGCCCGCGTGCTTCATGAATAGAGGAGCCGGCTCAGGTCTGGTTGCCCCACAGATCGTCAATCGCGCGGATTGCCAGCAAGTATCCGTTTGCGCCAGCCCCGCAAATTACCGCGGTAGCCGCCACCGAAATCGTCGAGTGACGATATTCCTCCGAGCGTCGGTGGATGTTGGTGATATGCAATTCCACTACTGGTCGGCGGATGAGCTTGACTGCGTCGAGCACCGGAATCCGACCGAATGAAAAGCCGGCTGGATTGATGATCAGCGCGGCGTCCTGCAAGAATGCTTCCTGGATCCAGTCGATCAACTCGCTTTCGCTGTTCGTTTGTCGGAATACGCAGTCGAACTCGAGGGCGTCGGCCAGCGCGAGGCAGTTCTGTTCGATGTCCTTTAGCGTAGTGCTGCCATAAAGATGAGGCTCCCGCGCGCCCAGCATGTTCAGGTTGGAGCCATTGAGGATGTAGAGTTTGCGAGTCATGGTGTCAGTGTGTAGAAGAGCGTTCCAGGGCCGTGTCCTTGGTTTCCCGGGATATTGCGATCATCAGGAAGGAGATCAGGTTCAGCGAGCCGCAGACCGCTACGATGGCCCAAGGGGAACCGTTAAAGGCATTGAGCAGCGCCACGGCGACGATTGGCATCGGGCCGCCGGTAAGCAGGTTCGCTCCCGAGTACGACAGTGCGGACCCCGTGTAGCGCGCATCGGTCGGAAACGACTCGGCGAACCACACCGGCTGGATGCCGCTCTGGAACTGTGTGAAGCCGAGGAAGGCGCCCATCACGGCCATCGTCATGGCGATCGAGTTCTGGTTGAGAATCGGAAAGTAGATCAGGCAGCAGATCAGCGTGCAGAACGAGCCGATCATCAGCGCACGTTTGCGTCCGATCCGATCGCTCAGATAACCGCCCGCCAGCGCTCCCGCGATGGCACAGACATTCGCAACCATCAGCAGCATGAAACCGGTCTGCTTGGGTACGCCGAGGTGTTTCGTCAGATAGCTGAGCGAGAAAACCACGATCAGATAAAACAGTGCGGCCGGGCCACAGAAGAACAGCGTCAGGCGAAGCGCGGTGCGCCAGTGATATTTGAAAACGGTGCCTAGCGGATTGGCGGCGCGTGTGGGCGAGCCACTCTTCCTGAGCGCCTCGAAGGCGGGTGTCTCGCTAACCTTCCTGCGGATGTAGATGCCCAGCAGCACCAGCACAAAGCTTGCGAGGAACGGGACTCGCCATCCCCAGGAGTCGAAGTCGTCTGATGAAAGCAACGCGGCCAGTGTAAAGAGCGAGAAGTTGGCGAGAATCTGGCTGAGTGGCGAGCAGATGCCAAGCAGGCCCGAATACCAACCGCGTCGGTTAGCAGACGCATGCTCGACCGCCATCAGTTGCGCGCCCGTCGACTCGCCGCCAAGCGCGAATCCCTGGATGATGCGCAGTGTCACCAGCAACGTCGGCGCGAAGATGCCAACCTGGTGGTAAGTGGGCAACAGCCCCATCAGGAACGATGAAGCTCCCATTACCGACACGGTGATAAGCATCAGTTTGCGGCGTCCCCAACGGTCCCCGAGCATCCCGCAGATCACCGCGCCTAGCGGGCGTGCGGCCAGCCCTGCCCAGAAACTAGCCAACGACGCGAGCAACGAGGCGGTCGGGTCCAGCGATGGGAAAAACAGCTTTGGAAAGATCGTGGCCGCGACCACACCATACAGCGCGAAGTCGAACCATTCGAGCGCCGTTCCGACGGTTGCGCCTGCCACCGCCCGACGCGCCATCAAGTGAGCCTGCGCGGACTGTTGTTCCGCGGCAAGGCCTGAATCAGCAAAAAATGACATGTTGTCTCCTGAATTCCTCATATGTCGAACCGTTCGTTCTGGCGACGAACAAGTGCTATTGTTTGCGCTCGGAAAGCGAGGCGTTCCGCACCGGAACTGCATTGCACATAATGAAAATCACGCGAAATGTCGCTCAAAAACGGCCTGAGAATTCTTGATTTCCTGGCGACGCAAGCCGAAGGCGCGGGTCTTCTGGCGATTGCCGACGCTTTGTCCCTGCCCCGCAGCACGTGCCACCGCGTGCTCGCCGAGCTCATCGAAGGCGGCTATGTCAGGCAACTGGTCGATCACAGCCGCTACATTCTGACAATGCGTATGACGTCGAACGGGCTGGAATTCCTGAGCCTGACGGGCATCGCGGATATCGCCCAGCCGATCATCGAACGCGTCGCTGCGCAGACAGGTGAACTGGCGCGGCTGTCGTTGGTGGACGGCGAAGCAATCATCTGGGTGGGAAAGGCGGACGGACAGCGCATCGGCTTTCGCTACGATCCTGACATGGGCCAGGCAGCACGACTTTCATGCACGTCGACCGGACACGCATGGCTGATGACAATGACTGACGAACAGGCGGCGGCACTGGTTTTGAAGCAGGGTTTTGGACAGCCCAATGAGTTTGGACCCAATGCGCCGACGACGCTCAAGGCGCTGCTGGGCTTCCTGCACGCTGCGCGCGTGCGTGGCTACGCGATGATCGACGAGGTGTTTGCCCCGCGCATGTCAGCGGTGGCGGTGCCCGTGGTGAGCGGCTCGCGTTGCGTCGGCGTCATCAGTTTGGCCGGTCCGCGGGTGCGGCTGACGACCGAGAAGATTCACGAGTACTCGATGCTGCTGCGCGAGGCGGCGAATGAACTGGCCCAGCTAAGCAATATGGCGGGATTCCCGAGTCGGCCGCCGCTCGGCAAGGGATGACGAGACACAAGTGTAAAGCCATCCGACCGGCGAACTTCGTCCGCTTCGCGCCGAACTGCGGCCTCCGATACGTTGGCGCAGATGACCGAACGTCTTCCTGTCGGATGCGCAACTAACGGTCGGGCGCCATGCTGCCATCACACTCGGGCTTCGCCCCAAAACCCGCAAGTGGCCGGACTAGACGGTCGATCCTGTTGGATATGACCAGGTGAGATGGTGCTGAACGGAGGCTAGCTTGTTATTCCTTGTCATAACGGCGCACTGGAACGCGGCTATCGGCGCGAGCTACGATGAAGCACAACGACGGCGTGTAAATTACGCCTTTTTCACGTAGGCGTTACACCACCCTTTTGCGTCGACCAGCTTGCCCCCGTAGGTCGGACACGGCCCATTCGTGGAACCGGGTTTGCCTTGATACAGTTGGCAATTGGCGCAGGTCTGCCCTGTCTGGTACCGAGGGAATTTCGCCTTGTCGACCTTCGATGCGTCCATCTTGTATCCGAGGGCCAGTGCGGTCGGATCGTTTTCGGACAGCACCGGCGCGTCCGCGTTTGACTTTGTCGAGAGAACCGTCGTTGAGGCAACGGATGCGGCAAGTATCATGAAATGACGGCGAGAGAGCGACACGATCGAAACTCCTTTCGAGACCCAATCAGACGGTGGCAAAGTGACGGTGAACCGGTCAATCGCAAACCGCCTCGTCATAACATGAGCAATCAGCATACCTGTCGATTGTCGAACACCAGTTTCGCAGCCGGCCTGTTGGGTGAAATATCACTTGCGATATATTGAAAGCCGAGACAAGACCGAGTCACGGAGGATCGATCGTGGAACTGGATGTGACGCAGAAGCTGATCGGTACGAGGAGCGGGATATGAAGATGACCTTGCGCGGCCCGCTATCGTTGTGAACCGGACCAAAGCGAAGTCCGGAGAACTCCAGAAGCGGCCCTGGGTCTCGCGCCGAGTTTTCGGCTGTGAGACCGCGCTCGCTTGAGTGCGCTGTGCCGCGTTACTCTCGTGTCATCCGTCTACCGGCGAACGCATGTCATTGCGGCTTGAGGTGCAGATCGTTGCTCACGGATTGCACCCCCGGCACGCCGTGGGTCACCGCAAGTGCTTCCAGAATCTGTGCCTCTGAATCCACGTATCCCGACAACTGCACGACGCCTCGATACGTTGCCACGCTCATCGGTAACGATCGTAGCGCGGGGTCCGCGACAAGCGCCTGCTTCACCCGGCGGGCGAGCGTAGCGTCGTCAGTGGCGACTGCCCCCGGCGCGGTCGCGGACGGTGTCGCCGTCGCCGTCGACTTACAGCCGTTGGTGAACACGAACGCGGGCAACGCGAACATCGCGACGATCAGCAACCGGCCTTTGATGTATGGCGCGTTTCGCATGTCGGTTATGACACCCAAATCCGTTCATTCGTACATTCAAACGTCGACACAAAAACATCGCTGCCGTGGCGCTCGCGGCAAAGAATGCACGGACGGCATGGGCCATGCTGATACGAAACCAGGCCTTTCAGGCTAGCCATGTACCTGCACGATCCAGCGTGACGGATTGACAGATTCAGCGATTAGCAGCGAAACAGCATTCACTTACCATCACAAGCTGTGTCATACGTTGAGCGGTACGTTTAACCTGCCGCATACGGCACACTACACCCACAGCGCCGCGCCCGATGCGCTTGCGCGCGTCGCACGCGCGCTCGGCATTCCGATGGCGCTCGCGCAGATCGGCATGCCCGAGCAGGGACTCGACGAAGCGGCCGATCTCGCGTGCAAGAATCCGTATGCGGACCCGCGTCCCGTGGCGCGCGACGCGATCCGCGCGCCGCTGCAACGTGCGTGGCAGGGCGCTGAACCCGCCTGAGCATTGGCCAACGCAGCGCCGCCAGAACAATCGATGGAGGAAGACATGTCGACAGACAGCAAAGAGGCCGAGCAGGCCCTGACCGAGCAGGTGGTAGCAAGCTTCGCGGGCACGCCCGACGAACGGCTGCGCACACTGATGCAAAGCCTCGTGCGGCACATGCATGCGTTCGTGCGTGAAGTCGAGCCGACCGAGGCCGAATGGATGTCGGCCATTCGCTTTCTGACCGACACCGGCAAGATGTGCGATGACCTCGTGCGTCAGGAATTCATCCTGTTGTCGGATACGCTCGGCGTATCGATGCTCGTCGACGCGATCAATCACCGTCTCGCGACGGGCGCGACCGACACCACCGTATTCGGTCCGTTCTATATTCGCGGCATGCCCGAGCGCGCGTACGGCGAGAACATCGCGTTCACGCCGGGCACGCCCGCACTCGTGCATGGGCGCGTGCTCTCGACGGACGGTGAGCCGCTTGCCAACGCGGTGCTCGACGTCTGGCAGACCGCCGATAACGGCATGTACTCGGGGCAGGACACCGAGCAGCCGCACGGCAATCTGCGTGGACGTTTTCGCACCGACGCCGAAGGCCGCTACGCGATTTCGACGATCGTGCCGGTCAGCTATCCGATTCCGACCGACGGCCCGGTCGGCCGCATGCTCGAAGCGACTGGACGGCATCCGTGGCGACCCGCGCATCTGCACTTCATGATAGATGCGCCGGGGTATCGGACACTGGTCACGCATGTGTTCGATCGCGAGGATCCGTATCTGGATTCGGACGCGGTGTTCGGCGTGAAGCCCTCGCTGATGGTCGACTATCGCGAGTGCTCCGCGGATCACGAACTCGCGCGCCGCTTCGGTTTCGATGGACCGTTCCGCGAAGCGCGCTACGACTTCGTCCTCGATCGGAGTTGATGACGATGGCACGTTTTTTCGCGGTCTTCGCGACCGACAAGCCCGGCATGCGCGAAGTGCGCGAACGGGTGCGTCCGGTGCATCGGACGTGGCGAGGTGCTGTGCTATCGCGCGCAGGTGTTGATGTGCGCGCATCACAGCGCGCTGTTCCGCTTCGAAGATGGACGCTGTATCGAGGGACCGTGCGCGGGGGCGAGCCTCGATGCGGTGAAGATCGCGGTCGACGGGAACGCATGGGTTGTGTTGAACCCGTAGTCGACGCTCGCCGGCGACGGACGACTCGCTGTGTCCCATCGCAACTACTTCAACCGCCCCGCCAAAAACTGATGCAACCGCTCGCTATGCGGATTCGTCAGCACCTCATGCGGATCGCCTTGCTCCTCGATCTTGCCCCGCTGCAGGAACACGACATGATTCGACACGTTGCGGCCGGCAAGCCCACCTTGGTCAGATGGCTGTCTGGACGTCCGGCCGCGAACCGGGTATTCCGCGCTATTGATGCGCAGGCGGCAGATACGTCATCTGCTCTTCGTCGTACAGCGCATAGATCAGTTCGAGCATGCGCTGGATGTCGGCCGATTCGTCGAGCATGCGCATGCTCATGATGATCGGCGACACGAGGTTCTGATCGTCGAGGTCCTTGTAGGCGACGTCGCCGCGCTGCAAGCCGTACACGCTCGCCGGCACGATCGAGATGCCTTCGCCCGCGCCGACGAGGCCGAGCGCGATCTGCAATTCGCGGGTCTCGTAGAGCCGCTGCGGCTTCAGACCGCGATCGTGAAACGCGGCGAGCACCTGGTCCGCGTAACTGGGACGTGGCGCCTTCGGGAAAATGATCAACGTTTCGCCGGTCAGGTCGTGCAGCGACAGCACCGGCTTCGCGGCGATCAGCGGATGGCCGAGCGGCAGCGCGACGATCATCCGTTCTTCGCGCAGCACGACGCGCCGGATGCTCGGGTCTTCGTGACGGATGCGGCCGAAGCCCACGTCGATGCGGCCTTCCTTGAGCGCCTTGATCTGATCCATCGTCGACATCTCGTGCAGGCTCAGCTCGACGGTGCTGTTCTCGGTACGAAAGCGCCGGATGATTTTCGGCAGCATGCCGTACAGCGTCGAGCCGACGAAGCCCACCGACAAACTGCGCTCGATCTTGCCGACGCGCCGCGTCATCGCCTCGATTTCCGTGGTTTGCGCGAGCAGTTGCACGGCGTGCGAATAGAAGAAGCGGCCCGCCTCGGTCAGCTTCAGCGGCCGCGAGTTGCGCTCGAACAGCTGCACGCCAAGGATGTCTTCGAGCTGCTGGATCTGCCGGCTCAGCGGCGGCTGCGCAATATGCAGACGTTTGGCGGCCTTGGTGACATTGCATTCCTCGGCGACGGCCACGAAGTAGCGCAGATGGCGCAGTTCCATAGAAATACCTTTTAAGTATCGTCGCGATACCAAATCAGTGTTGGACGATGCAAATGGCGCGGACCTATCCTTCAGTTACCGTAGACGCCCCACAAAATTATACCTGCCGAGCATCGATAACTCGGCCCGGTCTGAAGCGTCGGTCGGCCCCTGGAGACGGCGCAGGCAAATCCTCGCGCATGGGATCCAAGACCTAGAAAGAGTTCAGGAGCAGCAATGAGACATGCTGATATCGCAGCCCCGATAAAAGGGTTGTCCACCGATTCCCTCAGGCACCAGGTCCCGCCTCCCGTGCCGAAGGTCGAGCGCTTGCGCGCCACGGCCTGACGCCATACGGAGGCGCACCGCCTCCGCTCCCCGACGTGAAAGACCAACCGGCCACCGGCCTCCCGGCAGGCAGGCCGCTCCCTATACGCGTGCGTCGCACGCATACCAACAGTCCGAATCAGGAGACAGGCATGATTCCGATCTACCCGGATCACACTCCACAACTGAAGAACATCGACGACTTTCTCGTGGAAGACCGCGAGCGCGGCGATTACCGCCTGCATCGCAGCGCGTTTACCGACGAGCGTCTGTTCGAACTCGAAATGCAGCACATTTTCGAGGGCAACTGGATTTACCTGGCCCACGAAAGCCAGATTCCGAACAACAACGATTACTTCACGACCTACATGGGCCGTCAGCCGGTCGTGATCGCACGCAATCGTCAGGGCGAGCTGAACGCGTTCATCAACTCGTGCACGCATCGCGGCGCGATGCTGTGCCGCCACAAGCGCGGCAACAAGGCGACCTATACGTGCCCGTTCCACGGCTGGACCTTCAACAACAGCGGCAAGCTGCTGAAGGTCAAGGACCCCGCGGAGGCCGGCTATCCCGACTGCTTCAACAAGGAAGGCTCGCACGACCTGAAGAAGCTCGCGCGCTTCGGCAACTATCGCGGCTTCCTGTTCGGCAGCCTCAGCGATGACGTGCCGCCGCTCGAAACGTTCCTCGGCGAGGCCGCGCGCATCATCGACATGATCGTCGACCAGTCGGAAGACGGTCTCGAAGTGCTGCGCGGCTCGTCGACCTATACGTACGAAGGCAACTGGAAGCTGACCGCCGAAAACGGCGCGGACGGTTATCACGTGTCGGCCGTGCACTGGAACTATGCGGCAACGACCAATCATCGCAAGGAAGAGAACGCGCGCGAAGACAAGATCCGCGCGATGGATGCCGGCAGCTGGGGCCGTCAGGGCGGCGGCTTCTACGCGTTCGAGCACGGTCACATGCTGCTGTGGACGCGCTGGGCGAATCCCGAAGACCGTCCGAACTTCAGCCGCCGCGAGGAATTCGCCGCGCGCTGCGGCGCCGAGCGCGCGGACTGGATGATCCAGAACTCGCGCAACCTGTGCCTCTACCCGAACGTGTATCTGATGGACCAGTTCGGCTCGCAGATTCGCGTGCTGCGGCCGCTGTCGGTCAACAGGACCGAGGTGACGATCTACTGCATCGCGCCGAAGGGCGAGTCCGACGAAGCGCGCTCGCGCCGCATCCGTCAATACGAGGACTTTTTCAACGTCAGCGGCATGGCCACCCCCGACGACCTCGAGGAATTCCGCGCCTGCCAGTTGGGCTACGCGGGCCGCGCGGTCGAATGGAACGACATGTGCCGCGGTTCGAAGCACTGGATCGACGGCGCGGACGAAGCCGCGCAAAAGATCGGCCTCAACCCGGTGATGAGCGGTGTGAAGACCGAGGACGAGGGCCTCTACACGGTGCAGCACCGCTACTGGATCGACACGATGAAAAAGGCGCTGAATGCGCCGGGGAGCCGCGCATGAGCAACATCGCCATCACCGATATTCAGGCTTTCCTGTTCCGCGAAAGCCGCCTGCTCGACGACGAGCAATGGGACGAGTGGCTCGCCTGCTATCACCCGGACGCGTCGTTCTGGATGCCGTCGTGGGACGACGAGGACAAGCTCGTCACCGATCCGCAGCGCGAGATTTCGCTGATCTACTATCCGAACCGCCAGGGCCTCGAAGACCGCGTGTTCCGCATCAAGACCGAGCGTTCGAGCGCGACGATGCCCGACACGCGCACGAGCCACAACGTGGCCAACGTCGAAGTGGAGAGCGCGGACAACGGCGTGTACACGGTGCGCTTCAACTGGCACACGCTGAGCCATCGCTACAGGACGAACTACAGCTACTTCGGCATGTCGCGCTACGTGATCGACTTCAACGGCGCGCAGCCGCAAATCCTGAGCAAGTACGTCGTGCTGAAGAACGACTACATCAATCAGGTCATCGATATCTACCACATCTAGCCGGTGCGGTTGCAGGAGACAGGCCATGGAACACACTATCGCACTTCAGTTCGAAGACGGCGTCACGCGCTTCATCAGCTGCCGTGAGAACGAAACGCTGTCGGATGCCGCTTACCGGCAGAAGATCAACATTCCGCTCGATTGCCGTGAAGGCGCGTGCGGAACCTGTCGGGGGCTGTGCGAATCGGGTGCGTACGACATGCCCGAGTCGAGCTACGTCGAAGATGCGTTGACCTCCGAGGAAGCGAGTCAGGGCTATATCCTCGCGTGCCAGACGCGGCCGCGCTCGGATCTGGTGATTCGCGTGCAGGCGTCGTCGGCGGCGTGCAAGACCGGGGTGTCGCGTTTCGAAGGCACGCTCTCGGCGGTCGAACGGCTGTCGGATTCGACGATCCATTTCTCGATCGATATCGACGGCGCGAGCGCGCCGAGCTTTCTCGCGGGCCAATACGTGAACGTCGAGATTCCGGGCGCGAGCGGCGAGAGCCGGTCGTACTCGTTCAGCTCGGCGCCGGGCGCGACGCGCGCGGCGTTCGTCGTGCGCAACGTGCCGGACGGCAAGATGAGCGGCTTTCTGAGCAACGATGCGCAGCCTGGTCAGCAGATCGGCTTCACGGGTCCGTATGGCAGCTTCTATCTGCGCGATCCGCAGCGTCCGGTGCTGTTCCTCGCGGGCGGCACCGGCATCGCACCGTTTCTGTCGATGCTCGACGTGCTGAAGGTGAGCGGCAACCTGCAGCCGGTGCGCCTCGTGTACGGCGTGACCAACGACATCGATCTGGTCGCGCTCGAACAGATCGAAGAGGCGCAGCGCTCGCTGCCGAATTTCAGCTATCGCACCTGTGTCGTCGATTCCGCGAGCAGCCACGAGCGCAAGGGCTACGTAACCGCGCATGTGGATAGCGAATGGCTGAACGACGGCGACGTCGACGTCTACCTGTGCGGCCCGGTCGCGATGGTCGAAGCGGTGCAGGGCTGGCTGCGCGACAGCAGCGTCGAGCCCGCGAACTTCTACTACGAAAAATTCTCGGCGAGCAACGTAGCATGACTTCGACCTTTACCGATCGCTTCAAGGGCAAGGTGCTCGTCGTGACCGGCGCGGGCCAGGGCATCGGCCGTGGCGTCGCGTTGCGCGCGGCGCGCGAGGGCGCGGCTTTGGTGCTGGTCGATCGTTCGCCGATCGTGCACGAGGTGGCCGAAGAGATCACGTGCGCAGGTGGCGAAGCGCGCGCGTTCATCGCCGACCTCGAAACCTATGCGGGCGCGGCCGCGATGACGGCCTTCGCGATCGAGGCGTTCGGCCGCATCGACGCGCTCGTCAACAACGTCGGCGGCACGATCTGGGCGAAGCCGTACGAGGAATATGAAGCAGAGCAGATCGAGGCCGAGGTGCGGCGTTCGCTGTTCCCGACACTGTGGTGCTGCCACGCGGTGTTGCCCGCGATGCTGAAGCGCGCGAGCGGGGCAATCGTCAATGTGTCGTCGATTGCGACGCGCAGTATCTATCGCGTGCCGTATGCGGCGTCGAAGGGCGGCGTCAACGCGCTGACCGCGAGCCTCGCGTTCGAGCATGCCGAACACGGCATCCGCATCAACGCGGTCGCGACCGGCGGCACCGAAGCGCCGCCGCGCCGCGTGCCGCGCAATACGGCACCGCAAAGCGAGCAGGAAGCGACGTGGTATCAGGGCATCGTCGATCAGACGATCGCGTCGAGCCTGATGCATCGCTACGGCACGATCGACGAACAGGTCGGCGCGATCCTGTTCCTCGCTTCCGATGACGCGTCGTATATCACCGGCACCGTGCTGCCGGTCGGCGGCGGCGATCAGGGCTAGCGAGCGGCGGCCGCTGAACAATGCCGATAGGCCGCGCGGCGATCGTCCTTCATACTGCTGCCGAAGGAGTTCGTCGCGATTCTGGCGGGCCTCGCGTTGATCGGTGCGATCACGTCGAACGTGATGGGCGCGATCCAGGACGAAGACCATCGCGAGGCCTCCGTCATCACGTTTCTCGCGACCGCATCCGGTATGACGTTCCTCGGGCTCGGCTCCGCGTTCTGGGGCATCGTGATCGGCTCGTTCGCGTACCTCGTGCTGAACAAGGTGCGGCGCGAGACGCCTGCAAACCGATGACCAACCGATCGACTCAAGGCCGCGCCCCGAGCGCCTGATAGAGCGCGGCGGTATCGGCATAACGCTGCGCGGCGGCTTTGGTGCGATCGAGTCCGGTCTGCAATTCCTGACGCTGCGTATCGAGCAGTGTCAATTGACTGATGCCGCCCGCCGCATACCGCTGGCTGGCGATCCCTGCGCTGTGTTGCGCGCTGCGCTGCGCGGCGTCGAGTGCCTGTAATGCAATCGCGTCCTGATCGAGCGCGCGCAGCGCGTCGGCGACCTGTTGCAGTCCCTGCAGCACGGTTTGCTTGTAGACGGCGAGCGCCGCTTGCCAGGCCGCCTCCGACGAGCGCTTGCGCGCCAGCAGTTCACCGCCGTGGAACAGCGGCTGCGTGAGACCCGCACCGAAATTCCACACGTTGAAGCCCGTCAGCAGATCGGACACGTTGACGCGTTCGGTCGCCGCGCTGCCCGACAGCGTGATGCGCGGATACAGGTTCGCGGTCGCGACGCCGATGTTCGCGCTCGCCTGATGCAGCAGCGCCTCGGACGCGCGAATGTCGGGCCGCTGCCGCGCGAGCGTCGACGGCAAGGTCAGCGGCAGGTCCGCCGGTAGCACGAGCGTATCCAGGTCGAGCGCGGCGAGGTCGTGGGTGGTGGCCAATTCCGCCGGCGCGCGTCCCAGATAGATCGCGAGTTGATGATCGGTCTGCGCAAGCTGCGTGCGCAATGGCGGTAACGTCGCGCGGGTTTGCTGCACGAGCGTGCGCTGGCTCAGCAGATCGACCTCGGAGATGCCGCCCGCGCCATAGCGGCGTTCGGCGATATCGAGTTGCTGCATCTGGTTGGCGAGCAGCGCTTCGGTGAGGGCGATCTGCCGCGCGAGCGATGCGCGCCGGATCGCCGCCGTCACGACGTTGCCCGCGACCGTCAAACGCGCGGCTTCGAGTTCATATTGCTGATAGTCGACCTGCGCGGCCACCGCTTCGAGCGCGCGGCGATTCGCGCCGAACAGATCGAGCGTGTACGACACCGTGACCTGTGCGCTGTACAGCGTGAACGGCGCAAACGCGCGGCCCTGCGTCAGCTGACCGAAGCCGAGCGCCTCGGGATCGATCTTCTCGCGCGTGGTCGACAGGTTCGCATCGACTTGCGGCCATAGCGTGCCGCCCGCCTGCGCGCGGTAGTCCTGCTGCGCTTCGTCGAGTTTCGCGCGGGCTTGCGCGAGGGTCGGGCTATCGTCGAGCGCCTGTTGCACGAGCGAGTCCAGCGCCGGCGAGCCGAAAGCGCGCCACCAGCCGTCGCCGGGCACCTCGGTCGGCACGAAGTGTTGGGCGGCGCCGCCGGGACCATCGGCTGCGACGGTGCTCGCCGCAAGCGGCGCGGCGGTATAGCTCGACACGCTGGTCACCTCGGGTCGATGGAAATCCGGGCCGACGCTGCACGCGCACAATGCCGCGCTTGCGCAGAAGCCGGCCAGCCGGCGCATGGCGCAACGCTGGGACCAACAAGCCGCGCGATGAAAAACCGCGTCACGAAAGCCAGGAGCGGAACACATTTCAGGCCTTCCTCAATCGAGCGTGCGCCGATAGAACTTCACGGCGATACCCATGACGACGAACAGAAAGATCAGCAGCGGCCATACATGCGGCCACATGTCGGCCCAACCGACGCCCTTGAGCAGAATGCCGCGCACCAGCCGGTTGAAGTAGGTGAGCGGCAACAGGTTGCCGATGTACTGCGCCCACTTCGGCATGCCCGCGAACGGAAACATGAAACCCGACAGCAGGATGTTGGGCAGAAAATAGAACATCGTCAGTTGCATGGCCTGCAACTGGTTCTGCGCGAGCGACGACAGCGTAATGCCGATCGTCAGATTGGCCGCAACGAACAATAGAGCGGACAGATACAGCGCGATCAGACTGCCTTCGAACGGCACTTTGAACACGAAGCGCGCCGCCGCGAGAATGATGCTGACCTGCACCAGGCCGATCGCTACGTAAGGCACGATCTTGCCGGTCATCACTTCGAGCGGCAGTACCGGTGTGGCGAGCAGATTTTCCATCGTGCCGCGCTCGCGTTCACGCGTGATCGCGAGGCCCGTCATCATCACCATCGTCATCGTCAGGATCACCCCCATCAGGCCGGGCACCACGTTGTACTGGGTCAGGCTTTCGGGGTTGTAGAGCCGGTGCAACTGAACGTCGAAAGCGGCCGGGCCGACCGCGAGCGTCGACAGCGGACCCGTGAGGTCCTTCTGCAACACCGACTGCGCGATCGACGGCAGCGCGCCGAGCGCGGTGCCCACCGCGGTGGGGTCCGTCGCGTCGGCTTCGACGAGCAGCGATGGCCGCGCGCCCTTGGCCAGATCGCGCGTGAAACCGACGGGGATATTCAGCACGAACAGCACCTTGCCCTGCGCGAGCGCGCGGCGACCGGATTCTTCGTCGGGCAGCGTCGATACGATGTCGAAGTAATCGGAGTTGCGCATCGCCATCAGGAAACTGCGCGTGAACTCGCTGTGATCGGCGGCGATGACGGCGGTCGGCAGATGCTTGGGGTCGGTATTGATCGCGAAGCCGAACAGCGCCATCTGCATGATCGGCAGCACGATCATCATCGCAAACGTGATGCGGTCGCGCTTCAGTTGCAAAAACTCCTTGCGCACGACGCTCCACCAACGCATCAGCGAAAAGCGTGGAAGTCGGCGCGCAGAATTCACGGTGCTTTGCCCGAAGGGGTGGCGTAATTGTCGGTAGAGCGGTTCATCATGAAGATGAACACGTCCTCGAGGCCGGTTTCCTGTGGTTCGATCCGCAACGCCGGGTCCGAATGAGCCAGCTGGTCGATCGTGGCGTGGAGTTCGGGCGTGTCCGGACCGCTCACGTGCAGCGACGAACCGAACGCCACCGTCTGCTCGACGCCGGGCGAGCGGCGCAGCCGGTCGCCGAGCTCGACGAGATTCTGGCCGTACACGGCCCACGTCACGAGCCCTTGCGAATCGATGACCTGTTTCGAGGTGCCCTGCGCGAGCAGCTTGCCGTAGGCGATATAAGCGAGCTTGTGGCAGCGTTCCGCTTCGTCCATATAGTGCGTGCTGACGAGCACCGAGATGCCGCGCGCCGCGAGGCGATGCAACTCTTCCCAGAAGTCGCGGCGCGCGCTCGGGTCGACACCTGCGGTCGGTTCGTCGAGCAGCAGCAGTTCCGGCTCATGGAGCATGCACGCGGCCAGCGCGAGACGCTGCTTCCATCCGCCCGACAGTGCGCCGGCCAACTGCTTCGCACGGCTTTGAAGGCCAAGCTGTTCGAGCGCGCGATCGACCGCCTCGCGGCGGTTCTTCATCTCGTAGATGCGCGCGACGAAGTCGAGGTTTTCGCGGATCGTCAGATCTTCCCAATAGGAGAAGCGCTGCGTCATATAACCGGTGCGCCGCTTGATCTGCGCGCTGTCCCGCACGATGTCGTAGCCGAGACACGTGCCGCTGCCGGAGTCGGGCGTCAGCAGTCCGCACATCATGCGGATGCAGGTGGTCTTGCCGCTGCCGTTGGGGCCGAGAAAGCCGAAAATCTCGCCGCGCTGCACGCGCATCGTGACATCGTTGACCACGTGCTTGGTGCCGAAATGCTTGTTCAGCCCCTGCACGTCGATCGCGTACACGGGGTCGCTGGCATTGCCGGAGGGCGCGGGCGCACTCATTGCAGCGTGACCGTGACGGGCTGGCCGGGCCGCAGCTTCGGCGCATCGGCGCTCTGAGGTCGGGCTTCGACCATGAACACGAGTTTCGCGCGGCTTTCGTTGCTGAAGATCACCGGCGGCGTGTACTCCGCCTGGTCCGAAATGAAGCTGAGCACGGCCGGCACATCGGCCGCGCAACCGTCGCAATGAATCGATACGCGACGGCCCGGCGCGAGCGAACCGACCACACCCTGGGGCACGAAAAAGCGCACCTTGACGTTCTCCGGCGGCAGCATGCGCACGACGGGGCTGCCAGCCGGCACCCATTCGCCGCTGCGATACATCGTGTCGAACACGAGGCCGGCGTGCGGCGCGTGCACGCTTTTCTGATCGAGCTTCCATTGGGCCTGGCCGAGCTGGGCCTGCGCCGCGTCGACCTGCGCCTGCTGCGCGCGGATCTGTTCGATCCGCCCAGGCAGACGCGCGACGGCCAGCTGGCTTTGCAACTCACGCACGTGCGCGGCGCTCGACAACGCGGTCGCGCGCGAGTCGTCGAGCTGGCTTTGCGCGATGCCGCCCGCGCCGAATTGCTGTTGGTCGCGGCGGAACTGCGTCGCGGCGCGCGTCGCATCGGCTTCGGCCTGCACGAGTTGCGCGCGCGTCACAGCGATTTCCGGCGGACGCTTGCCGGTTCCAAGGTCGGCAAGCTGGGCGCGGGCCGAGCGCAGTTGCTCGGCCGCCTGCGCGACGGCGTCGGTTTCGTTCTGCGCTTCGAGCGCGAAGAGCGGCGTGTTCTGCGCGACGGTCTGCCCGCGCGAGACCGCGAGCTCGGTCAACTGTCCCGCCTGCGAAGACGCGAGGTACAGGAACTCGCCTTCCACATAGCCTTGCCACGTGTTCGCCGGTGGTCGCGAACAGCTTGCGCACGCGATGCACAGCGCGAGCAACGCGGCACGTCGGGATGAGCTGGCGAACACGATCATGACGGCTTGCCCTTCGCGCGGCGTGCGGTGGACGTCGCCCCGGTTGCGGCCTTGGCGTTGGTCTCGACCGCCGTGGTTGCGCTCATGCCCTGCGCGAGCAGCGCGACGACATGGCGTTCGAGCGTCGCGCGATCGAACGAGGTGCGCGGATTCAGGCGCTGCCAGATCCTCGCGGTTGCCTGCGGCAGCATCACCAGAGCGAGCACCGAGTTGAACAGCAGCAACGGTTCGAGCTGGGCGTTCAACTGACCCGACGCGCAGCCACGCGCGATGTTCTGACCGAACGCGGCGAGCTTTTGCACGGGGATGCGCGCAAACGCGCGCTCGCGCAGCAAACCGCCTTCGTTGACGATCTCGCGCAGCCAGAGCGAAGGCAGCCACGGCATGGTTTCGGTGACATCGAACATGCGCTTGACGATGCCTTGCGTCAGCGCGAGCGGTTCGTCGTGTTCGGGATCGACCGGGTCCCAGATCGCGCCGAACGCGGCGACGAGCCTTTCCTCGAACAACGCGTCGAGCAGCTTTTCGCGCGTCTGGAACCAGTAGTGCACCATCGCGGACGTCACGCCGCTCGCCGCCGCGATCTGCGCAAGCGTCGTGTTGGCGATACCGCGCTCGGCGAACAGCGCCACCGCGACATCGAGCAGATGTTCGCGTGCGTCGAAGTCCTGCGGATGAGGACGACGACCCATTCGGGAACGGGTGGGTTGCGGCATGGACACCAGACTAATTGATGAGTTAGTTAGTTTTAACTCATTGATACTAGGATATTTTCCGGTATGGCGAAGGAGGGGAAACCCCTGGCGGCGGGCGACCTTTATTCTCTCGTTGATCCGCGTCAGGAAACGCGCGACGTCACTGCCTGGGTAGCTTCGCTTTCGCCGTTCCGACTGACGTTAAGCTGACAATGGACGGCAGCTGGCATCCCCGCGCGAAGCGCATTTTCGCCGGAAATTTCTATACTTTCTCTAGCGCACACCCGGCACGATCCAGCCCGTACGACCCAAACGAATTCACATCAACGAAACGAAAGAATCGAAGCGAACCCGCGGCGCGGCCATCACGGCTCACGCGCGATTCGTATGAGGAGGCAGACATGGCACATTCCGCATCCGCCGCGCCGGCGAAGGAAGGCCACGGCGAAGCGTCGCCGGCTCTGCCAGCGCTCGCGCTGGCCGCGCTCGGCGTGGTCTATGGCGACATCGGCACGAGCCCGCTCTATACGCTCGCCACCGTGTTCGATCCCAGCAACGGTCTCACGCTCAATGCTTTCAATATCGTCGGCATCGTCTCGCTGATCTTCTGGTCGCTGATGATCGTCGTTTCGCTCAAGTACGTCGTACTGATCCTGCGGGCGAATAATCATGGCGAAGGCGGCATCATGGCGCTGCTCGCGCTCGCGGCGTCGTCGATCGCGTCGCGGCCGCGTTTGCGTCGCGGCCTCCTCGTGGTGGGCGTGATGGGCGCGGCGCTGTTCTTCGGCGATAGCGTGATCACGCCGGCCATTTCCGTGCTGAGCGCCGTGGAAGGGCTCGAAGTCGTCGAGCCCGGGCTCAAGACCTATGTGATTCCAGTGACGCTCGCCGCGCTCATCATCCTGTTCGTCACGCAAAAGCACGGCACGGGCGGCATCGGCGCCGTGTTCGGGCCCGTGATGGTGCTCTGGTTCGTCGTGATCGGCGTGGCGGGCGTCGCGAACATCATGTCCGCGCCGGTCGTGCTGTATGCGCTCAATCCGCTGGAAGGGCTCGGCTTCGTCATGCATCACCGCTGGCTCGCGTTCGTCGCGCTCGGCGCGGTGGTGCTCTCGCTGACGGGCGCCGAGGCGCTCTACGCCGACATGGGCCATTTCGGCAAGCGACCCATCCGCCTCACCTGGTTCGGCGTCGTTTTTCCCGCGCTCGCGCTCAACTATCTGGGCCAGGGCGCGCTGCTGCTGGCGAATCCCGGCGCGGTGCAAAACCCGTTCTACCGCCTGTTCCCGGAGTGGGCCATCGTGCCGATGATCGTGCTGGCGACGATCGCCACCGTGATCGCCTCGCAGGCCGTTATTTCGGGCACCTATTCGATGACGATGCAGGCCATGCAGCTTTCCTTCCTGCCGCGCATGAACGTCGTGCATACGTCGGAGCGCGAGATCGGGCAAATCTACGTGCCCGGCATCAACTGGATCCTGTTGATCGCCGTGGTTGCGGCGGTGTTGGGCTTCCGCTCGTCCACGGCGCTCGGGTCCGCGTATGGCATCGCCGTGACCGGCACGATGCTCATCACCACGTTCCTGACGTTCTTCGTCGTGCGTTACGCGTGGCGCTACAACTGGCTGCTGTGCCTGCTGTCCACCGCGTTCTTCTTCGTGATCGACGCGCTGTTCTTCTCGGCTAATCTGCTCAAGATCGTCGATGGCGGCTGGTTCCCGCTCGTGATCGGCGCGATTGTGTTCACGGTGATGGCGACGTGGGGACGCGGCTGGGAAATGATGCTGGCCGAAGCGCGCGTGCGGGCGGGAAAGACGCCGCTCAAGCCGTACCTCGCTGCGCTGCTCGAAAGTTCGCCGACGCGCGTGGGCGGCACGGCGATCTTCCTGACGCCGGACGCCGAAGCGGTGCCGCACGCGCTCGTCAACAACCTGCGGCACAACCGTGTGCTGCATGAGCGCACGGTTTTCCTGAGCGTAATAACGAAGAACGTGCCGTGGGTGGCCGAAACCGAGCGCGTGCAGATCAGGCCGCTGTGCACGGGTTGCTGGCACGCAACGGTGAAGTACGGATTCAAGGACGAAGTGGACTTGCCGCGCACGCTGGCCGCCTACAAATCGCCGGAACTGGCCTTCAACCTGGACGACACATCGTGGTTCCTGAGCCGCGCGGCCGTGGTGCCCAAACGCGGCCATGGCATGGCGCTATGGCGCGAGCGGCTTTTCGCGGTGATGCTGCACAACGTGGGCAATATCGCGGCGTTCTTCAAACTACCGGCCAATCGCGTGATCGAAGTCGGCGCGCGCGTGGAGATCTAGAGCGCGCCGTTCAGCAAGCGCGGAGCAGCGGCCGGCCTGCTTCGATACTCCTCGGCCCCGTAACCGCCGCGCCTGCGTAGTCAGCACGCGAGGCGGAGGCGAATCGCCCTTGTCCTATGCTACCGTTGAGCGCCGCTTCGCAACGGCCCTCGGATACCTCGGGTTCGAAACTTGCTGCCCACCACCAACCCGCCGCTCGAATCGGCGCGCGCGTTTTGCTTCGCGGCAGGCTGGCATGGTCGGATGCCCGCGCCGCATCCAACGAGGAGACGTGTCATGGGCGACGAGACTCACCAGAATCACGGACACGACCGCCGCCGCTTTCTTGCGGGCGTGGCCGCGGTGGCCGGCAGCGTTGCGCTATCGGGTTGCGGAGGCGGCGGTGGATTGGGCGGAGACGGCCAACCGGGCGGCGGGAGCGCCAGCGAACCGGCGTCCTCGATTACCGACACTCCATCGCCCAACGCCGCCGACCGCTACAGCCTGCCGCGCCCGGCGTTGCCCGCGCCGGCCAGTTCGGGCATCGACTTCATCGTGCTGGTCACGATGGAAAATCGTTCCTTCGACCATTTCCTCGGCTGGGTGCCGGGGGCCGAGGGCATGCCCGCGAACCAGCACTTCAAAGACGCGTTCGGCGCGACGCAAACGCCGTTTTCCCTCGCGGCGAATGCCGCGTACGGCTATCAGGCGTGCGCCTACCAGGACCCTAATCACAGCTTCTCGGGGGCGCGCACGCAACTGGCATCGGGTGCGATGAATGGCTGGCTGCTCACGCCGGGCACGAGCCTGATCCCGGGCGACCTGCTGCCTATCGGCTACTACACGTCGGCCGATCTTCAATTTTTCAACGCCGTGGCGAGCAGTTATACGATCGGCGACTTCTACTTCAGCGGCATCCTGACCAGCACCTTTCCCAATCGCGTCTATCTGCATAGCGGCGCAACGGATCGGCTCGACGACAGCACCGACACTTCGTCGCTCGCCACGATCTGGGACAAGCTGAGCGACGGCAATATCGACTGTCGTTACTACTACCACGACGTGCCGTTCACGGCGCTTTATGGCACGCGTTATCTGGGCATTTCGCGCCCGTTTGCGGATTTCCTCGTGAATGCCGCGGCCGGGACGCTGCCGCCGTTCTGCATGGTCGATCCATCCTTCGCGGGCGAGCTGGAAGGTGTTTCCGCCGACGATCATCCGCATGCCGATATCCGCGACGGCGAGGCGTTTCTCGCGCAGGTCTACGAGGCGCTGCGCACGAGCCCGACGTGGAGCCGCACGCTGATGATCGTCGTCTACGACGAATGGGGCGGCTTTCTCGAGCACGTGGTGCCGCCCACCAGGCCGATCAGCAACGGCGAGCTCACACTCGGCAACGACGGCAAGCTCGGCTTTCGCGTGCCGCTCGCGCTGCTTGGCCCGCGCGTGCGCGCGAACTCGATCACGCGCTATCCGTTCGACCCCAGCTCGATTCACGCGCTGCTGCAATGGCGCTTCGGCTTACAGCCGCTTGGCGTGCGCGGCAGCGATCCGGCGACGTTCAATCTCGCCTACGCGCTCGATCTCGACGACGCGCCGCGCACCGACGCTCCCGCGTTCACGGTCGCCCAAGGGCCGTTCGGCGGGACGTGTCTGGGGGCGGCGGCACCTTCGCCCTCAAGCTCCGTAGCGGCGATCGATCAGTCGCAAAAGCTGGCGATCAACCCGACGGCGGACCGCTTCGCGGATCTGCGCGCGAAGGCGGCGTCACTAGGATTCCGGACCGGAGGCTAAGCTGGGTTTCCGCTTAAAATGAGCGGGCCGCAAGCCGGCGCCGGACCGGGCCGCGCTGGATTCTGAATGGCAGCGCGCACGGCGGGATGCACGGCCTGATGAAGGCTCATGCCTTGAGCGCAGTTTGGTGAGAAACGCTTGCGCGCGACATCGTTTTGCGAAGCGGGCCCCGCACTTGCTGGCGGGACCGTCTCGAAGCCCCGCGGCAGCGTGCAGCATCTCATCGGCGCGCGCGGCGGGCCGCCTACGTCGACGTCACCGCGTCGTCCTCAACGGGTCCGCCGATGCCATTTCGTTACGATCTTCCCGTTTGGTGTTCCCGCGAGCGGCCATACCGCCGCATTGTGGCCTCCGTGGCCGCCGCGCTGGCGCTCGCCGCAAGCACCAGCGTCATTGCGCAATCCGCGCCGACGGTCGCCCAGACCCCGCCGGCCGCGCCGGCCGTTACGCTGCCCGCATCGGCCGCCGCCGCGAATACCGCCAACAGCGCCGCGGACCGGCACGTCGAAAACACGGATCACGCGCAGCCGTCGCCGGTCGTGCCGACGCCGCCGTCCGAGCTATACGGCGAGCTGTATCGCGACGTCGAACTCGCGCATCTTTACCCGGACAGCAAGACGTTCGCCGATATGTCGCCAGGCGAGCCGCCGGCCCAGGTCATCGCCGACTACGACAGCCAGCGTGCTCAGCCGCGCTTCGACCTGAAACAATTTGTCGAACAGCGCTTCACGCTGCCCCCGCGCGCGCCGAAGCGCTACGCGTCCGATCCTGACGAGAGCGTCACCGCGCACATCGATACGCTGTGGAACGTGCTGCGTCGCGAACCGGACGCGAGCGCGAGCCCGTACTCGTCGCTGTTGCCGCTGCCGTCGCCGTACATCGTGCCGGGCGACCGCTTCGACGAGATCTACTACTGGGATTCGTACTTCATCCTGCTGGGGCTCGACGCGAGCGGCCAGCACGCGCTCGTCGACGACGCGCTGAACAATTTCTCGACGTTGATCGACCGCTATGGCCACATCCCCAACGGCAATCGCACGTATTACCTGAGCCGGTCGCAGCCGCCGTTCTTCGCGCAGATGGTGCAGCTCGTCGCGCGCAAGGAGGGCGATCAGGTCTACGCCCGCTATCTGCCCGAGCTGCGCCGTGAATACGCGTACTGGATGGCCGGCAGCGACCATCTCGCGCCGGGCAACGCGGCCCACCATCTCGTGCGCCTCGCCGACGGCACGCTGCTCAATCGCTACTGGGACGAGCGCGCGGCGCCGCGCGACGAGTCGTACCGCGAGGATGTGATGACGGCGCAGCGGATGCCGCAACGCGATGCGCAGGATTTGTGGCGCAACCTGCGCGCGGGCGGCGAAACCGGCTGGGACTTCAGCTCGCGCTGGTTCGCCGACGGCAGGACGCTCGCGAGCATCGACGTGACCTCGCTAGTGCCGGTGGACCTGAACTGCCTGATGGTGGACCTCGAACGCACGCTCGCGAAAGCCTACCGTGTGACCGGCGATGCAGGCCACGCCGAGAATCTCGAACTACGCGCCCGGGTGCGCGCCGATGCGATCCGCCGGGTGCTGTGGGATCCGCAACTGCACGCTTTCGGCGACTACGACTTCGTGCACCGCACGCTCACGCACCGGCTTACCGCCGCGACGGTGTACCCGCTTTACGCCGGCGTCGCAACACGCAACGACGCGCGCGAAGTGGCGCAGACGATCCGGCGCGATCTGCTGCGTCCGGGCGGTCTCGCGACGACGCGGACCAACACCGGCCAGCAGTGGGACGAACCGAACGGCTGGGCGCCGCTGCAGTACCTCGCGGTGATCGGGCTGCGCCGCTATAGCGAGCCGGAGCTCGCGCGCGATATCGCGACGCGCTGGATCCGCACCGACGTCGCGTACTACCAGCGCACCGGCAAGCTGGTCGAGAAGTACGACGTCGACGCGAGCGGCAAGTCGGCGGGGGGCGGCGAGTATCCGCTGCAGGACGGCTTTGGCTGGACCAATGGCGTGCTGCGCGTGCTGATGCAGCTCTATCCGGATGCGGTGAGTTCGACGAAGCCGGCCGATCTGCCGGGCGGCGCGGTGGGCGTGTCGGATGCGGCGGCATCGGCGGCGGCCGCGCCGCAGACGTCGCACAGCACGTCGCCCGCGGGCCACTAGGGAAGCGCTGATTTATTCAGCTCGGTGGTCATCGTTGGCGTAGCTGAGGACGTTATAGAAGGCAACTCACGGAACAGACTCACACTGATGAAG
>NZ_JACHDC010000013.1:0-246812 GCF_014200875.1 Paraburkholderia sp. HC6.4b
CAGGCGTATGTGGCTCGGCACACTTCGGTGCGCAACCCACGATACCCGAGACGGGCCCCTGCGGTCTTCACTCAGCAGCGACCATTATGTCTAGTGCGGCAACGCTCAACGCGACGCAGCTATCTCTGGCGGCAGCGAACCTCACCAACCACGGCGGCACGCTGACGCAGACCGGCACCGGGCCGACAACCGTCAATGTATCCGGTACGTTCGACAACACGCACGGATCGCTGGCGACGAATAGTTCCAGCCTCACGCTCGCGCCCGCTGCGCTCATCAACGACGGCGGCAGAATTACGGATTCCGGGACCGGCACCCTGTCCATTGCCACCGGTTCGCTGTCGAACAACGCGGGCACCATCGCCACGAATGGCTCGCTGGATGTCCACGGGGGCGTGGTATCGAACCGGGGCGGGACGCTGGCGGGGCAATCGTCCGCGACGTTTCAGGTGGCCTCGCTCGATAACAGCGCAGGCGGCTATGTCGGCGCACGCGACGTATCGATAACCGGCACGGGCGCGCTGAACAATGCGGGCGGCACGGTGCAGGCCAACGACGTGCTCGACGTGTCAGCGCAGAGCGTCGCGAACGACGGCGGCACGATTGCGAACGGCGGCACCGGAGCCACGACGGTAAGCGCCAGCGGCGCACTCACGAACACCGGCAACGGACTGATCGGCGGCAACGGTGACGTGTCCGTCGCGGGAGGCAGCGTCAACAATGCGGGCGGTACGGTCACCGCATCCGGGGCGACAACCGTGCAGTCCGGCAGCACGCTCGACAATTCAGCGGGTCTGATCCAGGGCAACGGCAGCGTATCGGCCTCGGCATCGGGCGCGCTCGTCAATACCGGTGGCCAGATCGAATCGGACGGCGCGGGTACAACATTGCAGGTGTCGGGCGCATCGCTCGACAATACGGATGGCCGGATTGCCAATATCGGCACGGGCTCGACGACCGTCAACGCGGCAACCATCACGAACTCGAACGCGGGCGGCGTTGCAGGCGCGGGCACCATCGGCGGCAACGGCGACGTGACGCTGGCCGCACAGACGCTGTCCAACACTCAGGGCGCACAGGTCGTATCGGGTCAGGACCTGACGCTGAATGTCGTGCAGTCGGTCGATAACAGCGGCGGCACGCTTTCCGGCGCGAATAACCTCACGCTCGATCAGGCGGGTGCGACGGTCGTGAACCAGAATGGTTCGATCCACGCCAACGGTGCGCTCGGGCTGAACGTCGCGACGCTCGATAACACCTCGGGCAGGATCGGCAACGATGCCGGTAGCAGCGGCAGCGTTGCCATTACCGCAGGCACGCTCACGAACCAGGGCGGTGCAATCGGCAGCGACCAGGACCTGAGCGTCACGACGAACCAGCTGACCGGTGACGGCCGCATCGTGGCGGGCCGTGACGGCGCAGTAACCATCAATGGCGACTACACGCTCGACACCGCCAACCTGATCCAGGCGAATCACGATCTGAGCTTCACGACGGCAGGCGGCTTCACGAACCAGGGGACCCTCGGCGCGGTCAACGCGCTGACGGTTAATGCGGCGAACGTGGACAACCAGGCGGGCGCGGACCTCAATTCGGCCAGCACCACCGTCAACGCGGCGAACGCGATCACCAATGAAGGCCGCATCGAGGGCGACACCGTTACGACGAATAGCGCCACTCTGACCAACACCGCCACCCTCATCGGCAATACCGTCACGGCGAACGCCAGCCAGTCCATTGTGAACACCGGCCCCGCTGCCATCATGGCCGCCGCTTCGCAACTGAACCTGTACTCGCCCGGCGATATCTCGAACACGGGCGGCGCGAACCTGTTCAGCCTGGGCGATATCAACATCGCCGCCGACGCGACGCGCGACGGTAACGGTCTGCTCGCGAACCGTAGTAATTCAGTCACCAACGACCAGTCCACCATCGAGGCGCAGGGCAATATCGAAGTCGCGACGCAGACGCTGACGAACTCGCGGCCCGCGCCCACGGTTGAGACAGTGACAACCGATGTTGAGACTGAACACCAGACCAAGCGCGGCAAGTACATCATCTGTCCGACCGGTGGTCCGATTCCGGCCTGTTCCAATCCTACCTGGAGCGATGGCTACAGGAATCCGCTCGACGCAACGTTCAGCGCCTCGCAGATCGTGTCGCAGACCTCGGGGCCGAATGCGACCGACAACGTGCTGGTCGTCAACGTCAACGGCCAGCAGCAGACGATCTGGTACAACACACTGACGAAGAACGCTGACGGTTCGGTCACCGTCAACTACTGGGACGACTACGACCCGAACATCAACTACCTGCCGTCGACCGAATACCCGACGTTCAGCGGTGGACATAATGGTTATCAGGTCGTCGAAGTCGCGAGAGACACGACGACCACCACGCAGCAGGACCAGGTAACCGGTCCGCAGGCCCAGCAGGCGCAACTGCTGGCGGGCGGCAACCTGACGCTGGCGAACGTCGGTACGCTCAACAACAGCTATAGTGCGATCGCAGCGGGCGGCTCGATCCAGATCGGCGCCAGCCAGCAGGACGGCGAGATTGCCAACGGCAGCGGCAATTACGGCGGCACGCTGGTGAACAATACCGGACAGACGCTGTACCAGTATCAGCGTCAGGACATCGTTTCCACCTATGCGTGGAACGTGGACACCAGCCAGGACCGGCAGACGGTGACGGAGCCGTCAATCGTACTGACGCCTGTGGCGATCGGTGGCACGGGCGGCACGATCATCGCGAATAACGCGGTCCAGATCAGCGGCACCGACATCAACAATACGAATGTTGCAGCGACGAATTCGGCCACGGGCGCGACGGGCGGCACGCTCGGCGCGAATCAGGCGCTGACGGGCCAGCAGGTCAAGGCCCCGCAGACGGTCGCGAGCAGCACCGGCGCGCTGAACGTCACGTTGCCAAAGAGTGGTCTTTACACGTATCAGACCGCGCCCGGCGCGTCGTATCTGGTGGTGACCGACCCTCGCCTGACCAGCTACACCAGCTTCATTTCCAGCGACTACATGCTCGGCAAGTTGGGGCTGAATCCGCAGAGCGTCGAGAAGCGCCTGGGCGACGGCATGTATGAGGAACAGCTTGTCCGCGACCAGATCACCCAACTGACGGGCCGCGTGTACCTCCAGGGCTATACGAACAATCTGGACGAGTATCAGGCGCTGATGACGAACGGCGTGAACGTCGCGCAGCAGTTCGGGCTTGAGCCCGGTATCGCGTTGACGGCCGCGCAGATGGATGCACTGACCAGCGATATCGTGTGGCTGGTCAGTCAGACCGTCACGCTGCCCGATGGCAGCACGCAGCAGGTCCTCGCGCCCGTTGTCTATCTCGCGCAGACCCATGCGAACGACCTGCAACCGACCGGCGCGCTGATTTCCGCCGATGACGTCGAGATTCATGCGACCGGCAGCGCCACGAACAGCGGCGTGATCAAAGGCGGTACGCAGACGGTCGTCAGCGCCACCGATATCCTGAACCGTGGCGGCACCATCGGCAGCAGCGGGACGAACGGCACCACGGTCGTGGCCGCGACGAACGATGTGGTCAATGCGTCCGGGACGATCAGCGGCAACCGCGTTGCGGTGCTGGCGGGCAACAACATCATCAATACGACGCTGGTCGACACGGTGGGCGTCAGCAACGCGGCCAGCGACAGCAGGATGAACACCACCCTGCTTGGCGCACAGGGCACGATTGCCTCGACCGGCGACATGGTGATTGCAGCGGGCAATGACCTGACCATGCACGGCGCGAATATCACCGCAGGCGGTGACGCGCAGATCACGGCAGGACATGACATCACGGTTGACGCGGTGCAGTCCACAACGTCGCAGTCGGGGATGCAGAACGCGCAGCACCATTGGGAGGCCAGCAGCACGGTCAACGAGACGGGTGCAATCACGGCAGGCGGCAGTCTTGCGATGCAGAGCGGCAACGACACGACGCTCAGGGGCGCGACCGTTGCCGCGGGCGCCGACATGGCGGTGGTGGCGGGCGGCAACCTGACGGCTACCACGGTGACGGACACCGCCACTTTCAACAACGTTGCAACGGACGGCCCCTCCCGCAAGGAGGTTGACCATACGTACGACGAGCGGTCGGTCGGCGCGACCTTTACCGCAGGCGGCAATGCGACGCTTGGCGCAGTCAGCACGGACGCCAGCAAGGGCAATGTGACGCTGACCGGCTCGACGCTCACGGCGGGCGTAACGAACGGCATGGAAAACGGCACAGGTGCGGCGACCATCGCGGCCACCGGTAACGTGACGCTCAATGAGGCCCGCGAAGAACACGACAGCTATCAGGCGGTCCAGTCGAAGCGCGGCAGTATCGTCAGCGGTTCGACTACCGACACGATGCAGGCCACGCAGGCCAATATCGGCGTCGCGAGCACCGTGTCGGGCGATGCCGTGACGGTGCAGGCGGGGCGTGACCTGACCATTCAGGGTAGCAACGTGGTCGGGACAAACGATGTGAAGCTTGGCGCGGCCGGCAATGTCAACATCACGGCATCGCAGGACACGCAGCAATCGCAGAGCGACTATAGCAAGCGGGAATACGGTTTCCTGTCGGGCCTGAATCCGCTGAACCAGCTTGACGGCGGCTTGCAGGGCTACACCATTGGCACGCGCACCACCACCGATGCCCAGCAGGCGACGCAGGTCGCGAACAATGGCAGTATGATCGGCTCGCTGAACGGCAATCTCACCGTCACGTCCGGCAATGACCTGCAAGTGACGGGCAGTACGCTGCACGCAGGCAACGACCTGAATCTCGCGGGCAAGACCGTGACGATCGATGCCGCGCAGGATACCGCGACGCAGAACGAGCAGCAGTCATTTAAACAGACGGCGATATCTGCGGGCGTGAGCAACCCGGTCATTGCGGCGGTGCAGACCGCGAACCAGATGCGCAAGGATGTGAAGCAGACGAACGGCGACGCGCGGCTCGATGCCCTCGCCGCTGCGACGACCGGGCTTGCAGCGAAGAACGCCTATGACGCCGTCATGAGCGATCCGACAGCGGTCGGCGGCGTGGGTATCAATGTGTCGCTCGGCACCAGCCACAGCAACAGCAACTCGGCGGCATCTTCCACTACGGCGGTGGGCAGCACCATATCGGCAGGACACAACCTGAATATCGCGGCCGCTGGTGCAGGAGCCGATAGCAACATTAGTGTCACCGGCAGCAACCTCACCGCAGGCAATAACGCGCCGCTCAATGCCGAAGGCGCCATCAACCTTCAGGCCGCACAGAACACCGATAGCCAGCAGAGTACGAACAGCGGATCGAGCGCGAGTATTGGCGTGACGTTCGGCGTCGGCAAATCGAACGGCATCTCGTTCCAGGCAGGTGTCTCGGGTACGAAGGGCAACGGTAACGGCAGCGATACGACGTGGACCAACACACACGTCAACGCGGGCAACACGCTCACGCTGCAATCGGGTGGCGATACGAACCTGAAGGGCGCGGTGGCTGACGGCCAGCAGGTGATTGCCAATGTGGGCGGGAACCTGAATATCGAGAGCCTTCAGGACACCAGCACCTACGATTCGAAGCAGCAGAGCGGCGGAGTGTCGGTGAGCGTGTGCGTGCCGCCGCTCTGCTACGGCGCATCGAGCGTGGCCGGCAACATCAGCCAGCAGAAGATGAACAGCGACTATGCGAGCGTGACTGAACAGTCGGGCATCAGCGCAGGCGACGGCGGTTTCCAGATCGATGTGAAGGGCAATACGGATCTCAAGGGTGCCGTGATTGCCAGCAGCGATGCGGCCGTTCAGAGCGGCGCCAATAGCCTGACGACGGCGACGCTCACGCACAGCGACATCGAGAACACGGCCGAATACAGTGCGCAGTCGGTTGGCATCAGCGGAGGCTATGGCGGCGACATCGGCAAGAGCCAGGCCGGCAAGGCGGATAACACCAATCCGGTGCCCGGCACAACGTTGCCGAAGAGTGGCGGTCTTTCGATGGCGCCCCCGATTGTCATGAGCGCGTCGGGTGACGCGAGCGGGACGACGAAAAGCGCGATCAGTGGCGGCACCATCACGGTCACCGATGGCGCGAAACAGCAGCAGCTGACCGGGCAAACGGCTGAGGAAGCGGTTGCGGGGATCAGCCGGGATACGTCGGATACGCTGGGGTCGGTCGCGCCGATCTTCGACAAGGAGAAGATCGAGGCTGGCTTCGATATCACCAGCCAGTTCATCAATCAGGTTGGCACGTTCGTGAACAACCGGGCGAAGGAAGCGGATGCCGCGAAGGCAGCGGCCAACGATCCTAACCTGACGCCGGAACAGCGCGCGGCGGCGCAGCAGCAGGCCGACCAGCTCACCGCCGAATGGGGGCCGGGCGGCAACTACCGGCAGGTGCTGACCGCGCTGACGGTGGCGGCGGGCGGCAACGTGACGGGCAGCGCAGGCCAGTTCGCGCAGAGCGCGACGATTGCATATATCCAGCAACTCGGCGCGGCTGAAGTCAAGCAGATCGCGGACAGCCTGGACAGTGACACGGCACGCGCGGCGCTGCATGCGATCGTGGGATGTGCAGGTGCGGCGGCCAGCAGCCAGAGCTGCGGCGCGGGTGCGTTGGGCGCGTCGGCGAGTTCGGTGATTGGTAGTCTGCTGGCACCGACAGACGGAATGTCGGCGGAAGATCGCCAGGCGCGGGAGAATCTGGTGACGAGCCTGGTGGCGGGCATCGCCACGGCGTCCGGTGTGAACGCTGCGACGGCGACCGGCGCGGGACAGATCGAAGGGGAGAACA
The DNA here is from genome assembly GCF_014200875.1 of Paraburkholderia sp. HC6.4b. Classification (NCBI taxonomy): domain Bacteria; kingdom Pseudomonadati; phylum Pseudomonadota; class Betaproteobacteria; order Burkholderiales; family Burkholderiaceae; genus Paraburkholderia; species Paraburkholderia sp. HC6.4b. Next base: position 6,793 of record NZ_JACHDC010000013.1, read on the forward strand.
ACCAGTTTTCCGTTGCGGTACCTGCGGCGAGTTCGGCATTGCCGGGGTGGCTGGTGGAACTTGGCAAGCTGCCTGGCTTCAAGGGGGAAACGGCCAGCAAGGGCGATGGTGTGATCGCCGACCCCGCCACCGAGCTTGATCCGACGATCAAGGCGGGTACGCCCACGACGACGCCTTCGGGATCGGGCGTGATCGACGACATTTTCAAAACCCCGCCAGTTGTAGATGTGGCTAAGGGGCTGGTTGACTATGTTATTACGTCGGTCAGCGGTGACAAGGCAACCGGGGGAGCGCCGCCTAATTTGACGCCGGACGGTGCGGGGCGTAGCGGGGCTTTCAACGAAGCAAAGCGCGCCGCTGGCATCCCTGTTAGCCAACAACCGAGTGCTGTTTATCCAAACACGGATAGGCGTGGGGACCCGCAGCCGGGCTATCAGTACGAGTTTACTGTCCCGGCGCCCGGTGGCGGAACACAGACGGTTATCATTCGCGACGATGCTGCTGGTCACTATTATGGTGACAACGACTTACAAAATCGAGGCCCTCACTTCAACGACCCTGCAGGGAATCACTATGACTATTGAGACTACGGTCCTTTCGAGCGCAGATGCATTTTCAGATGACAAGGTCGTTCGACTTCAGCGTACAGCATTCCCGGACAATCTTTCTCTCTCAGCCACCGAATGGACGGTGCAGAGACACCACGCGTCAAGCTCGTTTCTGGAGGTCCTGAACTTCGTATTCGCGCAGATCCTAGAGCGGTTGAAAGGCTATGAAATATGGTTGCTCACTGGAGACACAGCTTGGCAACCAGATACGAGGATTGTGCGCTACCGGAAGCGGTTTAATGCACTCAAGGTACAGGGCATCGATTTCGAAGCGATACCAGAGCGCTACGAATCAATGGTCGAACATGACGGGAAACTAAAGTTTTTTGGTGCTGTTCGACTGGAAGCGTCCGTAATCCATCTTGTGCCACTGACAACGACGCCACGGTCATGTACCTACATCGTCGCACTGCCGAATCCCAGTGACTTTCGGTTTCCGCTTTCACTCGGATGGTCAGGCCAATTGAACGAAGACAGCCGACTAGTTGCTAGCATCGTAGATCACGGCGGTATCGTATTCCAGCGAGTGGGTTTTTTCGATGATCCTCAAGTTGGACTTGTAGCCGTGGGGAGTCCCCCGATACTGGCGCGCATTGCGGCGTGACATTTAATGAATTTCGACGTGAATGAAAGCAGACCCTTGATTCACAAAAAACTGTGAGCTGCTGCTGAGTAGCAATGTTGTCAGCATCGACGAATAAAAATTTCTGAAACAACAATGAAGATTAGAAAGAGGCTGGTGGCTTTGCCGCTCACAGCTTTGGCATCGCTCGCCTTCGCGCAACAAACCCCGACGCCCACACCAGAGGACAAGGCAGCGGCGGCACGCGCCAGCGCAGAACAGAACCAGCAGGTCGAGCAGCAACGCAATGCGCAGGAACGTGATGCGACTGTCAACGCGCCATCCGTGCGTTCGACGGTTGAGCGTGCCTCTGGCTGGCCTGATCTGCCGGCTGAAACGCCGTGCTTCCGCATTGACTCGTTCGTGCTCGACGTGCCTGCCACGTTACCTGATGCCGTGCGCAAACAGGGTGCATCCGCGTTGCCGCTCGCCCGCTTCGCGTTCGCACGCGAATGGCTCGACCATTACCGGGGGCAATGCATCGGCAAGGCAGGACTCGACACGCTCACGAAAGGATTGCAGCAGGCTATTCTCGGTCGCGGCTACATCACCACACGCGTACTGCTGCCTGAGCAGGACCTGTCAAGCGGCGTGCTGAAGTTCGCACTGGTGCCGGGTGTCGTGCGGACGATCCGCTTTGCCGATCCCGCCACGCGCGGCACATGGAAAACCGCCTTCCCGGCCCGCGAGGGTGACATGCTGAACCTGCGTGACCTCGAACAGGGACTCGAACAGATGAAGCGCGTCAGCAGTCAGGACGTGGACATGAAAATCGAGCCTACCGACGTACCGGGCGAAAGCGATGTGGTCGTGACGGTAAAGCGCGCGAAGCCCTGGACGGTAGTCGCCTCGGTGGACAACTCAGGCACGCGGGCGACCGGCAAGCTGCAAGGCAACCTGAGCCTTGGCATCGACAATCCGCTCGGGCTGAACGACATTTTCAACGTCGGTGTGAGTCAGGACCTCCAATTCGGTGACAAAGGTCTCGGTTCGCACGGCTGGAACGGCTTCTATTCGGTTCCGTGGGGCTACTGGACCGGCACGCTATCGGCCTATACGAACACGTACTACCAGCAGATTGCGGGCGCCAACCAGACGTTCGTGTCGAGCGGCAACTCGCAGACCGTCGATTTCAAACTTCAGCGGGTATTGATGCGCAGCCAGAACAACGTACTTGGCGCGCAGTTCCGCCTGACGAAGCGCTTCGGTGAAAGCTTCATTGAAGACACCGACATCCCGCAGCAGCGGCGCAACAACACGTTCATCGAGGCCAGCCTTACCGATCGCCACTACTTCGGCAGCTCGCAGTTCGACGGCAGCCTCGGGTACCGTCAGGGTGTGGGCGGACTCGGGGCGACACCAGACTTCTACGAGAATGGCCCGACTTACCGCTTCCGCATGGCCATCCTCGACGCGAACCTGTCAATGCCGTTCAGGATAGCAAGCCAGCCATTGCGTTACGTGACGAGCGTGCATGGGCAGTTCACGAACAACACGCTGAACTACATCGATGACCTGACCATCGGCAGCCGCTACACGGTGCGCGGCTTCGACGGCGAAACGATGCTCGCGGCCGAACGCGGTTTCTTCTGGCGCAACGACTTGCAGCTACCGGTTGGATCGACCGGACAGTCACTTTACGCAGGCATCGACTACGGGCACGTATTCGGACCGAACGCTGCATATCTCGCCGGTACACAGCTGGCAGGTGCGGTGATCGGTGTGCGCGGTAGTGCATCAGCAAAGGCTGGCGCGCTCGCCTATGACCTGTTCGCCGGGACGCCGATCTACAAGCCGTCAGATTTTCCCACTGCGCGCGTGACGCTCGGTTTCCAGTTGACCGCTCAATTCTGAAATTCACCCCGCCGACGCTATCCGGGTTTTCGGCGTTTCAACAAAGAGGAAAACAAAATGAAGTTATCGAAAACGAATGGGCTTGGAGCCGTTGCTGTTGCCGTTGTGGTGGCGCTGGGCGGATGTGCAACCGAGTCGTCGCGCTCGCTGCCGGTGCCCCCCGTCGCCAGTGCGCAGAAGCCAGCAGTGGGCCAACCCATCGGCATTTCAGTCGGCAAGTTCGACAACCGGTCGAGCTATATGCGCGGCATCTTCTCGGACGGCGTTGACCGTCTCGGTGGTCAGTCCAAAACCATCCTGATTACGGCGCTCCAGCAGACTGGGCGCTTCAATGTGCTCGATCGCGACAACCTCGACGAAATCCGCCAGGAAGCAGGCTTCCTCAAAAAAGCACAATCGATCAAGGGGGCGCGCTTCGTCATCACCGGGGACGTAACGGAGTTCGGTCGCAAGGAGGTTGGCGACCGGCAGCTATTTGGCATCCTCGGCCGTGGCAAGAGTCAGGTGGCCTACGCAAAGGTCAGCCTGAACGTCGTCGACACGACGACATCGGAAGTCGTGGCGTCGAGCCAGGGAGCGGGCGAGTTCAGCCTTTCGAACCGTGAAGTCATCGGCTTTGGCGGAACCGCCGGCTACGACTCGACACTGAACGGCAAGGTGCTCGATCTGGCGATCCAGGAGGCCGTCAATCACCTGGTCGAGCAGGTCGATGCAGGCACGCTCAAGGCCGCACAGTAAGTGCGCCGGGCCATTGCGTCCATCCACTTTCAACCGTAGCTGCAATAAACATAATGACGCGATTCACGATGAAACATAGCCGCATGATGCGGGGAATCTGTCTGCCAGTAATGGCGACAGCCATGCTCCTCACGGGATGCGCGGCGAACCGCCCCCAGCCGCTTTACCAGTGGACCGGCTACCAGCCAGCCGTGTACGACTATCTCAAGGGAGAAAAGGCTCCGCAGGAGCAGATCGATGCGCTGGAAAAGGCCCTCCAGGACATCAGCGGCAAGGGGCACATGCCGCCCCCGGGATTTCATGCGCAACTGGGCATGCTGTACGCGAGTGTCGGGAACGACACCCAGGCCATGCAGGAGTTCGAGTCCGAGAAGCAGCTGTTTCCGGAGTCCTCGACCTACATGGACTTCCTGATGAAGAAACCGAAACAGCCCTGAGCGAGCCGCCATGTCCAAGATCCTTTCCTTCAAACTCTGGTTTGCGCTATCGACTGTTGCACTGCTGTCCGCGTGTGCGCAACCCGTCAAGCATGCCGATTACACCGCTTTCAGGAACAGCCGGCCGCACTCAATCCTCGTTCTACCGCCCGAAAACGACACGACCGACGTGCAGGCGACGAACAGCATGCTTTCGCAGATGACGATGCCACTCGCCGAATCGGGTTACTACGTGGTGCCAGTGGCGGTGATGGATGAGACATTCCGCCAGAACGGCCTGACCGTCCCGGCCGATATTCAGGCAACCTCCCCCGCGAAGCTTCGGGAGATCTTCGGTGCTGACGCCGCGCTGTATTCGAAGATCACACAGTACGGCTCCGTGTACCACATCGTCGACAGTGCAACAGTAGTAACGGCGTCCGCCAGGCTGGTCGATCTCAAGACCGGTGACGTGCTATGGCAGGGTAGTGCGAGCGCCAACAGCAATGAGGGCAACAACAATGCTGGCGGTGGCCTGATCGGCATGCTGGTCATGGCAGCGATCAAGCAGGTTGCGAATTCGCTGACGGACAGGGGGCACGATATTGCCGGAGTGACGAGCTATCGGCTTCTGCATGCCGGGCCGCCGAACGGGCTGCTTTACGGGCCACGGTCACCTCAATACGGCACTGATTGAACAATCCTCGATCAGCAGGGACTGGCTGTGGCGGCAGATGGCTCGTACGGTACTGGGTTGTCGACGGCACCGCATTTGTATTCCTGACGCAAAAGCTGCCGGTCTCTATGCAGGATCTCTTCAATCGAGGGCTTTATGGTGCGTGTGGCTTTCTTGAGCGATCTTTCTCTGGAAGGCCATCTTGCTCTGGCAGTCTTTCGATCCGGGCACGGGACGGCAGAGACGATGGTGAGTCTGCTGCGGATGCTCTATATGACGTACTTCATGCTCGGAACCGCTTGCCCGGAAGCAGACGTCGCGCTTTTTCGCGAAGCGGGGACCGTGCTGGACAGCAGCATCTCCGCTGCCGCACAGGGGCATTGCTGGCAGGTGTCGACGGAACATACCGTCACTGTCGGACAGGTCGCGTCGCGTTACGACGAGGTGCTTGGCAGTGTGCCGAAATATCGTTATATCGAATCGTGCGACCGGCTGTGCCGGTTTGTCCATTCGGCTGCGACATCGCCGTTGCCAGGTAGTCAGTCGCTGCGTAGAAAATAGGACTTGGTCAGACAGACGACGTCAGATCGTCGGTCTCAGTGCGGCCATCAACCGTCATTCGTTCGCGTCGTTACTCGGACATTCACACGTCCGTTCCACCCAGGAAGCAGCCACGATTCGCGATATTGAGCGCTGCATGATCGGGGCGCTCCCTCAAGCGTCGAGTCCTTCGCTTTGCTCGTCTCCGCCCGGAAACTTCAGTTGACGCACCTTGTGATAGAGCGTCTTTTTCGGCATTCCCAGTTCAGCGCTGGCCTCGGCGATATTCCCGTTGTGCCGCCGCAGCATATCCGCGATCAGCATATGTTCGAAATGGGCAAGTTGCTCCGCAAGCGTTCCGGTTTTAATCCGCTGCCCGCCGGCCGGCAGCAGGCGGTCGCCATCGAGCCCAAGGACAAAGCGATCCGCGACGTTCTGTAATTCCCGCACATTGCCCGGCCACTGATGCGTCATTAGCTCCGAGACCTGGGATGCAGACACAATCGGAGCCGACAGCCCAAAACGAAGTGCGGCAGCGAGTACGAAGTGCTCGAATAGCAGCGGTATGTCTTCTCGACGTTCGCGCAGAGGGGGTAAATCGATCAGCGCGACGTTCAACCGATACAGCAGGTCAGCGCGGAAACGTCCGTCTGTCGCAAGTTCGACGAGATCTGCCTTCGATGCCGCCACGATCCGGCAATCGACAGCTATCGCCTCGTTCGAGCCCAGTCGCTCAATCTGGCGTTCCTGCAATACCCGCAGCATCTTGATCTGCAATGCGATCGGCATGGTTTCGATCTCGTCCAGAAAGAGCGTGCCGCCGGTGGCCCATTCGATCTTGCCGATGCGGTTCTTGATTGCACCCGTGAACGCACCGGCCTCATGACCGAATAGCTCACTCTCGAATAGCTGCTCCGGTAAGCCGCCACAGTTGAGCGCAACGAAATGATGATCGCGGCGCCCACTGAAATCGTGCAGTCCACGGGCGATCAGTTCCTTGCCCGTGCCCGTTTCGCCGGTAATCAGCACCGACACTGAGGTATCCGCCAGCCGCAGGATTTTCCGTCGAACCTCGACGATCGCGGGTGACTTGCCGAGCACAAGCGCCTCTATTCCCTGCCAGTTGTGCAATGCCGCGCGCAAACCCTGCACTTCGAGCGTTAGACGGCGCTTCTCGACTGCGCGTGTCACACGACTCACGATGTGGTCCGACGAAAAAGGCTTCTCGATGAAATCATAGGCGCCCGTTCGCATCGCCCCCACCGCTGTCGCGATGTCCGCGTGCCCGCTGATCAGTACAACAGGGATCTGTGGATCGATCGCAAGGACACGTTCGAGCAATTTCAGACCGTCGATGCCCGGCATCCGTACATCGGACACGATCACCACCGGTGCACCCGGTGCGACCTCCGCCAGCGCCGCGGCCGCCGACTCATACGCCCGCACTGGAAAGCCAGCCAAAGCAACCGCCTGCTCGACGCCGAGACGCACGTTCTCATCGTCTTCGACCACAACAACGCTGATCTCATCGCCCATTGGCTGCCTCCTGCTCCGTCGCCACGGAGAATTCAATCGTGAATTGTGCGCCGCCGTTGGGTCGGTTTGCAGCGGAGATTCGCGCCCCAAAGCCGTCCACAAGACGCGAGGTAATCGCGAGCCCGAGACCCAGGCCGCGGCCTCGCGGCTTCGTCGTCACGAATGGTTCGAATAGATGCGCCAGAACCTCCGGCGCGATGCCCGCGCCACTGTCGCTGACGGTGAACCGCACACGGCTCGGCCGTTCGGTTCTGGAAGCTTCGATGGCGATCACGCGCTTATCCTGATCCGCGACGGCATCCAGCGCATTGCCGAGCAGGTTGACGATCACCTGCTGCAGCTGGCTCGGCTCTGCGCATATCGTCGTGCCGGCCGGGATCAGGACATCGAGTTGCACCTGCTCATCGCGAATCCGTGCTTCGTAGATCAGCACCGCATGCGCGACCGCTTCATTCAGTGACACCGCGACACGTTCGAATTCAGGCTTGCGGGCGAAGGTCTTAAGTTCGCTTGTGAGTATCGCCATGCTGTCGACGAGCCGCGAAATTCGCTCGAGGTTTCCGATGGCAGGCGCAGGCTGATTGCGTTCGAAAAACGTCCGTGCATTGTCGCAGAGCGTTTTGATGGCAACGAGCGGCTGGTTCAGTTCATGCGTCAGACCGGCCGCCATTTGTCCGAGCACCGCGAGCTTGCCCGCATGCACGACCTCTTGCTGGGAATCCCGCAGTAGCTGCTCGGTGCGTGTGCGCTCGACAATCTCCTCCCGCATCCTTTCATTGGCCTGCGTCAGTGCCGCCGTGCGCTCGCGAACCGTGATCTCCAGCCGATCATTGGCGCTGCGCAGCGCGTCCTGTGCCCTGAGTTTTTCCGCTATGGCGCGGCGGCGCTGGATCGCGTAGAGGCAATACAGTCCGATGATGAGGAAGCCCCCCGTGACGAACGCAAGCGCGATTTGTTGCTGGCGCCGCGCGCTGGACACGTCGAGCAGAATCATGATCGAATCGCCGGCCTGGGGCGCGGTTCGCGACATTGCCAGGTATCGCCGCTCGTGGCCTGGGCGACTCCAGTCGGGAAAGCGTGCAAACCACGCCGAAGTGTCCCAGTCACCGAGACGCCGGTATGGCAGCGCTTCTACGCTACGGCCGGCATATTGCCGCGATGCCTGGATCTGGCGTTGCTGCTGTGCCGTTATCGGTCTAAGCGACGTGAACTTCCACGCCGGAACCGTGGAAATGACAATCACGCCGTTACTATCGATCACCATCGCCGCGACGCCCGGCACTCTCCACGCGGATTCAAGCGCGTCTACGCTGACCTTGACGGCCGTGGCCCCGATCGGCCCGCCATCCTCTCGCACCGCGCTCGCGAAATAGAGGCCAGGCATGCCGGTGTTCGTGCCGATACCGAAGAACCGGCCCGATCCATGTGCGAGCGCGTCCTGGAAATACGGCCGATAAGACACGTTGGTGCCGACGAAGCTTTCTGGCCGATTCCAGTTGCTCGCGGCGATGACCAGACCGTGCTGGTCGATCACGTCTACGGCAACGCTGCCGGCGTCGCGATTCACTGCGTCAAGATAGGTATTGACCGTCTGTAGAAGTCCGGCCGGTGGGTGGGGCATCGCACTCAACAACGCGCGCACGCTTTCCTGCCTGGCGACGATCGAAGGCATCATCTCGTAGCGTCCGAACTCGCTCCCGAGGCTGGCAGCATACAGGTCGAGCCGGTGTGCGCCGATCTCCACAAGCGCACCGATCGAACGGTCCCACGCAAACTCGACCGCGGCGGCAGCCACACCGACGTAAAGCGCGGCGGCGGCCATCCATCCCCACAACGGAATACCGCTTATTTTCATGCCCAAGGTCGCCCCGCGGCGCTCAATTGCAGAATGACTGCCGATCCCGACGTGGGGAACGGCGTCCCGACGCTTGCCAATAGCAACTCATCATCCCATGCGCGCTAGAACGATCAGCGTGACCGTGACGACAATCGCCCCGCCAATGCGGGTGGCAATCTGCGCAAACGGCATCAGTTGCATGCGGTTGGCCGCCGTGAGGATGGCGACGTCGCCGGTCCCGCCCTGCCCACTGTGACAGGCGTTCACGATCGCTGTGTCGATAGGGTACATCTTCAACATGCGCCCGACCAGGAAGCCGGTCCCCATCAGTGTGGCCACCGTCGCGACGATCGTGACGATGTTCGCCAGCGTGAACGCAGCCATCAGTTTGTCCCACGGCGTCATCGCCACGCCGATCGCGAACAGCAGCGGATAGGTCACGGCCGTCGAGAAAAACTTATATACGACGAACGCGCCTTCCTGTAATGGCGGCGATACCGCCCGCGCGAGCTTGACCAGCACCGCGAGAAACAGCATGGCCACCGGCGCGGGCAGCCCGAACATGTTGCGACACATCAGCCCCAGCAGGTACAGCGTAATGGCAGTGATTCCAGCCGCCGCGATGTGGGAGACGTCGACGTGCCCGCGAATTTCTTCCTCCACCGGGTTCATCTGGTCCACCTCGCCGGCTTGCAAACGCCCCTGACCCGTGAGATGCGGAAAGCGTTTGCCGACCATATCGAGCGCGCCCGCGAAGATGATCGCGGTGAGACTGCCAAGCATCACGGGCGGCAGCACCAGGGCGAACAATTCGCCCTGCGGCAGATGAAGGATTTCTGAATAGCCGATCGACAAAGGTATCGCGCCTTCGCCGATGCCGCCCGCCATGATGGGTACCACGACATAGAACAACGTATGGCGCGCGCCGAGCCCGAGTGCCGTGCCGACCAGCGTCCCGACGATGCCCGCCGCGACCGAGCCGAGCCCGAGCGGAACGAAGATCTTGATGAAGCCTTGAATCAGCACACGCCGGTCCATGCTCAGAATGCTGCCCACGATGATCGACGCAATAAACAGGTACAGGAAGTTGGTCGATTTCGTGAAATCCGTGGTAAGCGTGAGGATTGGCTTGGGCAATAGGTGGTAGTAGGTCAGCGCGGAAGGTATAAAGGTCGCAAAGATCGCGGCCGCGCCGATATTGCGCACGATCGGCAGGCGCTTGCCGATCTCCGCGCAGGTGAAACCGAAGAAGGCCAATACGGCGATCGCCATTGATATCTCGCCGGGCACCTTTCCGGTGATCGCGAAACCCGCGATCAGCGCGAGCAGGATAACGTAGACCGGCAGCGGAATAATGCCGATCCGGTATTCCATCAGTTTCCACCAGCCCTCAGGCCAGAATCGGGGCTTGATTTCGGGTTGCGGCGCCGGCACCGGTACCGGCTGTGATGTGTGTGGAGTGACTGGCACGACGTGTCTCCTCGGCGTTTGAAGCCCGGTGCTGCATTCCGATAAATCAGTCGAATGCGGCCCGGTCTTCGGACTGATCAGTCGATCGTAATACAGCTTTTGGCTCTCACGCGACGAATCGCACGTTTGCCTGAGGTGTGCGAGTGTCCAGGTTGCGACCGCGATTCAAGTGGTCGTCAACCTCCGCAGCGCAGCCGATCATCCGGCCATACAGGAACACGGTAAAGGCCGCGGTCTCCAGCGCCTGACTGGAGAACTCGCCAGCCCGATGGCGCGCCCACAGCATCTTCAGCAACACCGAGGCAATCACTGCATCCACGTTGACCGCGAACACGTTGCGCGTCACGTTTTCGTCGTACAACGCCTGCACCAGCGCACGGTAGTAGTCGTGGAAGACGTTGTACTCGCCCCGAGCCTCGAAGCGTTGACGCACGAACGCCTCACGGGGATCGACGTTGATGGGCTTGCCCTTGAACACCGGATGGTTGATGCAGGGCAGTGCCGTGGCTTGCTGTGCGCCGACCTCCTTGCGTTGTGTCCGCTCCTCGCCATATGCACGTGCGAATCCGGCAGCCATCGCTTTCAGGTCGAGACCGTGCGCCGGATCACCGGGATCGGTCATCGCGACCTCCTTGAAACGCTCAAGCAGGAACGCCACCCCCTCGAAGCCATTGCCGCCATGCGCGTAGCCCGCGTGGGTGAGAAAGCCGACCATCGCTTTGTTGAGTTGGACTCGTTCCGGCGTTTCGGGACCGTCCGCCGATACCGCGCCCTTCGCGCCCTGCGCGGAAATCGCGCCCGGTCCGTTCGTGAGCAGCAGGCCCACGAGTGTCTGAAATCCAAACAGCTCAGCTTCATCCGGCTTGCCCCCAATCAACGCAGCGCACGCAACATCGGTCAGCGAGCGCTGTCCTAGCACCTCGTCCATCGCGATACCGCAGAAGCGTCCCGCTTCATGTTGTCCGGCGTCGACCGACGCGCCGATCAGCGTTCCGAACAGGCGCATCCACCATGGCAGGTTTTCGACGGTCATCCGCGATACGCGTTTGCGCATCAACGGCCCCCACGCGAGCGTCGTGGTGATTGCAGCCAGCACGGCATCGGCGCTCGGGTGTCCGTCGAGGCCCTGTAAATAGCGGATGAACGCGGACTTCGCCTCTCTATCCGTCAGGCCAGCGAGCATCGCCTGGGCCTTTTCGTCAGGCACCTCACACGTGAGCAAGGCTCGCGTCTCGGCATCGTCGGACTGCCGCAACGACAACTCGAGCCCCTCGTCGAGCGCGTCCCGCAAGGCAGCCGTGGTGCCGAGTTCGACCAACGCTCGCGCGGCCCGGCGCGCGCCGTCGGCGCGACCCGGGCCGACAATGCTCGCCGCCGCCGCGAGTACGCTGTTTGGCGCATTGCCCGCGTCACGAGCGGCCTGCGCCGCCGCGAGCGTCGTATCGCCATGCAGGTTGAGTTCGGCACCGACCGCAACACTGACGAGTTTCGCGTCGTTTGTGCCCCCCGGTTCGTGCAACAGCGCGAGGCAAAGGTTGCCCTCGAGCGAATACTGCGCGGCCTGTAGCACCGGCACGCCGTGCAGACTTGTCACCTGCGTGTCCGGGTCCATCTGCGATGCGCCCGAAGCGTCCTTCATATTCTGGCGGGGCAACACGATGCCGACCTGTTGGTTTAGCGCGGCGATCTGTGCGTCATACGGCGGCAACGCTGTGACAACCGGCAGGTCGAGCTCGGGCGGCAATGCAATTCCTATTGACGAGCGAAACCATGGCTTGAGCGCGAGACTGCCTTCTGGCGCGAAGTCGGGCCGCGCGCCGTTTTCATGCATCACCGCCGTCAGAGCCGCCGGAATGTGGGCGATATTGGTTACGAGCGCGCCTTTTGCGCTGCACACCGGATCGTCCGGTGTGAACGGTCGATCGACGCCAAACTTCTCCATGAACCAGCGCTCTTTTGATGCAGCGTCGTCGTTGCCGCCGGCCAATGCTCCCGCATGGCCGACCGCGCGCGTCAGTTTCTGCTTCCAGCGGCCGACCACGCAGGCGACCACCGGCTTGCTGAAATTCGCTTCGAGTTCGTAGTATCCGCCCGGCTCCGAGTACAGCACGGCCGCCTTGCTGCGCGCGTCATTGGCGAGCGCGAACGCGAACTCCGGCGCCGCGAAATGGATATAAACGTCCTTCCCACTCGACATCAGCGTAGTCGTTCCCCAGCCGGCCATTCGCAGGTATGTCGCGATCGTTGTCGTGAAGTTTCCCGAGTTTGAGAAGATCGCGATCGAGCCTTTCCTGAGTGCCTCGTCAGGGTTATCGCCGCCGAGTGCGCCGCCGATGCGCACGCGGTTCCACGCATCGGCAATACCGAGGCTATTGCCGCCGAAGATGTCAATGCCGTTTTGCTGTCCCATCGCACGTATTTCGCGCGAATCGTGCACGGACAATTTCTCCGTGACGATGAAGATCTTCTTCAGTTCTGGATTAACGCGAATCAGTTCGGCCACACCGTCGCGCGCGGCGGATGGCGGCAAATAGATCACGCCGCAGTTGAAATGATGGCCGTCCTGCAGCCCTTCCAGCACGCTGTTGTACACGGGGATATTGCCAAGCGAAGTCTCCAGCACCTGTCCGCGGCGTCCGGGCGACGTGCCGAAAACGACGTTACCTCCCGAATACGCGTGGCCCACCGGCGTGACTTGCCGCGACTCGCCCCCGAGTATGTTCAGCACGCACACGCGGTCCTCGCGGCAGGCAGCCTGCGCGAGCGAACTGATGCCGACGTAGTATTTGAAATCTCCTGCACCTTGCCTGTACATGGTCTTCCTCCAGATTGATTTATGCTCGAGTCATGACGGCTCAGGCTTGGGCGGGCGCGCCTTGCGCACTGTTGAGCGTCGCGGTGACCAGCTCGCGGCCGCCTGCTTTCATCCACGCGTCCGCCGCCTTCGCGTACTGGATGACTTCGCTGATATCCGAATCGAACCCAAAAATGCTGTAGGGCAGGCCGAGCGCATCGCAGGTGTCACGCATTGCGCCCATGCCGCGTACAAGATTAGGGCCGCCGCGCCCGATCACCACGTAAAGCGGCGTCGGTCCGTTCTTGCTGAAATGCTCGCGCAACGCATCGGCCATTGCGCGCAGCGTCTCGAAGATATCGGTGTTGTTAGACTTCCCGCCGATGATGAACAGCACGTTGGTCTGTTTCAGCCAGTGCTTGAAACAGATGCGAGCCACTTCCTTCATCTTTTCGTAGGGAGGATTCCCACCGAAGTCCGAGGAAATGATCGCGTCGTCGCCCAGAATCTCCGACACCAGCGAGTTGGCCCCGCCGCCAAAAGTCGGCGCGAGGATCGTGCCGCCTTCGTTGATCACGTAGACGTCGCTTTGACCCTGGTAGGTCCGCAACTGGTTGATCTCTGATTCGAAATCGGAATAGTCGACCGAGAACACGTGCGCGGGTATGTCGAGCCGCTGCCAGCGAACGTCGTCGCGATCAAAGCCGCATTTGAAATCGCATGCGACTGGCGTCAGCCGGCCATCGCGACCGGGCTGCATGCGAATCGGGTTCAGCTCGAGCGTCGTCATACCGAAGTTGTGATAGAGCTCCCACAGTTTCGGCAGGTGTTGCACCAGCGGCGAGATGATTTCCTTAGGCGCGTTCAGGCGCGACAGCGCGTTCGCGACGACGAACGCCTTCAGTCCGGTGAGCGGATCGAACGGCACGTGCACGATCATGCTCGGATCAAGTTCTTCGATGTCGACGCCGCCGTGATGCGTGAGTGTCATCGTGGGCGCCCTGAAGCGCGTCGAATCAGTGATCGAGAAATACACTTCGTGCTGCGCCGGCACTGCGCCTTCGAAGGTCACGCCATTAGCCTTGGCGGTCTGATTTCCATGCCGATGTTCGGTGAAATACAGGCGCTCCTTCTCCTTCAGTGCGGTTTTCAGGTCGCTCGCTCGCCCGATGAGTCCCGCCTTGCCCTTTTTGCCTATCCCACCCTTGAACATCGGCTTCACGAATACCGAGCCATGACGATCGATCAGGGCTTTGATCTGCTCTTCGCTTGCGTCAGGGCCGAGAACTTCGGCAGTGGGAAAACCACCGAATTTCAACAGTCTTGAGCCGTACAACATACCAGTGACTTGCATATCGTCTCCTTGTGGGTTGCTTTCTGAATGGACTGCGGGGTGGCATCGTCGGGCGTGCCGGATACAGTGACGAACAATCGACGGACGCATCTGTCGCGCCGTCCGCGGGAGGCAGTCGGTGACCAGGGCAGAGTGGGAAAAGTCGAGTTGCGGCTTAGTAGCGCCGCGCGCGTGAGCGCGGGGGGATAAATCGAATCATGGATGTCGTCTCCGCAGGTGAGTCCTATGTGGACTGCTTTAATGGCGTTGAATGCTCTATGCGTTAAACAACGCAAGGCCCGTGCCATCGATCGCCTGACGTGGAGGTCGCGTATCTTATTGATTTATATGGATTTCATTGACCTGAAAATGACTGGCAGACGAACCGATTCTCGAAAGTCAGAATCCGCCGGCCGTGCAGGCTGAGACTTCAGCCGCCGTAGAAAGCCGAGCGTGGAAAAATTGACGTCAATTTCGGGCATCGGGGACGCGGTCGCCAGCGCGCATTTCCCAGCTGTCCGCGGTGACCAGTGCTTCTTGCCGAAGATACCGTCAGGCCATTCCCAAAATCAGCAAATAAATCGACTGCGCGACTGACCAGGATGCGAGCGGACTCCAATGCCCGCGAAGGCCGGTTTATTGCCGTCCGATGCGGCAGGACAAGTGGCCGTTGTCGGACTTGAAAGCTGCCGCCGAGTCCCGCCGGTGTTCAGCGGCGGCAGTGGGTCGATCTGGTGCGTTCGCCGTCGGCCGCGTTCGGCCATGAAGCGTCATTCGCCCGCACCATAGCTGGGACATTCGAAAGTCGGCTCCGCTCAGCAAACGGCCATTCATTTCGCAGAGTCGAACGCTGCGTTTCGGCCTTTGCCGACGTTCGTCGATCGACGCTAACGCATCCGCCCATCGCTCCAGATCGGCCATTCACCGCGCGACGACTTCGAACGGCTGCCACCGTGGCCTCGCTGAATGCTTAAACTCGACCCCAAACTGCCATTCGGCAAGCTTGGGGATGCGATTGCGCGCGCCGGTGCCTCTTCAGCTGCCGCAGCTCCGGTTTCGGCTTCGCGGCGCCAGGCACGGTTCTCGTCACACAAACGGGAGACGATCAGAGATCACGGCTCGTGATCTTTTCGCTAACTGGCGCAGCCTCGGGTCTCGGCTGGCCAAAATCTTGTCGTCTTCCGACTCCGCGATTTCGACGACGTCCCTGCAACTAACATCCATTTGTCCATTTCGATTCGACAAACGGGCAGTGAGAGGTCGAAAAGACCACGGGAGAAAGCAATGGCAAGCGCGCCCCTCAATATTGACGATTCGGGCTGCAGCCTTGAAATCAGCGTCGACGAGACACCGGCAAGCTCACGTCGTGTCCGGGCCGGTGACAAGAAAAATGAAGCAGCATTATTTTGCAGTGAGTTTCTCTCTGTCGACATCGATCAGATCGTCAGCGATCTAAATGTAAATGGATATTACGCCTTCCCCTCGGCGATATCGCAATACACGCTGAAAACCATCGAGCGCGACGCGACACAAACGAGACTTGGGCTGAATGAAAACTCCATCAGCGGCGTCTACTCCGAGAAACAGTACTACCTGACCAATCTTCTCGCAGTTTCGAAGACCTTCTACAACTTTGCCACCTCGTCGTTAGTGCTCAAAATCTGCGAGCGATATCTGGGCAACGAATTCCGGCTGAAAGCGCTGCGTTATTATGAAACATATGGTGGACACCATATGCAGTGGCACACCGACAACAAGACTGACAAAGCATTCGCTCATATTCCGGGAATCATTTTTATTTTTTATGTCTCGGATGTCGAGGATGGCGAGTTTCAATATATCGAAGGCTCTCACCTTTGGTCGGGCGAAAAGGCATATAGCGACTATACCGACGAGTTTATCGAAGCGAACTACGAGTCCGCGATCAGGAGCTTCAAGATGCCCAGTGGCTCCTTGCTGATCTACAACACATACGGCATACACAGAGCGAGGCCCGTCAACAACAAGAATTTCGTCAGGAAAAGCGTCTTCCTCCAGGTAGACAGCGAAATCCAAAGGTCCGAGCCGATTATCGTCAACACCGAATTCATCACCCGGTTGAATGACCAGATCTCGATGTTTTTGGGCTTTGGGCAACCGTCCGACTATGAGGTCTTTCCAAAAACCACGCTGAACTCCTTGCCCCTCGACAAGAAGATTATCCGCGTGATGACGAGATATGTTTTGTATCGCCTCTCCCGCGGGGCTTTTTCCAGGCTCCCGCAGTCTGTCCGACTCGCCGTCAGGCGGCTCATCAAAAGGTAGTCGGTTGCGCGGCGGCTCGCCTGCTCTCTTATATAGGTTGCTGACTTAGGGAGTCCTTCTTCTTGAACGAGCTCGTTGCATCGCTTGCGGATGCGACGGATCTCATCTGGACGTCAAGTGACATGGAAATTTTTAGCGGGACGGTGACCTTCTGGTTCATCGACCGGGCACTCGCGACGCGTCGCACTTCCTGATTTCCCCGCCTGTTTCATCAACACAGCCCCGCTTCGACGGGGCTGTTTCGTTTTTGGAGACGCGCAATGATCCTCACCCGCGAACAGCTCGCGGCGGCGGTGCTGCGCGCGAACGTACTGGTATGGCAAGACCCGATAACAGCTCATTCGCCCGCCTCGCTCAATGCGATTCGATCGAGCCGTCGCTGTGCGGATACGTGACGATGCCCCACGCGAGCGGCAGCTCACCGATCTGCTTGAGCGGCTGATAGCTCTTCGCGTCGAGCACGTAAACCGCGTCGGAGCGACCACAAGCGACCATCAGCTTCGAGCCGTCCGGCGTGAAGCTGAAATGCCAGCAGCGCTGGCCGACCGGCACATCGGCGACATGTTCGTACGTGTGGCCGTCGAACACCTGCACCACCCTGTCGCGCGCGGCGGCCACGAAGAGCCGCTGACCGTTGGGACCGAACGCGACGCCATAGGGCCCGAGTTTGGTGTCGACGGTCTTGACTACCTCAAACGTGTGCGCGTCGATCACGACGAACTTGCTGAGCGACTCCAGCGTGACAACATAATGCTTGCCGTCAGGCGACAGCCGGATGCCGCGCGGCCGGCCGCCCGCCGCGAGCTTCACGGTTCGGATCGGCGCGCCGGTTCGTGTGTGATAGATCGACACCGTATCGTCGCCTTCGTTGGTGACCAGCATCATCTGGCCGTCGCGCGAGAATTCGATGCCTTCGGTTTCGTGGCCGCTCGTGACCGAACGGATCACGTGCCAGTTTTTCATATCGATGATCGCGATTTCGGCGGGCGGCTTGTTCGCGTCGTCGTCGTCCGCGCCGGGCTTGTTGCCCGCGTTCGCTGCGGGCTTATTGTCCCCCTTCGCGTCGGGTTTGGCTCCCGGCGGCCCGCCGTCCTCGCCGGGCTCGTAGGTCACGTATGCGTAGCCGTTGCGCACCCGCACATATTCAGGGTTTTTGCCGATCTTCACGCGCTGGACGACCTTGCCCGTGGCGGTGTCGATCACCGCGAGATCGTTCGTGTTCTTGTTGGCGACCAGCAGACGCGTGCCGTCGGCGTTCAGGCTCAGGCCGCGCGGGCCACCGGCGCCGACCGGAAAGGTCTGCGTGAGCGTCATCTGGTCGAGATCTATCACGCCGACGCCGGCCTTCTCGCTCGTCACGTAGGCGAGCGGCGCGGCCGCGGCATGCGCGGCGCTCGCGGCCAGCACGAGCGCGCAGGCCAGCGCGAGGGAACGGCGTGGTGGTCGGGGGAAAATCCGTGTCTCCAGCATCGTTGTACTCCGGGTTGATATGGCGGCGCCGCGATGGTTCGCGTCATCATTTCAAGGTAGCCCACCGGGCGATTGTTTGACAACGCGGATCGGCGGGAGATTTTCCCGAATTGCTTCGCGCCGGCCGTCGCGGGTTTGAAAAGCGGGGTCGGCGGGGGACAATGAGCGCGGAGGTGGCGATGATGCTGCAAGTTGCCATGGTGAGCCCAGCAAGTCCTACGAATGCCGCGGCCGGTTACCGTCGCGCGGCCATCGTGCTGGGCGCCGTGATCGCCGCGCATCTGGTGCTGCTCGCCATCGCGTTGAGCGCGCGTAACCGGATCGTCGAGCGTCCGGTCGAGCCGCGCACGATCACCGCGTCGCTGCTGAGCCCCGAGCCTCCCGCTCCGGTTGTTTCACCTCCCGCGCCGCCCCCACCCGCCGCTGTCGTTCCGACGGCGCCAACGCCGCCGGTCACGCACCCCGCCGTGCGCGTCAAACCGGCGCCGCAGCCTCGCGCGCAGGTGCCGCGCAGTGTGGAAAAGCCTGTGCCGACACCGTCTCCGACACGCGAAAGCACCGCGCAGCCCGTCACGCAAGCCGCCGTGCCATCGGCGGCATCGGCTCCCGCCGTCCATCCGGCGGTGCCCGCGTCGACCGAGCCGCGCAACGTGTCGCACGTCGACTGCTCGATTCCGAAGCCCGACTATCCCGACATCGCGAAGCGGCGCGGCGAGCATGGCACGGCGATCGTGCGTTTCGTCGTCGGGCTGAGCGGGCATATCGAAACGGCGCAGCTGCAAACCAGCAGCGGCTCCGCGCGGCTCGACGACGCGGCGCTCGCCGCCGTCCATGCGGGCGCCTGCCAGCCGTACACCGAAAACGGCACGCCGGTGCGCGCCGCGTACTCGCAGTCGTTCGTGTTCGGACTGACCGAGTGACGCGACAGGGTGAGCGCACCGCCAAACAGACCAGGGACACCAAACGAAGGAACTCGCCATGCAACACTACGGACTCGCAAACGTCTGGGATTCAGGTGATATCGTCACGCGCGGCATTCTGAGCGTGCTCGTGATCATGTCGGTGCTGTCGTGGACGGTGATCATCGTGAAGCTGTGGCAACTGATCCGCCTCAGGCGCGCAACCCGGAGCGACGCGCGCTTCTGGAGCGCGGACCGCTTCGACGACGGGCTGCGCAGCCTCGGTCATCCGGAATCGGGCGCGCACGACAACCCGCTGCTCGCGCTCGCGCTGGCGGGCCATGAAGCCGCGACGCACCATCGGCAGACGCAGCAGCATCTGCACGACCGCATCGACGTGTCCGACTGGATCACCCGGCGTCTGCAGGACACGATGGACGAGACGATCGCGCGCCTGCAAAGCGGCCTCGCGATTCTCGCGTCGATCGGCAGCACCGCGCCTTTCGTCGGGCTGTTCGGCACCGTGTGGGGCATCTACCATGCGCTGATCGTGATCGGCGAGACCGGTCAGACCTCGATCGATCATGTCGCCGGCCCGGTCGGCGAGTCGCTGATCATGACGGCGTTCGGGCTCTTCGTCGCAATTCCCGCCGTGCTCGGCTACAACGGTCTGACGCGCGCGAACCGCTCGATCGTCGCGCGCCTGAAGCGCTTCACGCACGGCTTGCACGCGTACTTCGTGACCGGCTCGCAGTTGCCGTCGAGCGCCGGGCCGCAGATGCGTGTGGTGCCGCGTGGCACCAACGCGACGAACGCAAACCGCGACGGAGACCTCGAATGGCAATGAGCCCTTTCTCCGACGACGATCAGGGTTTGATGAACGAGATCAACATGACGCCGCTCGTCGACGTGATGCTGGTGCTGCTGATCATTTTTCTCATCACCATTCCGGCGCTGCAACACGCGGTCAGGATCGATCTGCCGCACGCAAGCAGTCAGCCGGAAGCGCTCAAGCCCGCGCACGTGGACGTCGCGGTGCAGGCGGACGGTACGGTGCTGTGGGACGGTCAGCCCGTGACCGACGACGCCTTGCGCGCGCGCATCGCGCAAGCCGCCCTCGCGACGCCGCAGCCGGAGCTGCATTTGCGCGCCGATCGCAAGGTGGCGTACGAGCGGGTGGCGATCGTGATGTCGGCGGCGCAGCGCGGCGGACTGACGAAGCTGGGCTTCGTGACCGATCCGCAGTTGGGCAAATGACGCGGCGCGGCGTGCGTGTTCGGTGCGTGCCGGCACACAAAGTCCCGCTTATCGGCGGCGAAAGAATCTCTGAATTTGAATCGGCGGACGGCTCGGCTATCGTGGTGCGTGTCTGAACGGCACCCCACCCTTGCGAGGACCGCACGATGCAAGCCCTCATCTTCGACGTCGACGGCACGCTCGCCGACACCGAGACTGCTCATCTGCACGCATTCAACGCCGCGTTCGCCGAAGCGGGCCTCGACTGGTTCTGGGACGAAGCGCTCTATTCCAGCTTGCTGAAAGTGGCGGGCGGCAAGGAGCGTCTGCTGCATTACTGGCGCACGGTCGAGTGCGAGGAAGCCGGGGGCCCGCGAGCGCGAGAGGCCGTCGACGCGCTGCACGCGCTGAAGACGCGCCACTACACCGAGCGCATGCGCGAGCGCGGCGTGCCGCTACGACCCGGCATCGCGCGTCTGATCGACGAGGCGAACGAGGCCGGTCTACGCGTGGCGATCGCGACGACCACGACGCCCGCCAACCTTGACGCGCTGCTGCAAGCGCATTTCGGCGCCAGTTGGCGCCATCGCTTCGCGGCGATCGGCGACGCCGGCACCACGCCGGCAAAAAAGCCCGCCCCCGACGTCTATCGCCACGTGCTCGAACAGCTCGGCTTGCAGCCCGCGGCCTGTCTCGCCTTCGAGGACTCGCGCAACGGCCTGCTGGCAGCGCGCGCCGCGCGCGTGCCCGTCATCGTCACGCCGAGCGCTTTTACCGCGCGCGAGGACTTCGATGGCGCGCTGGCCGTGCTGCCTCATCTCGGCGATCCGCACGCGCCGATCGTTCCGATGGTGCGCGGCGAATGGCATCGCTGGGTGGATCTGGCGACACTGCGCCGTTGGCATCAAGACGCCACGCGTCGTCCCGATTCGGCTGCGCACGCCGCACTGAACGCGGACCAGGCGAACGCGAGCGCGTCACGGCAATGAACGGCGACTACCACGCTGTCCTGATCGATCTCGACGGTACGATGGTCGATACCGCGCCGGACATCGTCGCGGCTGCCGGCCTGATGCTGACGGACTTCGGCGCCACGCCGCTGCCTTACGACAGGGTGACTGGCTTCATCGGCAACGGCGTGCGCAAGCTCGTGCAACGCTCGCTGGATGCGGCGGGCCTCGGCGAGCACGTCGAACTGGACCACGCGCAGGCCGTGTTCGAGCGGCACTACGCGGTGACCAACGCGGCGCTGGGTCGGGTTTTTCCTGGCGTGATGGCCGGGCTGCGCGCGTTGCAGCAGCACGGGTACCGCTGCGCGTGCGTGACCAACAAACCGCAGGCGCTGGCGGCGGCGCTGCTCGACAAAACTGGGCTTGCCGCTTATCTGGACGGGCTGGTCGCGGGCGACACCGTGGCGAGCATGAAGCCGTCGCCCGAGCCGCTTTGGCACGCGTGCCGGCTGCTCGACGTCGAGCCCGAACGTTGCGTGCTGGTCGGCGATTCATCGGTCGATGTCGCGGCGGCGCGCGCGGCCGGTCTGCCGGTCTTCATCGTCAGCTACGGCTATGGCAGCGCGAGCGGCGCCGACCTGCCGCGCTGCGATGCGCTGATCGATTCGTTCGAGGCATTGCCGGCGATTCTGGCGCAAGCGCGGCCGGCATTGCGTGCGTGATTCGAGCCGCTAACCCGCCGACAACAACCCCGCGACGCGCTCCGACTTCGTCTGCACCGCGATATCTTTCGCCGTCATCCCGCGATTGTCCTTCAACGACCGGTTCGCGCCGCGCGCGAGCAACAGCTGGGCGGTCTCCGCGCGATCGTATCCCGCCGCCCACATCAGCGCGGTCAGATCGTTCTTGTAGGTCCGGTTCACGTCGACGCCCGCATCGAGTAACTGACCGACGACCTTCGTTTGCCCCTGGCCCGCTGCGTATTCCATCGCGGTCTTGCCGACGCGATCGGTCGCGAGCGGCTCGGCGCCATGCGCGAGCAGCAGCGCGACGATCTCGTCGAAGCCGCCGTAGGCTGCGGCCATCAGCGGTGTATCGCCCGGCGCGTTCGCATGCTGCACGTTCGCGCCGCGCTCGATCAGCGTGCGCGCCATCGCCGTATCGCCCTTCTTGCACGCGGTGACGAGCGCGGTGTCGCCGATCCGGTTCATCGCATCGACCGACGCGCCGCGCTGCAGCGCCGCGACGACCGACTGCTGATCGTCGTCCTTCGCGGCCGCGAGCAGTTGGCGGTTGATTTCCCCCTGGTCCTGGGCGAGCGCCGGCACCCATGCGCCGAATGCGGTGGCGAGCAGAACGGCGGCCGCAAGCTGCCGAGTGAACATGTCTGTCATGGTGTCTTCCCCGTGCTAATGCAGATTGTTGATATAAGCGGCCAGATGATGGATGTCGTCGTCGGACAGATTACGCGTCACGCTGGTCATGTTGCCCGCATCGTTGGTGCGCGTGTGCGAGCGAAAGTCCTGCAACTGCTTGACGATGTACTGATACTGCTGGCCCGCGACGCGCGGAATCTCGTTCTGCCCGGAAAAGCCACCCAGGTGGCACATCGTGCACAACAGCTCGGCGGCCTTCTTGCTGCCCGCCTCGATGCTCGCGCCATCCGCGTTGAACGGCACCGATACGGGCTTCTGCGCGGCGAAGTAGTCGGCGAGGTCCTGCATGTCCTCGCTCGACAGGTTCGCCGCCATCGGTGACATGCGCGGATCGCTGCGCCGTCCCTGCTTGAAGTCCTTCAGCTCCAGATACAGGTAGCGCGCGGTTTGCCCGGCCAGAATCGGATAGTCCGGATTGGTCGAATTGCCCATCGGCCCATGACAGGCCACGCACACCTGCGCTTTCGCCTTGCCCGCCTCGGCGTCGGCGCGCGCGCCCGACGGCAGCCATGCGGCGATCAGTCCGCCGCACAGCAGCGCCACCCATGCAGCGCGCGCCCCACCCGGCGCTCCCCGCGGCGCCGGCCGCCTCATGGCACCGCGAACACGACGACGCTATTGCCGCGCTTGAAGTCGATCTGCGTATTGCCGCCCGCCGCGACCGCGATGTACTGCTTGCCGTTGACCGTGTACGACACGGCCGGCGCGTTGACGCCCGCGCCGCACTGGAACTCCCACAGCTTCTTGCCGGTGGCGGCATCGAACGCGCGGAACAGGCCATTGCCCTCGCCGTTGAACACGAGACCGCCCGCCGTTGCAAGTACGCCGCCGATCAGCGGCTGGTCGGTCTTGTAGTCCCACGCGATCTTGCCGGTGTCGACGTTGACGGCCGACAGCTTGCCCCATTGCGCCTCGGACGGAATCAGCTTGAAGGCGCCGCCGAGCCACAGCTTGCTGCCGCCCGGATAGGCGGCGTCCTCGACCTGGTACGTCATCGGCTGATTCAGGTTGGCCGCGTAGACGAGGCGCGTTTGCGGATCGAACGCGATCGGCGACCACTCGACGCCGCCGTTCGCGCCCGGCAGCATGCGCGCGCCGGCTGCTGTCGGCAGGGTCCACATGTTTTCCTGCGGAATCATCGCCTGCGAGAAGCGGATCAGACGGCCGGTCGCACGATCATGCACGTACACGTGACCGGTCTTGCCCGCATGCACGATGCCGGGGATCATCTTGCCGTCGTTGTCGCGCACGTCGATCAGCACCGGCGGGCTCACTGCGTCGAGGTCCCAGACGTCGTGCGGCACGTACTGGTAGTGCCATTTGTACTTGCCGGTGTCGAGATCGATCGCGACGAGCGAATCCGTATAGAGGTTGTCTCCCGGCCGGATCGCGCCATACAGGTCCGGCGACGGGTTGCCGACCACGAAATACACCGTGTGCGTTTTCCGGTCGATCGCCGGCGTCATCCACACACCGCCGCCGAGCGTCTTGTAGAAGTCGCCGCCCTTGTCGGCCAACTGCTTCTTCTCCGCGTCGATGTCGCGCTTCTCGTCGCGGCCGGTCGCGTCTTTGGTGGCCCACACGCCTTCCTGGCCGGTTTCCGGAATCGTGTAGAAGGTCCACAGCAACTGGCCGGAATTCGCGTCGTACGCCTTCACGAAGCCACGAATGCCGTACTCGCCGCCGTTCGTGCCGATCAGCACCTTGCCGTCGACGACCGTCGGCGCCATCGTTTCCGAGTAGCCCTCGTCGGGATTGGCGATCTGGCTTTGCCACAGCACGTTGCCGGTTTTGGCGTCGAGCGCGACGAGCTTGGAGTCGAGCGTGCCCATATAGAGCCGGTCACCCGAAATCGCGACGCCACGATTGTTCGGCCCGCAACAGAACGTCGTGACCGGACCCATCTTGTGCTTGTAATGCCAGAACTCTTTGCCCGTCGTCGCATCGATCGCGTATACGTGATTGAACGACGTGGTCAGGAACATCACGCCGTCCTTCACGATCGGCGCCGTTTCCATCGACTCGTTGACGGCCGTCTGGAAGATGAACGCCGGCCTGAGCTTCGCGACGTTCGTCCGGTTGATCTGCGCGCCGGGGTAATAGCGCGTCTGCGCGTACGAGCCGTTCGGATGGAGCCAGACCGCCGTCATGCTGCCGGCGCGATCGAGCTGATCCTGGGTCACGGGCTGAAGCGTCGATGGCACCGGCGCGGCGGTGGTGGTCGAGCTGTTCTGTACTTCGTCGGCGGCATGAGCCGCAGGCAAGCCGAACGCGATGGCGAGCAGTGGCAGGCCGACAATTCCCTGAATACGGTTGAATGGCATGAGCGTCTCCTAGCTTTTTATTGTTCCTATGAATTGCAGCGCAGGAGTGCGACATGGATCCACGCGGACGACAGCGTGAAAGAGCACGATGGCGCAACCCTCGCAGACAACAAAAGCGTACGACTTCGAATCGTTGTTAGCTTTGTCAGGACGGGTCGGCTTCGCAGAGAGGGGAGAAGTGATGCACGGGTCCGCGGAAAACCGGCTCGTTTAAGGGTAGGCGATGTGTTGTGGATTTTCTAGATTAAATCGTTAAGGAGTGGCGAGCGATCAGCGTGCACCGTTGTGGTCGCTGACCGCCGCCCTGGTCGTGGCGTTTTCACCTGGGTCGCTTCGCGTTGCCGCCGCTCGTTGAGCTGATCAGAACCGGCCGCCGCGCGAATCGGCCCCCTGCTGATAGTTCCGGTTGGTCTGTTCTGGATTCCGGTTCACCAGCGGGCGCGCGTAAAGTGGGTGATGCAGGCTCCGTACTTCGTGTTCGAGCCGGAAGCAACGCTCTCCGGATGACAGATCGAGCAGGTCGGCAAACCGGTATTGATGCGGCTCTTCTCCATATACCAGACCTTTTTCGGCGAGCCGCGTGAACGGCCCCGAAAAAGCAGCGGTGTAAATGGCGATGTGGTGTCCGTCGTATTCAGGAATGGGCTGGGTCGTTTCCGCGTACAGCAGTTGCTGATGCGTGCCGATATCGATCACCGCGCGGTGCAATCCATGCTTCTCTTCGATGTCGACGCTCGCATCGAACATATCGCGGTAGAAGCGCGCGATAGGCAACGCGCTGCCGACCGGCACATCCATCTTCACGAACGCGATGCCCAGATCGATGTCCGACCACGGAGCCGACGCGGATCGATGGAGAGGATCGAGGCACTCGTAGCGGTTGCCCCACGGACACGTCACTTCGACACTGCCTGCGCGCTCCGTCCAGCCGAACGCGGTGCCGGCGAGCAGCGGTTCAACCGAGCGCAGCCGCCTCACCAGCGCTTCGAGCTCGCCGACCACGAGACCGACACTGCCGCGCAGACGTTGCGCCGCCCCGTGCGGCAAGTGAATCTGCGACCGGCCGACGTTGATCCACATATTCTCGACCCCGGTCATCACGAACGGATCGCGCGTGAGCCCAAGGCCGGTGACGTAGAAGGCGGTCGCGAGAATCTGGTTGGGGATTTTCAGGTTGACGTGTTCGAGCAGGATCAGATTGCCGGTATCGTCGTTAGCGTAAGAGTGTTCCATGTGTTTGCCTTGTGCATGAGCCGCGAAACGCTGGACAAATTATGCATCAACAGGGCAAATGGTACGTGCTCGTGCAGCTCGGGCGGCGCGGCGGCGCCGCCATGTTCGGAGGCGTACGAAGCGACACGCATGCGTTTATTGCTTCAGAATCTTCCACGGCCCATTGCCGGTTTTGCAGACGATCGGCGTCCACGTTTGGGTCTGTCCTTTCGCGACCGCGGTCAGCGTCGCGGTCCGGCAGGTTCGATCGCCGTCCTTCGTCGTGTCCTGCGGCGTCACCGTGCCCTTGATCGAAACGGAATTGCCGGTGCCCGCATTGCTCCACTCGTACGATTCGCCATCCTTTTTTGTATCGAGCGCCTTTTGCGCCGCGTCGTTGAGCGCTTTACGGTCGGCCTCGCGCATGTAAGTAACGGGCGTGTCTTTCAGAAAGTTCAGGTTCGCTGCGTAACACAACATGGGGCTGGCGAGCAGCGCCGCTGCCGCAAGCCACTGCGTGATCGTGTGGGCGTACGCGGCGGCGAGTGCGGGCGCGCCTGCGCCAGGACGAAATTGACGTGACATGGGTTTCTCCTCGAGTTCATCCGCGATCCGCGTCGTCCGCGAAATCGCCGTTTTGCTGGAACGCGTCGACGACGTCGGCCACCGAGCCGCGTCGGCCGATGTGGCCGACACGAACTTCGAGCCCCTCGGCGCGCAGCATGTCGCGCACGTCCGCGTGCGCGCCGACGACCTTCATCGCGGCGCCCGCGGCCTCCAGCGCGCCGCGCATCGCTTCGAGCATGCGCGCGCCCGCCAGATCGACGACCGCCGATGCGGACAGGTCGCAAATCACGAGCCGGACCGGTTCGGGTGCGGCGTGGATCATGCGCCAGATCGTCTCGCGCACGTGCTCGACGTTGAAGTACAGCAACGACGCCTCGACACGCACCGCCAGCACATGCGCAATCGTCTCGTTCTCGGCATGACGTTCGAGATCCGAGAAATAGCGCGTGCCGGGAATACGCCCGAGCATCGCGACATGCGGATGCGCGGCGCGGTGGATGATCAGCAGCATCGACACGAGCACGGCGACGATGACGCCCTTCAGGATGCCCAACAACAGCACCGCCGCGAACGCCACCATCGAAATCGCGAATTCGAAGCGGCTCGCGCGCCACACGTGACGCAGTTCGCCGACGTCGACGAGGCCCTTCACGGCAACGAGCACGATCGCCGCCAGCACGACGTTGGGCAGATTCGCGAGCAGTCCGGTGAGGAACATCAGACAGAAGCCGATCGCCAGCGACGCGAATACCAGCGCAAGCGCGCTTTTCGCGCCGGCCTTGTCGTTCACCGACGATTGCGAAAGCCCTCCCGCAACCGGGAAGGCCTGGAACAATCCCGCGGCCAGATTGGCTGCGCCAAGACCCAGCAATTCCTGGCGGGCGTCGATCTCGTAACCATGTGCCTGCGCGAGCGCGCGCGCGGCCGAAACGCTCTCGACGTATGCCAGCAACAGGCACGCGAACGCCAGCGGAACGATGCCGTCGATATCGCGCAGCCGCAGCCCCGGCAGACGGAATTCAGGCAAGCCTTGAGGCAGCGCGCCCACGAGCGTGAAGCCGCGGCTGGCCAGCGGCGTGACGGACAGCACGACGATCGAGGCAGCGACGACGGCGAGCGCCACCGGACGCCCCGGCAAAAACTTTTCGCCGAGCAGCAGCAACGCGATGCAAACGAGGCCGAAACCGAGCACGCCGAGGTTGGTCAGCGGAAGCTGCCCCCACAGCACGGCGATCCGTTCGAAGAAGAATTCGCCGCCGCCTTTCACGCCGAACAGCTTCGGCAGCTGGGTCATCGCGATCGTCAGCGCGGCGCCCGCCTTGAAGCCGAGCAGGATCGTCTCGCTGATGAAGCTGACGAGCGAACTCAAGCGCAGCAGCCAGCCGATCACGCACATGCACGCGATCAGCACGGACGTGAGCGCCGCGATCGAAGCCCAGCGCGACGGGTCGCCCCCGGCCATCGGCACGAGCGTCACGCCGACGAGCATCGAGATCGCCGAGGTCGGGCCGATCGCGAGCTGGCGCGACGAGCCGAACAGCGCATAACAGAGGCCGCCGACCAGATAGCCGTAGATGCCGTATTGCGGCGGCAAGCCGGCGAGCGACGCATAGGCGAGCGATACCGGAATGCCATAAGCCGCGAGCGTCACGCCGGCGACCGCGTCCTTCGCGAGCCATCGAGGCTGATAGCTTCGCAGCCACTGCGCGGGAGGAAACGCGCAGCGCCACCCGCGCGCGGGTGGCGTGGAAGACGCGCGGCCGGTGACGCTCTGTGGATGGTTCAACGTAGCGCCTCGAGTACGGAAGCGGACCTGACGGAAGCACGGGCGAGCTGTGCGGCCATCGCCTCAGCCAACCCGGAGCGGCTCAGAGCGAATCCTTGACGCGCTGCCACGTGTGATCCGGATTGAACTCGGTCACAGGCGGCGCGTGCGCGCCACGGTCCTTCTGGTAGACGACGCCGTTGTTGCTGACCACGAAGGTCATCACGCCGCTCGTGCCGTACCGCGCCGGATAAGCGACCATCGCGAAACCCGCGATCATGTGGCCGTTGATCACGTAGCTGAACGCGCCGCCCGGCGCGTTCTTGCCCTGCCGCGTCAGGATGTGGAAATGGTAGCCCCGGTAAGGATCGCCCGCCGCGTGGCCTTTCAGATATTCGGAACTCGCGGCGACGAGCGGGCCGAACGGACTCTCTTCTTCGTCGCTGTTTTCGTCGGTGGGCCAGTAGAGACCGTCCTGCTTGCCGGGTGTGCTGGCCAGCTTCTGCGCGTATTCGAGCAGGCCGTCGTGGTTCCGGTCGCGCGACGCGTATTGACGCTGCGCGCCGATATAAGCGTGCAGCACCTTGATCGCTTCGAGTTCGTTGGCGCCGATCCGTCGATTGATCAGTTCTTCTTCGCCCTGCTCGGTGGCGAAGTGCCAGGTGCCGTCCTCTTTGACGATCGGTATCGGCATCGGCCACGCCTCGTCGCCGACCAGCAGAATCCGCCGGTTCGGTCCCCTGTCGTCGAGCACGTGATAGGCCTCGAGCTCCTTGCTCGCCTTGGCCCAGTTCGCCTCGTTCTCCGCCTGATCCGGCGATACCACGAGGCTCTTGTGCGCTTCGCCGAAGATCGCGACGAGCGACGCTTCGTCGTCGGTCTTCAGTGCGCTGGACAGCGCGGCGACCGCGTCTTCCGGGGTGGCGAAAGTGCGCTGCCCCGCGGCGAGCGCGGCCAACGGAATCGACAGCGCGAGCACCATCGCGCACAGCCGGCGCGATGTGGCCACACGTCGCCGCGAATCGTCGCGTGGGCGCTTTCCGGTGATGCTTTGTCCGCTCATGGCTGCTCCTTATCGCCGTCCGCCGCCGCGGCCGCCACCGCCACCGCCACCGCCGGGCCGCGGCGAGAATCCACCACCGCCCCCGCCACGGCCGCCACCGCCGGAGAACCCACCGCCACCGGAATTTCCGCCGCCACGCGTCGATTGACGGCTCGCCGCGCCGCGCGCGCTGTTGGCTTGCGCGTCGCGCGCCGAGCCGTAGCCGCTGAACGCATCGCCGCCGCCCCCGGGCGACGCGCGCTGACTCACCTCGCGTGTGCCCGCCGACGCCGTCGGACGCTGGGACGGCTGCGGCCGCCCTTGCGCGCCAGCACCGCCGCCCGCGAAGTTTGCGCCGGCGCCGCCACCCGCGCCGCCACCTGCATAGTTTGCGCCGCCGCCCGCGCCGCCGCGGTTGCCGCCCGCCAACCCACCGCCCGCGCCCGCGCCTGCACCCGCGCCGCCGCCGCGCGACGGCGAATCGCCGACCCGTTGCGTGCGCGCCGAGCGATCCGAGATACCGCTGACCTGGCCCGGCTTCTTGTCCGAGGTCCACGCGGAGGTGCCCCCTCCCTGCCCGCGACCACCGCCGCGGTTGATGTCGCCCGTGTTGATATTGCCGCGCTCGACGTTCCTATCGCCGCGCTCGACGTTTCTATCGCCGCGTTCGACGTTTCTTTCGCGGTTGATGTTGATGTTGTTGTTGCCGCCGCCTCCGTAATGCGTTTCATAGTGCCCGCCGTTCCAGGCGGCGGTAATCGCCGCGCCCCAGATCAGCCCCGTCGCGAGCGCGGCGCCGGGCGCGTACGGATAGTAGTAGGCCGGATAGGGCGTGGGCGCGTAGGCGTAGGTCACGGGCGCGCTGGCCACCACGATGGTCTGCGGGTTGTACTGCGGCACGTAGATCACCTGCGGATCGGCCGGCTGGATCTTGATCACTTCCTTCTCGACGACCACGACCTGCTTGTCGTCGGATTTCAGATGCCCCGCCGACTGCGTTTGCCGCCGGAAGCGCTGAATCGCTTCGAGCACCGAGCCCTGGTCGGCAACGACGGCCTCGCCGAGATTGATCGTCCAGTCGAGATCGGTGCTCATGTTCTTGACGATGCTGGGGTAATTCAGCAGCGCCTTCACCGGATCGTGCCACGCGTCGTTGAGCTTGAGCGACTTATCGTTTTTGTACTGGTCGAGAAAGCGATCAGCCTGCACGATTTCGACGGGATAGGTGGAGGCAGGAAGAATGATCGCGATCAGATCGTCCGGATATAGCGCGATCGGTCCGACGAGCTTGTCGAGCGTCGCCGCGGAAACGGGTGCGTTCGGGGCCGAGTTCGCCGGAGCGTTCGCGGCCGGCGCCTGCGCCAGCGACACCGCAGTGGAGAACGCGCCGCAGCACGCCAGAAGCGCGGCGCCCAGTACATGGCTGATGCGTCGCGCGCGCTTCGCCTCGTCGTCGAGCGCCGTTGCAATCGGGATGATGCGTGTACGAGCACGCGAATCGCGGTCCATCGATGCTTCCCCTTGCGCTTCGTCAGCGGCCCCGGGCGGCATGGCCATGATCTTTGACAGACAGTTGTCCGAAGCAATGAAAACGACCTGCACCTGTCGCATGAATACAGTTTGGAAACCATGGACGAAATTGCAAATACGACCTTGGTCCGATTGCGCGCGACAGGCCCGCGACACCATGATGAACGCGAACCTGCCATTGCTGCGCATCCACCGCGCGGCAACCGGTCCCACCAGAATTCCCATTCACGGGTGCCGGTTGCGCCCTCACGCCTGAGCAAACAGGAAGCCGGCGACTCGCACCCGCGTGTGCCCACGCAAGGAGCTGTCGTGAACAAGTCTACGAAATATGCCGTTGTCGCCGCGTTGAGCGCGTCGCTATCGCTGGAAGGCCTGGCGCAATCGAGGCCGATTGCCTATCCGGCCAGAGGGCAAAGCCCGCAGCAACAGCAGCAGGACGAAGGCGCCTGCTATTCGTGGGCGAAGAGCAATACCGGCATCGACCCGACCATGGTCGCCAATGCCCCGCCCCCGCCTTCCGGCCCCGCGGTGGGAGGCGGCGAGCGCGTGCAGGGCGCCGCGCGCGGCGCGGCCGGCGGCGCGATCATCGGCGCGATTGCGGGCGACGCCGGCAAGGGCGCGGCGATCGGCGCGGCGACCGGCACGATGGTCGGCGGGTCGCGCGCGCGGCAGAACCGGCGCGCGGCCGCGGCACAATCGCAGTCGCAAACGCAGGGCTCGATGGACACGTTCAATCGCGCTTTCGCCGCCTGCATGTCGGGGCGGGGTTACACGGTCAATTGATCGCGCAAGGAGAGCAGAATGATTAACCACAAACTGATCATCGCGGCGGCGCTCGTGTGTCTCGCGAATACGGGGTTCGCTCAGACGGAGGCACCCGTCACGGTCAAGAGCGAGCCCGGCAAAGTCACCGTGTCGGGCACGGTCAAAACGACCGCGACGGTCGTCGGCATCGAGCCGGCAACGCGCACCGTCTTGCTCAAGGACCCGAAGGGCAAGGTCGTGCAGGTCGTGGTCGGCGAGGAAGCGCGCAACTTCGATCAGATCAAGGTCGGCGACGTGGTCAAGGCCGAGTATTCGCAGGCTCTGACCATCATGCTGAAAAAAGGCAACGCGCCGCTGACCGCCAACGAAACGCAGACGCTCGAACGCACACCGGCGGGCGCGAAACCCGGCGGCTCGGCCTCGCGTGAAGTCACGATCATGGCTAACGTCATCGCGGTCAATCACCAGAGCGGCGCGGTCACGCTAAAAGGCCCGCAAGGCAATACGGTGGATCTGATCGTGCAGGATCCCGAACAGCTCAAGCGGATCAAAAAAGGCGACCAGATCCAAGCGGTCTATACCGAGGCCGTGGCCATCTCCGTGGAGCCGGTCGCCGGCAAATAGCGAGCATGGCTCGCGTCAGATCAGGCGGTGCGCTTGCGCGAGGCCGCTGAGGGGAGGCGTAAAGTCCGCGCGTCGAAAACGCACCGTCGAGAAAACCCGTATCGCATTGGCACTCGCCGGCAGACGCGCAAGGCGAAACTCGATTTCGTGCGCGGGCCGCGTATCTCCCTCTCCCAGGACGACGTTCATCCGGTCGAGCCGGTACATGCTTTTGCGCACGTAGAAATGCGCATCCGGCGCCCCCAGTACACCGCACATCACGTCGAGATGCCGCTCCAGCGCCTCTGTCTTCAGGCCCAACTGCGCCAGAGCCTGATCGTTCTCTTCGATCTGCACCTGCAGCTTCGCCACTTCCGCGTAATTCGACGTCGCGTCGCTACCAAGCAGCGAGCGCACGCCCGCCCCTTGCCGTTCGAGAATCGTCAGGCGCGTTTTCAGCAGCGCCCTTTCGCGTTGCAATTCGTCCTGCCGCGAGGTGTCGGCCTCGATCTTGCCGAGGGCTTCGAGCACGAGCTGATCGACGATCCGCAACACGATTTGGCGCCGCAACGCGGCTTCGGATTCTTCGCACACGCGCACCTGGTGATCGCTGAAGTTGATGGTCGTCTGCGCGAGATCGGTTTGCGTCGTTTCGCCGTGTTGCCCGACGCCGAAAATACGCCGCTCGTCCATGGCCATGCCGAGCACCGCGAATACCTGATCGGCAGCGGGATGGTCGCTGAAGAACGTGTTCAGCTCGTGTGAGCGGTTGAAGACCGGGCAGACGTCGTCGGGTGTGGCGAAAAAGGCGTGGATATACGGGTCTGTCGCCCACGCCCCCGCGTTCGCTTCGCGCGTCGGCGGCACTTCATCGGCGAGCCGGAGCAGATAGGCGGTCGTGTGTTGCACGGCGGGCCGCAGGCGCGACGCATAGTTGCGCGCGAGCCGCAACGACGGACAGAGCCCGACGATCCGCTCGACGATTTCCTTCGTCTGCTGATCGTCGCTCTCTTCGGAAGCGTTGCGCCTGGTCAGCCACCGCGACAGCAGACCCATGCCCGGCTCCCGTCGCCCGTCACGATTCGTCGCGCTCCGGCAGCAGCTGCGCGACGATCGTGTGGTTCTTCCAGAACAGGTTATGGACGCGGCTTTGCAGTATGCGCAGCCCGTCCGCGGACACGTCGTCGAAGACGACCACCGCGCCTGGCCGCGAGCCCGTGCCGTGCACCCGCTGGATCGAGCTGAAGCGCGGGAACCCGTAGCGAATCAGGAACTCGCCGATCTCTTCGTCGGAGACGCTTTCCTCGACGTTTCCAAGAAACAGTTCAGCCATGATGCTTACTCCTCCAGGCTCTATGCGACGATGTTCAATCCGCCGTCGATATACAAGGTAGAACCGGACACCCGCCGGGCATACGGCGTGGCCAGAAACGCACAGGTATAGCCGACATCCATGATGTCGACGAGTTCGCCGAGCGGCGCGCGCTGCACCGCTTCGTTGAGCAGCAGCTCGAAATCCTTCAGGCCCGAAGCGGCGCGGGTCTGCAGCGGCCCGGGAGAAATCGCGTGCACGCGGATGCCCTTCGGTCCCAGCTCGAACGCCAGATAGCGCGCGCAGGCTTCGAGCGCCGCCTTGACGGGGCCCATCAGGTTGTAGTTCGGCACGACCTTGTTCGCACCGTAGTAGCTCATCGTCAGCATGGTGCCGCCGTCTTTCATTAGCGGCGCGGCGAGGCGCGCCATCCGCACGAACGAATGGCAGGAGATGTCCATCGCGCTCAGGAAGCCCTCGCGCGACGATCGCAGCAAGCCGCCCTGCAGATCCGCTTTCGGCGCCCATGCAACGGCGTGAACGAGAATATCGAGGCTTCCCCATGTCTTCTCGATCCGGTCGAACACGGCCTCCATTTCGTCCTCGCCCGTTACGTCGAGCGGCATGAAGATCTCGGCGTCGAGTGCTTTGGCTATCGGTTCCACATAAGGAAGCGCCTTGTCGTTCGCATAGGTGAGCGCAACGCTCGCGCCGAGGTCGTGAAACGCCTTCGCGCATCCGTAGGCAATCGAATGCTCGTTGGCGACGCCGGTCACGAGGGCCTTCGCTCCTCGCAGAATCAAACTCGGTTGCTCGACAGACATGGTGAAACTCCTCTATGGGGCGACAGCGCGCGTATGGCGGGCGATCATCAGTTCCTCGTTGGTGGGCACGACCCAGACCGGCAGCCTGCTCGAGGCGCGGGTGATCAGCGGGCCGCCCGCCCGATTGGCCGCTTCGTCGAGTTCGGCGCCGAGCCACGCGGCATCGCGCACGATGCGCTCGCGAATCGCGACGGCGTGCTCGCCGATGCCGGCCGTCAGCACCAGTGCGTCGAGACCTTGCATCGCCGCGGCGAGACTGCCGAGTTCGCGCCCGATCCGGTAGGTGTAGACGTCGATCGCAAAGTGGGCACGCGGGTCGTCGCTGTCGAGCAGCACGCGCATGTCGCCCGAGATGCCCGACATGCCGAGCAGCCCCGAGCCCTTGTAAATGAGGTCCGCGATCGACTGCGTATCCATCTTCAGCTCGTCGAGCAGATAGAGCATCACGCCGGGGTCGAGGCTGCCGCAACGCGTGCCCATCGGCAGGCCTTCCACCGCCGTGAAGCCCATCGTGCTCGCCACGCTCTTGCCCGCGACCATCGCGCACATGCTCGCACCGTTGCCCAGATGCGCGACGACGGTGCGCCCCGCCGCCGCGGCCGGTGCGATGTCCGGCAGCACGCTCGCGATGTATTCGTACGAGAGCCCGTGAAAACCGTAGCGCCGCACGCCGCGGTCGGTAATCGAGGGGGGCAGCGCATAGGCCTGCGCGGTCTCGGTCTGCGTGCGATGAAACGTGGTGTCGAAGCACGCGACCTGTGGAAGGTCGGGACGCAGCTGCGCGAGGATGCGGATCGGGGTCAGGTTATGCGGCTGATGCAGCGGCGCGAGCGGGCTCAGGCTGTCGAGCTGGTCGATCACCTCGGAAGTCGCGAGGACGGGGCCGGCAAAGCGCTGCCCGCCGTGCACGACGCGATGCCCGACCGCCTTCAGTTGATTGCCGCCGCCGTGGTCGCGCAAAAAACCGCCCAGATATTCGATCGCGCCCTGATGGCCGAGCCGATGGCCATCGCCCCATTCGTGCGAGCTGGCATTACCGTCGCGGTCCGTCACGCGAAAACGCGGGCTCGTGTAGAGCGCTTCGATCTGACCGCGCAAAATGAGCTCGAGTTGCGCTTGTTGCGCGTCGAAGGCGCTGAACTTGAGGCTCGACGAACCTGCGTTCAATACGAGGATCACATCCGCCATGACGTCACCCGACCACCTTGCCGGCCTCGCGCCGTGCCTTGGCCACCAACGCGGCGACCGCGCACGACGCGAGACGCGTCGACAGGGAATCCGCGCGGCTCGTCAGAATGATCGGCACGCGCGCGCCGAGCACGATGCCCGCCGCGTCCGCGCCGGCGAGAAACGACAGGCTTTTCGCGAGCATGTTGCCCGCTTCGAGGTCCGGCACCATCAATACATTGGCGCGACCGGCCACCCGCGACTCGATCTGCTTGATGCGCATGGCTTCAATGCTGATCGCGTTGTCGAGTGCGAGCGGACCGTCAACGAGCCCGCCGGTGATCTGCCCGCGGTCCACCATCTTGCACAGCGCCGCCGCTTCCACCGTCGATGGAATTTTCGGATTGACGCTCTCGGTCGCGGACAGGATCGCCACGCGGACTTCGTCAAGTTTCAGCGCGTGCCCGAGATCGATCGCGTTCTGCAGGATGTCGACCTTCTCTTCGAGCGTCGGCAAGATGTTGATCGCGGCGTCGGTGATGATCAGCGCGTTCTCGTACCCGGGCACGTCCATCACGAAGCAATGGCTGATGCGCCGCTCGGTGCGCAGGCCGGTGTCACGGCGAATCACCTCGGCCATCAGCTCGTCCGTATGCAGGCTGCCTTTCATCAGGGCCTCCGCCTTGCCTTCGCGCACCAGTTGCACGGCTGCTGCCGCGGCGGCATGGCTATGCGGCGCATCGACGATCGTGAAGTTCGAAATGTCGATGCCGTGTTCGGCGGCAATCGCTTCGATGCGCGCGCGCGGCCCGACCAGCAGCGGCGCGATCAGTCCCATCCCGGCTGCTTCGACCGCGCCATTGAGCGAACTCTGGTCGCACGGATGCGCGACCGCTGTCGGCATCGCCGGCAGCGTCCGGCAGAAATCGATCAGACGCTGATACTTCGCGTGCTTTTCCATCGGCGTATTCCTCGTGTGTACGGTGCGTTGGATTCGTGACGCGTGGCACGCCATGCTGACGGGCGCCGTGCATACGGGCGCCGTGCACACGGTTCCGTCACGCTTGCGTCCTGCTGCGCATCGCGCCAGTTGCTCACGTGCGAGTAGAGTCAGGCAAACGTGCGTTGCGCTTGCGGCTCTCGCGCGAACCCAGCACCGCGCGGATGCGTTCGAACGCCTCCTTTTGCGCGGCGTCGGGCGCGGTGTTCAACACGCGCTCGTCGCTCGCCAGCTTGTCGAGCAGTTGTAGAAAGCGCTCGCGGTCCTCGCTGTGGGAAAGCAGCTTCGGCAGCGTGGCTATCGACTCGTCCGGTTCGAAGCTGACGATGATTTCCTGCTCGCCCCGGATCCGCCGCCAGTGATCGGGGCTGATGTCGGGCAGGTACTCCGCGTAACTTTCGGCGATCTCCTTGCGCATCTCCAGGCGCGCGAGCGGCAATGACCCGCCCTTGCGCGACAACAGATAGGCCGCGCGCGCGAGTGCCTCCGTGTAGCCGCCGTCGCCGATCGCCTGCAACGCCGTGCGCACGAACGGCAGCTCGCGCGGATCGATCGCGCCGGCTTGCGCGGCCACGCCATCGGCGGCCGGCTTGCTCAGATACGTCGCATACAGATTCGCGTACACGCTGAAGAAGCTGGCCTCGGTCCCCGCGTCGCGCATCGCGCGGTAATAGTCCAGCGATGCGCTGATCATTTGCGAGCCGTTGTGTTCGAGCTTGCTCCACGGGTTATCGGCGGCGGCCCGCTGGCGATTCTCACGAACCGACTGCGCGGCCGCCGGCAGCCAGCCAAGCCACGGGTTCATCGCGGACACGGCCCAGCGCTGCCAGCGCAGCGGATGAAACTGGCGCAGCAGGCGGGCGCTCGTTTCGTTCGACATCGCCCGCACGAACGGCTGCGCGAGCAGTTCATACATGCGCTGATTCAGATTGGACACCGCGGCGACCGCTTCGAACGGCTTTTCGTCGATGCGGCCGAAGCGGTTGAGATGCGCGGAAATCTCCTCGAGCCGCCGCTCATGAAATTCGACTTCGTATTCGATCTCCCCGGCCGCGTTCCTGGCCTCGTTGATGGTCATGCCGTAGAGTCCCGGCGGGAAGGTTTCGATGGTCTCGAGCACGGACATGATCTGCTTGTGCTCCTTCTTCGCGACTTTCCCGGACACGAAAATGCCCAGATGCCCAATGTTCTGGTGCGTCAGACCGACGATCACCTGGCCGCGCGACTTGATCTCCTCGGTGCTGCCGTAAAGGTCCGCCACCCAGTTGAACGCCTGTTGAGGCGGCGTGATGTTGTCCCCCATCGACGCGAACAGGATGATCGGCGAGCGGATTTCACGCAGATCGAAAGCCTGGCCGCTGCTGTTCGTCACTCCGCCGGACCACAGCTTGTTGCCGACGAACAGGTTGCGCGTGATCCATTCGATCTCCTCGCGATTCATCAGGTAGTAGCTGCCCCACCAGCGCTCGAATTCCAGAAAGCGTGGCGGCTCGGTATCGACGTTCGAGAACAGGTGGTAGTACTTGTCCCAGAACGTGTTGGCGGGATTCAGGTTCTCGAAGTTCTCCACCAGATAGGCGCCGTCGAACTTGCCGTTGCCAAGATCCGCCGCGTACGACGCGAGCCACGCGCCGCCCAGCATGCCGCCCGCGTAACGCATCGGGTTGTCGCCCTCGCCTTCGCTCCAGGCCGCGCTCCAGTACGACATCGGCGCACCGTTGATGACGATCGGGCCGGTCTCCTCGGGGTCGGAGCTGGCGAGCATCATCGCCGCCCAGCCGCCCTGGCAATTGCCGATGATCGCGGGCTTCGGACTGTCGGGATGCAGCGCGCGCACCTTGCGCACGAATAGCTGCTCGGCGTTGCACACGTCGAGCAGGGTCTGACCGGGCTCGGGGTCGCGAAAGAACACCACGAAGTAGACGGGATAGCCCGCGCGCAGCGCGATGCCCGCCTGCGAATCGTCCTTGAAGCCGCCAATGCCGGGGCCGTGCCCCGCGCGCGGATCGATGATCAGATACGGGCGTTTGCGCACGTCCACGCCCACGCCTTCGAGCGGACGAAGTTGCAGCAGCGCATAGTTGACCGGCCGTTCGAACTTGCGGCCGTCCAGCACCATGTCGTACTCGAAATGCAGCACCGGCGCGGGACCGCTGACGCTGCGTTCGACGAACTCGTTGCCGCGCCGGTACAGCGTGTCCCAGAACAGCAGCGAGCGCTGCGCGGCATCTACCGTGTATTGCCACGCACTGAGCGGATCGAATGGCGCGGGCATCGCGCTTGCGGTCGGGGCGCCATCGTGATCGAGCCCCAGCGTTTCGGTGACCCGTTCATTCAGATGCCGCTGGGCGATTTGCGTGCGCTTCTGCAGCACGTGGGTGATTTTCGAGGCAATGTCCTGGCTTTGTGACAACAGCGTTTCAGCGTCCATCGGAAGACTCCTGAAAGGTGCGCGTCACGATCGGTGCCGAGGCACGCGCCGTGCATTGATTGAATCGTGGAGTTGGGCCAGAGCTCTAGCAATCGGACCAAGGTCTTATTATGCGCGCGACCCGGTGCAGCGCACGGGTTCGGGCGCGGCGCGTGTCGACGTGACGCAGCGCGACGTCTCATTGAACGGGTTTCGCCTGCACCGCTGCGGCGATATCGCGGCTCACCGAGGCGAGCGCGCGATCGTGGGCGGCGATGATCGGCTCGAATCCGGGACCGGATACGCTCTCGCGCGCGACCGAGCGGCCGGTGACGGCGCGGACCTTGCCGGGCGGCCGCACGGCCCACAGCACATCGACGGTGACGTCGCGCCCCGGCACGGACTCGAAGCGCATCACGTCGATCCGCACGCGCCAGACGACGGACGGATCGCGTACCGCATCGAATACCGAAATCTGCTGCGAGTTCAGCAGCGCGCCGAGATCGGCCGCGATCACGCGGCCGATGTCGCCACCGAGCGGCTGCGCCCAGCGGTCGAATTCGTTGACCGCGACCTCGTTGTTAGCGATCCGCGTGACGATCTGCGGCCGGTCCACGATCTCGGGTATCGTGACCGGACCGATCACCGCCGCGATCGGCCGGCTCGCGCCGGTGCTGCTCAACGACTCGTCGGGGCTCAGCGTGTAGAAGTTCGTCGCCGGCGACTTGCAGGCGCCGAGCAGAGCGCCGGCGAGCGCGAGCATCAGGCCGGCCGCGAAGCGGCGCATCGCATCTGTCATGGCTTCCTGTCCTCGGACTTGCCGCGCACGAGCGATTCCGGATGCTGCGCCAGATAGTCGGCCAGCGTGCGCAGCGAGGCAGCGGTGCGAGTCAATTCACGCATTGCGTCCTCCGTCGATTGCTGCAGCGACGAGTCGGGCTGCAGCGCGGCATTCGCGGAATCGAGCGTCGATTGCGCGGACAGCAGCGTGTCGCGCGCTTTCGGCACGACCTGCGTGTTGAGCTGCCCGAGCATCGCGTTGGTGGTGCGCAGCGTCGAGCGCGCGTCCTTGCCGATATCCTCGAACGGTATGTTGTTGATCTTGGCGAGCAGTCGCGTGACCGATTCCTGCAGCGATTGCAGCGTGCGCGGAATCGCGGGCATTTCGGGCGGCGTCTTGCTCCAGTCGATCGACGCCTTCGGCGCGTCGGGGAAATAGTCGAGCGCGAGATACTGCTGGCCGGTCAGCAGATTGCCGGTTCTCAACTGGAAGCGGAAGCCGTGCTCGACCAGATAGTTCGCGAGACCGCGCGGGTCGTTGGTGAGGTGTCCGCCGGCGCCGTCGTTCTGATAGCGCGACGTGAACCGCTCCGGATAGAGATTGATCTCGACCGGACTGCTGAAGCGGCGGGTGTCCGGATCGAAGCGCGTGTAGATCGCCGTCACTTCGCCGATTTCGACGCCGCGGAAATCGACCGGCGCGCCAACTGTCAGACCGCGCACCGAATCCGCGAAGTTCACCACGTATTTGACGACGATGCGATCGTGCATCTTCATCGCGTCGGCGCGCGTGGTGTACAGCTCGAAACGGGTGCTGGTATCGGCGCTCGTCTCTACCTGCGAATCGGGCGGCGATTCGAACGCGATCCCGCCGATGATGATCGACACGATCGACTGCGTTTCGACGCGCAAGCCGCTGCTGTCGAACGACATGTCGACACCGCTGGCGTGCCAGAAGCGCGTGTCGGTTCTGACGAAGCGGTCATACGGCGCGTTGACGAAGACCTTCACCGTGACGCCGTGGCCGTCGGGGTCCAACTGGTACGACGCGACCTGGCCCACCTGAATTCTGCGGAAAAACACGGGCGTACCCACGTCGAGCGAGCCGAGTCCCGTGCCGTGCAACGTGTACTCGTGCCCCGGCACGTCGCTCGCGATCACGGGGGGCTCCTCGAGGCCGACGAAACCGCGGCGCGCTTTTGGCGAATTGCCGACGTCGACGTCGATATACGAGCCCGACAGCAGCGTGCCGAGCCCCGACACCGTACCGCCCGAAATGCGCGGACGCACGACCCAGAAGCGCGTGTTGTCGACGAGCAGGTCCGACACGTCGCGCGTCACCTCGGCCTTGGCCACCACACGCTTGTGGTCCGGCGTCAGCGAGACCGCTTCGACCACACCGATATCGACGTCCTTGAACTTGAGCTTCGTCTTGCCCGCTTCGAGACCGTCGCCGGTCTTGAAGCTGATGCTGATCTGCTCGCCGCGCTCCATCACCGCCTTCACCGCCAGCCAACCGCCGATCAGTATCGCCACGATCGGCACGAGCCAGACCAGTTGCATCCGCCAGCGCGAGCGCGGCACCGGCTCCGCGGCGGGCAGCTCGGGCTCTTCAGTCGGAGTGGACACGTTCGGTCTCCAAAGCGTCCCACATCAGGCGCGGATCGAACGCCATCGCGGCGAGCAAGGTCAGCACGACGACCGCGCCGAACGCGATCGCCGCCGGCCCCGCCTTGATCGTCGCCAGCGCCTGGAATTGCACCAGCGCGACCAGCATCGTGATCACGTAGATGTCGAGCATCGACCAGCGACCGATCAGCTCGATCAGGCGATAGATCCGCGTGCGCTGCCCGGGCAGCCATTGCCAACGAAGCTGGGTCGACAGCGCGAGATACCCGATGCCGAGAATCTTCAGCATCGGCACGACGATGCTCGCGATGAATACGAGCACGGCGAGCGGCCACGAGCCCGATACCCACAGATACACCACGCCGCTCAGGATCGTGTCCTTCTGCGTGCCGAACAGCGAACTCGTGTCCATCACGGGCAGCACGTTGGCCGGAATGTAGAGCACCATCGCGGCCACCAGATACGCCCACGTGCGCGACAGGCTCGCGGGCTTGCGCTGGTGCAACGGCGCCTTGCAGCGCGGACAGACGTGCTTGACCGCGCCGCTGGGCTGCTTGAGCAGCAGGCCGCATTCTTCGCACAGCACGAGCCCGTAGGCAGACGCCGTGATGGCGTTGCGGCGCACGCGGATCGGCGGCAACTGCCACGCCTGCGCGCCACGCGCTGCCGTGATGCGCGCCCACACCTCATGCGGATCGAAGGTCGCCGCCGCGGCCGCGAGCAGCAGCATCAGCGCGATGAACGACCACAGCGCAGTGCCCGGCACCACCTTGGCGATATGCGCGAGCTTGACCAGCGCGACCAGCAAGCCGAGGATCAGCACCTCGGTCATGCCCCACGGCCGCGCGAGCTGAAACAGACGAAAGCACTCGGCCGGCCGCCACGGCACGCGCCCGAAGCGCAGCGGCAGCAGCAGCCACAGCATCGCCGCGGTTTGCAGCACCGGCGTGACGATCGTCGTGAGGCCGACCAGCAAGGCGAGCGGCCACGAGCCGTGGCTGTACAGCATGCGCACCGAACCCGCGAGCGTCGTCTGCACGACATGGCCGTTCAGCGACAGACCGACGATCGGAAACACGTTCGAGATCACGAGCAGCACCGCGGACGCGCACGAGAACGCGAGCGCATACTCCGGCCCGT
Source organism: Paraburkholderia sp. HC6.4b (assembly GCF_014200875.1). Taxonomy (NCBI): domain Bacteria; kingdom Pseudomonadati; phylum Pseudomonadota; class Betaproteobacteria; order Burkholderiales; family Burkholderiaceae; genus Paraburkholderia; species Paraburkholderia sp. HC6.4b. The sequence continues at coordinate 49,582 of NZ_JACHDC010000013.1, forward strand.
TCGAGCGTCCGCGCCTGAGCTCCGCGCGGCAACGCTGGCAGCGCAACGCATTGCCGGCGGCCGGCGGCGCGCCGAGTTGAAGCAGGTCGCACTCTTCGCACGCAATCAGCTCGTTGCCCGTCATCTCGCCTCCACTGCACCCGACGTTCCAGCCGGCGCGGGCGCGTTCTGCGAGACCGGCGCCATCGCCGGCGAGTTTTGCGGCGCGGGCGGCGGCGCCGTCAGTTTTTCCGCCTCGGCCACCCAGCCACCGCCCGTCGCCTTGTAGAGCGTGACGTACGAGGCCAGCACCGCGCCTTGAGTTTGCGCATAGTTCAGTTGCGCGTTGAACAGGCTGCGCTCCGCATCGAGCACTTCGATGTAGCTCGTATAGCCGCCTTCGTAGCGCTGCCGCGCGAGGTGCGCATAGGTGTGCAGCGCCTCGACCTGGAGGTTTTGCGCATCGAGTGCCTGATGCGTCTTCTGCACGGAGATGAGCGCGTCCTCGACCTCCTGGAACGCTACCTGGATCGCCTTTTCGTACGAGTACAGCGATTCCTGCTGGCGCGCTTCGGCCTGGTGCACCTGGCCGGTGATGTTGCCCGCCGTGAAGATCGGCTGCGTGACGCTGCCGGCAAACGACCACACACGCGCCGGGCCGGTGAACAGATTCGAGAACTGCGCGCTGACCGAACCGAACAGCCCGGTCAGCGAAATCGACGGGAAGTACAGCGCGCGCGCCGCCCCGATCAGCGCGTTTTGCGCGACCAGCGTCTGCTCGGCCTCCAGCAGGTCGGGACGGCGTTCGAGCAGATCGGACGGCAGCCCCTCGGGAATCGGCGGCGTGCCCATCTGCGACAGCTCACGGCCGCGCAGTATCGCGCCGGGATTCCTGCCGATCAACACCGACAACGCGTCTTCCTGCTGGGCGATCTGCGCTTCGAGCTGCGGAATCGTGACTTGCGCGGCTTGATACTCCGACTGGCTTTGCGCGAGTTCCATCTGCGAGACCTCGCCGTAGCGGAAGCGCGCCTCGAACACGCGCACCGATTCCGCGCGGCTTTGCACGGTCTCCTTCGCGATCACTAGCTGCCGGTCCAGACTGCGCAGATTGATGTAGGCCGACGCGACCGAGCTCACCAGCGTGAGAATCGTGGCGCGGCGGCCCTCTTCGCTTGCGAGCAGGTTCGCGCGTGCCGCCTCGGTTTCCCGGCGCACCTTGCCGAACAGATCGAGTTCCCAGGACACCGCCAGCGTCGCGTCGAACTGGTTGTAGACGGGGCTCACGCCCTTCGGCACCGGCACGCCTTCGTCCTGCGAGACCCGTTGACGCGACGCGTCGGCGCCTGCCGAAAGCTGCGGGAACAGCCCGGAGCGCGTGGTCACGAACTGCCCGCGAAACTCGTCGACCCGCGCGGCCGCGACCTTCACGTCGCGATTGTCCTGCAGCGCGGCGGCGATCAGCTGATCGAGCACCGGGTCCTGAAACTGCTCCCACCACACGGCGTTGGCGATGCCCGCGGCCTCGCCCTGGGCGAAACGATAAGTGGCCGGCACGTCGACCGCCGGGCGCTGGTAGTTGGGGCCTAGCAGGCATCCGCTCAGCGCGAGCAGCATGACGGATGCGAGCAAACGCGCCGGTGCAGTGCCGTGCATCTCATTCACCTTCCTGCGGCGCGGACGGCGCCTCGCTCGACGCACCGGGCCCCGGCACCGCCGAGGGTTCGCGTCCTGCGCCGCCGCTGGGCTCCACGCCCGGCGTCGGCTTTTTGCCACCCTTCGAGCGCGACGACATGGTTTCGAGCAGGTAATAGAACATCGGGATGAAGAATACGGCGATCGCCGTCGCGCCCAACATGCCGCCGATCACACCGGTGCCGATCGAATGACGGCTGTTGGCCGACGCGCCCGTCGCGATCGCGAGCGGCACGCAGCCGAGAATGAACGCGAGCGAGGTCATCACGATCGGGCGCAGCCGTTCTTCCGCCGCAGTCATCGTCGCGTCGAACACCGAGGCGCCGGTCTCGCGATTGAGCACCGCGAATTCGAAGATCAGGATCGCGTTCTTCGCGGCGAGCGCGACCAGCATCGTCAAACCGATCTGGAAGTAGACGTCGTTGGAAAGGCCGCGCAGCATGATCGCGAGCAGCGCGCCGAACAACGCGAACGGCACCGCCATCAGCACGCCGAACGGCAGCGACCACTTCTCGTACTGCGCGGCGAGGATCAGGAACACCATCACGAGACCGAATACGAAGACGAGCCCGGACGTGCCGCCCGACTGCCGTTCCTCGAATGCTTCGCCGCTCCATGCCACGTCGTAGCCTTCCGGCATCTGCGCGGCGATCTGTTCCAGCGTCGAGATCACCTGTCCGGAGCTGTAGCCCGGCGCGGCGTTCGCCGTGACCTTGATGGCCGGGAAATTATTGAATCGCGTGACGAGGTCCGGGCCCGTCGTAAAGCGGTAGCTTGCCACCGACTTGATCGGCACCATCGTGCCGTTCGTGCTGCGCACGAAGATCTGATCGAGATCAGTAGGCTTCAGGCGATACCGCGGCTCCGCCTGCAGGATCACCTGCCACAGCCGGCTCGAACGATTGAACTGCGATACGTACAGCGAGCCGAACATCGTCTGCATCGCGCTATAGACGTCTTCGACCGGCACGCCGAGCGTCTCCGACTTGTCGCGATCCACGTTGACCAGCAGTTGCCGCGACGCCGCATTGAACGTCATCGTGACGCCGGTCAACTCCTTGCGCGCCCGCGCTTTCTGCACGAACTGGTCGGTCACGCCCGCAAGCTGTGTGATGGTCGCGTCGCCCTTGCTCTGAATCCACACCTCCGTGCCGCCCGTCGTGCCGAGCCCCGGAATCGACGGTGGGTTGACCGGCAGAATAATGCCCTCCTGGACGTTCGCGAAGTGGCGATACGCGTCGAGCAGCACCTGGCGCGCGTTCTGCGTCGCGCGGTTGGCGCGCGTATAGCGTTCGTCGAAGCTCTTCAGACCGACGAAGAAGGTGCCGGCATTGTTCTTGTTCTGGCTGTCGAGCAGGCTGAAACCATCGACCGTGGTGATGCTGCCGACCGCCTCCTGTTTCATGAAATAGTCAGTGATGACTTGCGACACCTGGCCGGTGCGGTCGAGGCTAGCCGCGTCCGGCATGATGACCGCGCCGAGCAGATAACCCTGGTCTTCAGGCGGCAGGAACGCCGACGGAATCGAGCGCACCATCAGCACCGCCAGCGCGATCATCGCCGCGAAGAACACGAGCCCCATGACAAAGCGCTTGATGATGAGCTTGACCGCGCGGGTATAGCCCGACGTCATGCGGGCGAACTGATTGTCGAACCAGCGGAAAAAGCCCTTCTTCTCGTGGTGCGTGCTTTTCAGCAGCAACGCGGCGAGCGCCGGTGACAAGGTCAGTGCGACGATGCCGGACAGCACCACCGAGATCGCAATCGTGATCGCGAACTGCTTGTACATCTGGCCGGTGATGCCGCCGAGAAACGCGACCGGCACGAACACCGCGCACAGCACCAGCACGATCGCCACGACCGGGCCGGCGACTTCGTCCATCGCCTTCTTCGAGGCGTCTTTCGGTGACAGCTTGTACACCGTCATGTTGCGCTCGACGTTCTCGATCACGACGATCGCATCGTCGACGACGATACCGATCGCGAGCACCATGCCGAACAAGGTCAGCATGTTGATCGAAAAGCCCAGCAGCAGCATGAACATGCAGGTGCCGACGATCGACACCGGCACCGCGATGATCGGAATCAGCGTCGCGCGAAGGCTTTGCAGGAATACGAACACGACGATCACGACGAGCACCAGCGCTTCGAAGAACGTATGGATCACGTCCGAGATCGACGCTCGCGTGAACTCGGTCGTGTCCATCGCGATTTCGTAGGTCATGCCTTCCGGAAACGACTTCTTCAGTTCCGCGAGTGTCGTGCGCACCTGCTTCGCCACGTCGAGCGCGTTGGCGCCCGGCTGCTGATACACGGCGAGCACGGTGGCCGGCTTGCCCTGGAAGCGGCTGCGAATCGAGTAGTCTTTCTGGCCGAGCTCGGCGCGGCCGATGTCCTTGAGCCGCACGATCGCCGCGCCGCCGTTCGCGGCGCGCACGATGATGTTGTCGAACTGCGAAGGCTCGGCGAGGCGCCCCGTGGTCGTGACGGCGAACGACTGCTGGACCTCTCCGCTGGTCGGCGACTGTCCGATACTGCCCACCGCGAACTGCTGGTTCTGGTTCGCGACGACCCGTTGCACGTCGGCGGCCGTCACGCCGAGCTGCGCCATTCGGTCGGGCTTCAGCCAGATGCGCATCGCGTAGTCTGGATTGCCGAAAATACTCGACTGATTCGCGCCCGGAATCCGCTTGATCGCGTCAAGCACGTAGATGTTCGTAAAGTTCGCGATATACGTCGAATCGTAGCGGTTGGTGGGCGAATAGATCGCGATCACCATCATGAACGCCTGTGACTTTTTCTGTACCTGAATGCCCTGCGCCTGGACCGATTGCGGCAGTTGCGGCAGCGCGAGATTCACGCGGTTCTGCACGTCGACCTGGGCCAGTTCGGGGTTCGTGCCGATCTGGAAGTACACGTTGAGCGTCATACTGCCGGTCGACGAACTCGACGAGTTCATGTAGATCATGTTGTCCGCGCCATTGACCTGCTGCTCGATCGGTGCGGCGACATTGTTCGCGACGACCTCGGCGCTGGCGCCCGGATAGGTGGCGGACACCGTGATTTGCGGCGGCGTGATGTCGGGATACTGCGCGACCGGCAGCGAGAACATCGCCAATGCGCCGCCGAGCGTGATGACGATCGAAATGACTGACGCGAAAATCGGCCGATCGATGCAGTAGCGCGAAATGTTCATGGCGACTGCCCCGTCACTCGGCGGCGGGCGCTGCCGCGGCGCCTTGCGATGCAGCGGTCGCCACCGCCGCCTGGCTTTTCCCGCCGGCCGCCAGGGTTTTGATGATTTTCAGCTGCGAATCCGCGGTGACGCGCAGTGCGCCGTCCACGACGATGCGCTCGCCCGCCTTGAGTCCGTCGGAAATAAACCAGTTATCGCCCTGCCAGTCGCCGACTTCGACGACGCGCTGATGCGCCTTCGAGGCGCTATCGACGACCCACACGAAGTTGCTCTTCGCGCCCTGCAACACCGCGCGCTGCGGCACGAGCGTCGCATTGGGCCGGATCGCGCCGGAAACGCGGGCCCGCACGAACTGGCCGGGGCGCAAGGTGCCCTTCGGGTTTTCGAAGGTCGCGCGCACGAGGAAGGTTCCCGTTTCGGTATTGAACGCCGGGTTCGCGAAGTTGATCTGGCCTTGCTCGGCATAGGGCGAGCCATCGGCGAGAATCAGATGCACGGAGAAATTGTCGTGCGCGGGAAATCGCAGATGTCCTGCCGCGATGTCATCCCGGTACTTCAGCATCTCGTTCTCGGAGATGCTGAAATTCACCCACATCGGATCGAGCTGGTACACGTAGGTCAGCAAACCGTTCGAGGTCGCCGTCACGTAGCTGCCATCCTGCAGACGCGCGAAGCTCGACAGGCCGTTCAGCGGCGACTTGATCGTCGTGTAGCCGAGGTTCAGCAGTGCGGTGTCGACTTCGCCCTGGGCGGCGATCACCGCGGCGGCGCTCTGCTTCTCGTTGCCGACCGCGTCGTCGAGATCCTTCTTGCTCAACGCGTTCTGCGCCGCCAACGGCACCACGCGCGCGAGATTGGCCTTGGCGACTTCGAGACGCGCCTGCTGCTGGGCCAGTTGCCCTTTCGCGGTCCGCAGCGCGGCCTCGAACGGCTTGCGGTCCATCTGGAACATCGTTTGTCCCGTCTTGACCAACGCGCCTTCGGTGTACATGCGCTTGTCGAGGAAGCCGTCCACCCGCGAGCGGATCTCGACTTCACGCGAACTCTGCGTTTGCGCGGTAAATTCGAAGTCGACCGGCGTGTCCTGTTGCGTCACCGTCATCACGGTCACTTCCGGCGCGGCGGCGACCGGCGGCGGTGGCGCCTTCTTGCACGACGCGAGCAACGTGAGCAGCGTCATCGCCGCGACGACGGCGAGCAATGGCAGAGCGCCGCGAGAATCCGGCCGCGGCGAGACCAGGGAAACGGGTACGGTTTTCATCGCGCACTCCGCCTGATCACAAAGGCGTGCAGTTGCCGAACAGCACGAAGGCATCGTTTCTGTTCGCGATCGTCAGCGTCATCTCGCCGTCCGTCGAATCGACGACCAGCGTCCAGCCAAAGCCCAACTCATTGCCGAGGATCAGGAGCTGATCCGCCTCCTTGGTGACCGACAGCATCGGCGTCGTGCGCGCGGGACCGACGACCGCGCGTTTGTCGAAGTCGAGAGTCAGGAATTTCGGCAGACCGAGATCCGCGGGCAACGCGCGCGTGCAGGCGATGCCCGGATCGCAGGCGTGCGCGTCGATCGTCGCGCAGATCAGCCGCTTGCTGCCGTCGAAGTCCGCCGCGCCCACCTGCATCGCAGCGGTACCGAGAAGAATCGCGAGACAAACCGAAATTGATTTCATCACGTGCGCTCCCGCTTTTATCCTTGAACGCTGCCGCACTCCGCGCGGCGCATCGCACGCGCAAAGGCACGCACGCGCCGCAACCTGTCCGGTTTCGAATTCGGTGCGGCGCAGCCGGTGTTCGGTTCGACGCGTTGACTGAGTTCAGTTTGGTGGTCCGAAGAAACGGCGACAATCGGACCTTGGTCTCATATCATCCGGCGCGAAGACGCGCGTTCAGGGTGTCGGCGGACCGCCGATGGCCACCTCGACCGCCTTGAACAGAATCGCGCTGGTGAAAGGCTTGCGCAGATACGCGGCCGCACCGGCCGCGAGCGCGCTCTGGCGGACGGAGAGATCGTCATAGGCGGTAATCACGATGACCGGCACGCCCATTTGCGCAAGCTGACGCTGGACTTCCAGGCCGTTGGTTCCCGGCATCTGGACATCCAGAATCACGCAGGCAGGCCGATACGACGGAATTGCCACAAGCGCATTCAAGAACTCGTCACCGCTGCAAAACGTCTCCGCCCTGATACCTTCGGAATGCAGCAAACGCTTGATGGCTCGGCAGACCGACTCGTCATCGTCGACCACCGCAACGAATTGGTTAGGGTTGACCATATGACAGCGCGAACGCGCAGTCGCTCCGGAAAGTGGACCACTGATGCCTTAGCGTACTGGTTGAAACCCCGATGAGATATAAGACTTTGGTCCACTAGCGGTGTCGGCCAGCGCCGCTGAAAGTGGCGGCGCAACGCGGGAGTCGGCGCCTGGTTCGGGCGATTATTCTTCGTCGGCCGTACAAACGCCGCCCTTTCGCACCAGATGAACGAGGTCGACGATCGATCGGGCCTTCATCTTCTCCATCACGCGGGCCCGATGAATCTTGATCGTTTTTTCGGCCGCGCCCAGATCGCTCGCAACCTGTTTGTTCAGGCGGCCAGTCACGACGAGTTCCATGACTTCGCGTTCGCGGCGGGTCAGATGCCGCATCCGCTCTTCTATTTCCTCGCGTTCGTGGCGCCGCCTGCTTTCCACACACGCGCGCGCGAGCGCGCGATCCACCGCGGCGAGCAACAGCGAGTCGCGCACCGGCTTGGGCAGAAAGTCGACCGCTCCGCCTTTCATCGCGTCGACGCTCGAGCCGATGTCGCCGTGCCCGGTCAGGAATACGATCGGCAGCAGCTGATCGAGCTTGCGCTGCACTTCGAGTCCCGTCATGCCCGGCATCTGCAGATCGAGAACGAGGCAGGCTGGCATGCTCGTCAGATCGGCTCGTTCGAGAAAGGCCTCAGGACTGTCGAAGCATTCGACCTGGTAGCCGGAGGCGCGCAGCAAGCGGGCGAGCGCGCTGCGCACGCTGTCGTCGTCGTCGACGATGAAGACGCGAGTGTTGGTCTGGTTCATGATGATCGGGGCACGAGTCTCTGTCGGATATCGGTCGCGACCGGAAGCGTGACGTGAAACGATGCCCCTTTGCCCTCGTTGTTTTCCGCCCACAGCCGGCCGCGGTGCGCCGTGACGATCGTGCGGCTGATCGAAAGACCCAATCCGAGCCCCTGCGGTTTGGTGGTGAAAAATGGCCGGAAAATCCTTTCCATGCTGTCGACGTCGAGGCCCTGGCCGCGATCTTTTACCGTTATCCGTATCAGTCCGTCCGCTTCCTCACGCGCTGTCGTTTCGACGAGGCGGTCCGCGGCAGGGCAATCCTTGACCGCGTCGAAAGCGTTGAGCAGCAGGTTCAGGATCACCTGCTGAAGCTGAACCTTGTCGCCGCAAATCAGCGCCAGATTGTTCGGAATGTCGAAGCTCGTGCGCACGCTGCGCGTCAACGCATCGCTGTGCACGAGCGTCGCGATGTCGCGCACGACGTTGCCGACGTCCAGCAACTGCAACTCGACATCGCCTTTGCGCACCAATGCGCGAATCCTTTGCAGCACCTCGTTCGCGCGGCAATTGTCGGCCACGATGTCTTCGAGCGCTTCGCGCAGCTCCACTACGTTGGTCGTCTCCGCATCCATGAATTTGCGTGCGGCTTGCGCGTTGAACAGGATCGCGGTAAGCGGCTGCTTCAACTCGTGCGCGAGCGATCCGGCGAGTTCGCCCAATGAAGAAACGCGCGCGAGATGCGCGAGATCCCTCGTATTTCCATCGACTTCGCCGCACGCACTGCAATCCGATATCGCGGTGATCCGCAAGTCCTGATTGTGCACGCGGCATCGCGTGGTTTCCGCCTCCGCGTGAAAGCCGCCGCCATCGCGCCGCCGCGCGATCAGAATCTGCGTGGTCGTGACGCCGGGGATTTGTATCTTCGCGCCACGATTGCCTGGGCCCGACCGATCGGCATTGATGCCGTCGATCGGAAACAGCTTGGCGGTCGGCGCGCCGATCAGCTCTTCCCTCGTGTAGCCGAACAGTTGCGCCGCCCGCGCGTTCGCGAAGATGATCTGGTCCCGCTGGTCGACCGTGACGATCGGAACCGGCAACATTTCGAGCGTCTCGCACAGCGGCATGCTCGCGTCGAGGATGCGCCGCGTGCTGCTATCGCCTTCGCCTCGCAGCCACGACGCGCAAGCGGCGACACAGCGCCGCCATGCCGGCAACGCGTACGGCGGCTCGTGGGTATCGCGGGTACTCTGTCGGCTCGACACGCCGGGGATATTGCGAGCGTGCTGAAACCGGTGATGCCTGGGTGAAAACTGTCTGGAACGGTCGTGCCCGGATAGTGGAGGACCGTCGTTGCGCGCATTGTCGATCTGTGACGGGCCGCATTGACCCATGTGGCGCGGTTGCGCGTGCAGCGCCGTGAGAATTCCCGCTACCCCGATCGCCAGGTGTCTGCCGTACACGATCAGATTAATCATTGGCACCTCCGGGTCCAGTGCGAACGGATTCCGTACAACTGCGACGTCTTTATCTTTGGGCTTCGAACCGCATAATTGACTTCACAATCGGTACTTCGCACGCCTGGTGGCTGGAAGTCAGTATAGGCTATCCAGAATCACTTACCGAAGAGTTACCTTAATTTATGCCGCTTACTCGGGAAACTACTCAATAGTGTTCTGCGTTGTCCGCCATCAATGGGAAAATGGCGACAGAGTTTGTTAGGCAGTTAATTATTGCCGGGTGGGGCAGTGTCCGCGCCGTCCGTTTGCAAGCACAGGAAAGTTAGCAAACTGGCAACGTCGCCGTAGAGCCGCAATGTTCCCCTGCGCCGTGACGGATTTGCACTAGCCCGTGAAGCCCGGCGAGATAGCGCTTTCAGATGGAAACTTCCAACCGTAAAGCTTTCATGCATCGCGAATCACAGAGTCAGCGGGTATAGCCAACGCTAATTCTCCAATTTAATTAATTTGCCCGCGATATTTCTTGACGCAAGTCAACGCTTTTATCGCCCGCTATTCCAGTGCGAATCATTTGCATTCATCGATCACAAAAAAATAAAATTATGCCCGGCAGATGACTAAACGCAGCACCGCGGCGAGAACGCGTGTTTCGGCTTCGTCTTTTCTACCGGTATTGAATAATCAGGAAGGTGAGTGCAGATTACAGGCAGCGTCGCTGCGAGTCGCGAGCGCATCTGGCTCGCAGCATTTCGTGGGAACAACGGGAGGGATGATAGGGAGGCTAAGTGGGGTGAGTCCGCCAAAAACTATCCGCTGCGCGTCGCCGTGCCAAGGCGCGCGTAGCGTGTTGCGCGGCCTCGCTGTAACGAAACCGCGCAACACGCGATAGACGCGATAGACGCGCCACCGTGTGACAGCGCCATGACGATTCGATCGAATGCCGCAGCTTGCCGCGCCCTGTTACAGATTCATGCGCGTAACCTTGGTGCCGGCCAGCGACAGGTCGGCCATCAAGCCCGTATTGGTCAAGACCATCGCGACGACCTCGGCGGTCGCCGACGTGGTATCGATCGCGCCGGTAGCGCCGACTTTCAGCAGTGAAACCGAAGCATCGACGCCCGCCGACCAGCCCTTCGCGTTGCGGAACTTCTCGAGCGAATCTTTCGTCATGAACAGGAAGAACACGGCGGTCGACTGCGCGCCGGCCTGCAATCCGAACGATGCCGCGGTGGTACTGTAATAGCCCACCGTCGCTCCCCCGACGCGCAATGCCCCTTCGCCGTACTCGCCACCGACGATGAACGCCGCCTTCCTCACCGAAGGAAACACCAGCACGCCCTGCGCCTTCGATACGAGCTCGTGCGAGCCTTGCACCGTATCGAACAATTTCGACAGCGCACCGTTCACGGCCGCGTCGATCTCCTGCCGTTTGGCGGCGTCGGTAGTGGCGCTCTGGCCACTGCCTCCGGTCGTCGTGCAACCCGCCAAAGCCAGACTCGCGGCCATGGATGTAAGCGCGAGCGTGTGCACAAAGTTCCGTCTGTTCACTATCGACTCCGTTCTGGTTACGATCCGAGTCGCCAGTCCTGATGGCTGGAAGCCTCGATCTTTTTTCTCCGCCGTGAAGCGGCATAGCCGCCCAAGGAACCATCAATGCCATCGCCGCGCGTCGATTTTCTTCGGTATCCGGATGCGACGACTACAACGCTTGCAGATACATGATGTCACGCTGAAACCGCTGCGGAATCGGACCTTGGTCTTACAGGAAGCGCGGTGTCGATGATGAATGAAACGCGAAGCCAGCGAAGCTGATTGGCGGGGCCGACCTCGATCATCCGCCGAGCGCGATGATCGCCACGGTGAGCAGGACGCCGACCGCCGCCATCGCAAGGCCGGCCTGCCAGCCGCGAAATCCCGCGTAATGCCCCAGCGCCATGCCGCTGCCGAATAACATCGCGATGGTCAAGACACGGGAGACGATCAGCGCCGTCGGGACGTTCGCGAACAGCACGAAGGGCAACGCGACCGGGAATGTTGCGGCTACTACGAGCACAAAGATAGCCGCGGCGGCGGTGAAATCGTCGCGCACGAATACTGCCCGCTGCGGCAGATCCGGCCGCGCCCCAAGACGCCTGCGAATGGACTCGAGCTCCGTATCGCCGATCAACGGTCTGAGCCACGCGGCCATTGCGTCGCGAAGCGTCCGAACGCCCGCGGCCGCATTGGGCTGGCCTCGCACGGAATGCGCAAGCGTCACACGCCTGCCGCGAGCCACCAGCGTACGCACGAGGAACATCACCGCGTCCGCGAGGCCCCATGCGAGATTGCAGCCGAGCGCGGTGTAGAACATCTTGTGCCCCGCGTCGGCACCCGCGCCGACGGCCGAGACGGTGCCGACGAACGTCAGCGCCATGAAGAGGCCGAAACATGACTCGCACACCCGATCGACGACATCGAGAACCGGCTCCCTATCGCCGACGTTTTCCTGCTCCGTGTGACCCGTGGCATCCATGAGGCCTCCCGTGGCGATGACGTGAACCGAGCCCGCCCTTTGCTGGCATACGGATGAGGTGCGACGAGGACAGTCGGATCGGGCAGGCGCGAGCAGACGCCCGCATCATACTGCGCGCCCTGTACCGGCGATATTGGACCAAGGTCGTATGGCCCTGCTTCGCGTCGCGCTCTACCGTGGGAATGGATCATTGCGTAGTACGCTGGAACCGTCCGCGCTGGGGAGAAGAGAATGGCCAAAACGAAGTCGGAAAACGAGCAGCCCGAGCAAGACCGGGCGCTGTCGTACAAGGAATATCGCAAGGCGCTTTTCGATCTGCATGTGGAGCTCGTCAAGCTGCAGGAATGGGTCGTGCAAACGGGAAGCAAGGTCTGTATCGTCTTCGAGGGACGTGACGGCGCGGGCAAAGGCGGCACGATCAAGGCGATGACCGAGCGCGTCAGTCCGCGCGTCTTCCGCGTCGTTGCATTGCCCGCGCCTAGCGAACGTGAAAAAAGCCAGATGTATGTGCAGCGCTACGTGCCGTACTTGCCGGCCGCGGGCGAGATCGTCATTTTCGACCGCAGCTGGTACAACCGCGCGGGCGTCGAGCGCGTGATGGGTTTCTGCTCCGAGGAGGAAGTGCAGAAGTTCTTCAAGGCCGTGCCGCTCGTCGAGCGGGCGATCGTCGAATCCGGGGTCATCCTCCTCAAGTACTGGCTCGAGGTCAGCCCCGAGGAACAGACCCGACGTCTCGAGGCACGCATCCACGACGGTCGCAAGATCTGGAAACTGACCGAGATGGACCTGAAATCCTATAGCCGATGGTATGACTACTCGCGTGCCCGCGATGAGATGCTCGCGGCGTCGGACACCGACTATGCTTCGTGGTTCATAGCGAATTCAAACGACAAGCGGCGCGCGCGACTGAACATCATCAGCGACATGCTTCAGAGGATTCCGTACAAGCAGCCTGCCCGCAAGAAGGTCTCGCTGCCGAAACGGCAAAAGCCCGACGGATACAAGGAACCAGACTATCCGTTTAAATACGTGGCCGAGCGGTATTGATCAGGCAGTTGTTGCTCAAGCTGACTTTCAAACGTACGGCAGCGTTGCCTCGCACCCGGCTTCAACGAGGCTGCGGCGATAAGCGAAGGCCGCGAGCGGGTAGTCGAAGAAGAAGCGGCCCGTCTCCCGCTTCTCCACATAGAACGTTTCCGCCTCGCATTGCGGCGTCGCAATTCGCAGCGTGCGCGCCCATGCGAACGCCAGCAGCATCCAGCCAAGCATCGCGAGATAGTCGTCCGCGACCCGGTATGCCGTCTCCGGGTCTTGCGCGTGGCGTGCCTTGATCGACCGTGTCGTGCTCTCCACTGTCTGTGCGAGCTCTGCGAGCTTCACGCCGGCGGCACGAACCGGCGGATCGGACTCCTGGCACAGCCGCGCTTCCGCGCGCACCTGGCGAAGCAGCACATCGAACGCCACCGCCCCATCGGGCAGCACCTTCCGAATCAGCAGATCGATCGCCTGAATTTCGTTGGTGCCTTCGTACAACATCGACACGCGACTATCGCGCAACGTCTGTTCAATGCCGTACTCGTGGATGTAGCCGTAGCCGCCGAACACCTGCAGCGCGTTCGATGCAGCGCCAAAACCGTTGGCCGTAAAAAACGCCTTTGCAATCGGAGTCAACAGCGATGCGAGCTGCGCCGCCTGTTCCCGTTCGGCGGCATCGGCATGACGTGCGGCGATGTCGAGCCAATGCGCGGTCCAGTAACCGATCGCGCGCTCGCCTTCGACGATCGCGCGCAGCTCCATCAGAATCCGCCGCATGGCCGGATGAAACGCAATCGGCGCAGCCTTCCCCGGTGCGACGTTCGCACCGGGCGGCACGCTCACTGCACGCATCTGCGCGCGTTCCTGCGCGTAAGCGTGCGCGCGTTGCCACGCGGTGTGCGCATGCCCGAGGCCCTGCATCGCAACCTGCAGCCGCGCCGCGTTCATCATCACGAACAGGCACGCGAGACCGCGATGCGCTTCACCGACGAGCCAACCGAATGCGCGTTCGAAGCGCATCGTGCAGGTCGGGCTGCCTTTCAGGCCCATTTTCTTTTCGATGCCTTCGCAATAGACACCATTGCACGAGCGCCCACCGTCGCCGTCTTCCAGCCATTCCGGCACGACGAACAGCGACAACCCTTTCGTGCCGGGCGGCGCATCGGGTACTCGAGCGAGCACCAGATGAACGATGTTCTCCGTCAGATCGTGCGCGCCGCCGCTGATAAAGATCTTGTTGCCGTCGATGAAATACCCGTCGGTGCCCGGTGCTTCAGTCGCGCGCGAACGGATCAGGCCGACATCGCTGCCGGCCTGGGGCTCGGTCAGACACATTGTCGTCAGCCACTCACCACTCGCGACTTTCGGCAGCAATGCCTTTTTCACGCGTTCGCTGCCATACGTCTGCAAGCATGCCGTCGCGCCGTGCGTGAGCCCGGGCGACATCAACCATGCATGGTTGGCGCCCGCGAGCATTTCCTGAAGTGCGACGTCGAGAAGCTGCGGCAGGCCCTGTCCGCCGTGCCCGGTGTCGAGCGATAATGTCGGCCAACCCGCTTCGACGAATTCCGCGTAGGACTCGCGAAAGCCCGCGGGCGTCGTCACCTTGCCCGCGTCGAAACGACATCCTTCGAGATCGGCGCTCGCGTTGAGCGGCGCGATGCGCTCCTCGACGAAACGCGCCGCTTCCTCGAGCACCTGCTGCGCGGTCTGCGAGTCGAGGTCTTGCCAGTCGGGCACGTCGCGCCACCACGAAGCGGCGTCGAGCCACTCGTCCATCACGAAGCGCATGTCGCGTAGCGGCGCCTTATAAGTCAACGTCATTTGTTCCTGTCCCTGGACTAGCTGCCTCTGCGCGCATGGATCACGGTCGCGTCGGCGGCGTCGGCTTCGTGCATTGCTTCCACGAGCGCGGCCCGGTGCTGGAGCACGGCGCGCTGATTGATCGAGCCTTTGTCGGTGATCTCGCCGAGGTCGAGCGACGGCGGCACGCTCAGCAGGTGCATGCGGGCAATGAACGAGGCACTGCCTGTCGCACTCCGATTCAGCCGCGCGACGAGCTCGCTGAAGAAGTCGCGCACGGCGGCCGTGTTAAGCACGTCCTCGGCGCTCGCAGCCGCGGGCGAACCCGCCAACGAGCGACACGCGTCGAGGCGCGGAAAAATCATCGCGCCCACTTCGTCGCGATTCATCCCCGTGATGACGGCATCCTGAACGTAGGGCGCCCCTTCGCTGATGATGCGCGCGCGCATCGGCCCGACGCTGACGAAGGTTCCCGACGCAAGCTTGAAGTCCTCCGCAATGCGGCCATCGAACATCAGGCCCAGTTCGGGACGTTGCGGGTCGACGAAACGCACGGCGTCTCCTGTGCGGTAGTAGCCTTCATCGTCGAACACGCTGCTCTGAAGCGCCGGCGATGCTCGCCAGTAACCGCCCATCACGTGAGGGCCGCGAAAGCGCGCTTCGAATTTGCCATCGACGGGCGCGAGCTTGGCCTGGCACCCGGGCGGCGGCAAGCCGATATAGCCGGCGCACGATACCGGTCCCGTCGTGAACAGGCACGACGGTGCGGTCTCGGTCATGCCGAGCCCGGCCATGATGCGGATGCGTTCTCCGCAATGTTCGAGCGTTACGCGCTCGAGACGCTCCCACGCCGCCTGCGACAGACCGGCGCCCGCGAAGAAATACATCTTCACGCGCGAGAAAAACCGCTCGCGCAGCGCCGCATCCTTTTCCAGCGCGATGGTCAGTTCTTCCCAACCCTTCGGCACGTTGAAGTAGATGGTCGGCGCGACCTCACGCAGATTGCGCAGCGTCTCGTCGAATTTGCCGGCCACGGGTTTGCCGTCGTCGATATAGAGCGTGCCGCCGTTGTACAGCACGATGCCGACGTTGTGGCTGCCGCCGAACGTGTGATTCCACGGCAGCCAGTCGACGAGGACCGGCGGCTCGATGCCGAACTGCGGAAAGGTTTCGAGCAGCATCTGCTGGTTTGCGCCCAGCATGCGATGCGTCGTCGGCACGGCTTTCGGCAGGTTCGTCGAGCCGGACGTGAACAGGAACTTCGCGATCGTGTCGCCGTTCACGCGCGCGTTGGCAGCGTCGACGTCGCGCGGGGCCGTGTCGAGCAATGCGTCGAAGCGCGTCACTCTCGACGCGTTTGGCGCGGGCACCGCGCTGACACGTTCGACGTCGCTTCCCAGCGCGGCATCGAGCGCCGCTGTGTATGCACCGATATCGTCCGCGTAGACCAGACCCGGTTTGAGCAGTTCGAGGACATGGCGCAGCTTTCCGTAATCGCCCGACATCAACGAATAGGCCGGCGAAACGGGTGCATAAGCGATACCCGCCCACATCGCGCCGAGCGCGAGTTGCATATGTTCGACGCTGTTGCCCGAAAGGATCACCAACGGGCGTTCCGCGCTGAGATCGCGATCGAGCAGCGCCTGCCCGATCGCACGCGCGCGCTCGAGCATCTGCGCATACGTGATGCCCTGCCACGCGCCACCGGCATCGCGTCGTGCGACGAGCAGCCGGTCGGGATGCGCGCGTGCGCCGCTCAGCAGGCGGTCCGTAAAGCGCTCCGGAAACGGACCCAGAGGTTCAAGTGTCTCGAGGTACCAGCAGTCGCCGCGTTTCTCGATCCGCGCTGAAGGCGCTCCGATGGCGACGCTCCGGTATCCGGTCGCCAGAGAGCTTGCGTGGCTGTGCTCCGATTCCAAAACCTGTCTCCTAGTTGTGCCATTTGATGCAAGGATGGGGCGGCCGCAATCGTTGCGGCCGGGAGTCGACGTCTAGATCGGATAATGACGCGGACTCGTCTGCACCGTGATCCAGCGCAACTCGGTGAACTCGGGAATCGACGCCTTGCTGCCGAAGCGCCCATAACCACTCGCCTTCACGCCGCCGAACGGCATCTGCGCCTCGTCGTGCACGGTCGGGCCGTTGATGTGGCAGATGCCCGACTCGATGCGTTTCGCGACGTTCATCGCGCGCGCGATATCGCGGCTGAACACGGCGGCCGATAAGCCGTACTCGCTATCGTTGGCGACCGTCAGCGCCTCTTCGTCGCCGTCCACGCGCTGCACCGTCACCACGGGGCCGAACGATTCATCGGCATAAAGCTTCATCTCGCGCGTCACGTTCTCGACGATCACCGGCTGCATGATCGCGCCTTTCACCTCGCAACCGAGCGGCAACTTCGCACCCTTTTCGCGAGCGTCTTCGACCAGCGCGCGAATGCGCCGCGCAGCGGCTTCGCTCTCGAGCGTGCCGAGGATCGAGCCCGGCTGTGTCGGATCGCCTGCCTTCAGCGTGCGCGCTTTCGCGACGAGCTTTTCGACGAACGCATCGGCAACCTTGCGATCGACGATCACGCGTTCTGTCGACATGCAGATCTGCCCTTGATTGAAGAACGCGCCGAACGCGATGCCCTCGACGGCAGCGTCGAGGTCCGCGTCGTCGAGCACGAGCACCGGCGCCTTGCCGCCCAGTTCGAGCAGCGCGGGTTTCAGATGGCGCGCGGACAGCTCGGCGACGATGCGGCCGACACGCGTCGAACCGGTGAAATTCACACGCTTCACGGCAGGATTCGCGACCAGACGCTCGACGATCGCGGGCGCGTCTTCCGGCGCATGCGTGAGCACGTTGACGACGCCTTCGCCGAGACCCGCGTCGTTCAGCGCTTCGCCGATCAGCGCATGCACACCGGGACAACCTTCCGATGCCTTCAGCACGACCGTGTTGCCGCACGCGAGCGGCATGGCGAGCGCGCGCGTCGCGAGGATCACGGGCGCGTTCCACGGCGCCATGCCAAGCACGACGCCGCACGGCTGGCGCACGGCCATTGCGAGGCTGCCCGGCACGTCGGACGGAATCACCGCGCCGTCGATCTGCGTCGTCATCGCCGCGGCTTCGCGCAGCATGTTGGCCGCGAGCATGACGTTAAAGCCGTACCAGTTCGCCATCGCACCCGTTTCGGCCGCGCCGATCTCGATGAACTCGGCTGTGCGCGCGTCCATGCGCTCGGCGGCGGCGAGCAGGAGTCTGCGTCGCTCGGTAGGCGTGAGCGCCGCCCATGCCGGGAACGCGCGCGCCGCCGCGGCGACGGCCGCATCGGCATCCTCGACGGTGGCCGCCGCGGCGCGGGTGGCAACCGCCCCCGTCGCGGGATTGATGCGCTCGAAGGTCTTGCCGTTCGACGCGGCACATTTCGCGCCGCCAATCAACAGGTTCGTTTGATGCATGTGTTCGTCTCCTCGGTCGTCCTGCTGAAGTGCGCCGCTTAGCGCTTGTAGGTCTGCAAGCCCGGCTTGATGCTCTTGTCGTCGAGGAACTGCTTGAGGCCCTGTTCGCGGCCGCCTTCCGGATCGCGATAGTTCGCCTGGTCGAGCTTCGCGTACAGGTAGTCTTCGTTCTGCTCCCACGTGAGTTCGCGCGAACGCTTGAAGCCATGCTTCGCGTTGCGCAGCACGACCGGGTTCTTGTTCAGCAGCTTCGCCGCGAGAGCGATCGTTTCGTCGCGCAGTTGCGCGAGCGGCACGCTTTTGTTCACCAGACCCATCTTCGCGGCTTGCGGACCCGTGAAGGTGTCGCCGGTCATGATGTAGTACAGCGCTTCACGATGACCGACGGTATCTGCCATCGCCTTGCTCACGAGGTTGCCCGGCGGGATACCCCAGTTGATTTCGGACAGGCCGAACACGGCTTCGTCCGCGGCGATCGCGAGATCGCAGGCGACGAGCGGAGAGAAGCCGCCGCCGAAGCACCAGCCGTTGACCATGGCGATCGTCGGCTTCGAGTACATGCGCAGCAATTGCCATTGCCAGCGGCTCGCGTCGCGGCGAATCCGCTCCTGCAGCACGTCCGGGCCCGCGTCCACTTCGCGGAAATATTCCTTCAGGTCCATGCCGGCCGTCCATGCACTGCCTTCGCCGGTCAACACGAGAACCTGGGCTTCGGCGTCGAGTTCGAGCGTCTCGAGAACGTCGATCATTTCCTTGTTCAGCGTCGGGCTCATCGCGTTGCGCTTATCCGGACGATTGAACGTGACCCAGGCGATTCCGCCTTCCACCGCGACCTTGACCGTTTTCCAGCGTCCTTCGTAACTCATCTGCTTCTCCGTATCAATGCCGCCCTCGCGGCCTGAACTCAATTTAATATCAGGCGACCTGATAAGTAAAGTACAATATCGAAGTCTTGGTACAAACCCCTAACCGCCTATGCCGACGATCACGAGAAAGCCGTCAGGGTCTGAATCGACAGCGCGCGCCACGGCGCGGCGCAACCTGCGCGATCGAAGGCACGCTGCCGCTCCGGTGCGTCTCAGCTACCTGGCCGGGCAGCTCGACAAGATTCTCACGCGGCAGCTTTCCGAAGCGCTTGCCTCGCATGGTCTGACGTTGCCGCAATACACCGCGCTGTCGGTGCTGCGGGCTCGCGCACGTTCGTCGAACGCACAGCTCGCGCAGCGCTCGTTGATCACGCCGCAAGCGGCCAGCGCGGTCGTCAAATCGATGGAAGCGAATGGATGGGTGACGCGCGTGGCCGGTCCGCTCAACCGTCGCGTCGGGCTGCTGTCGCTGACGAAGGCCGGCGAAACATTGCTGTCTCAGTGCGACGGTGCCGCTGACAGGGTCGAGCAATCGATGCTCGGCGAAATCGATGAACACGATTCACAGATGCTGAAAAACCTGCTGTCGACGTGCGTGCGCAATCTTCGCGCAGCCTGACGCATCAGCTTTGATTACACATAGGAGACCCCATTGAACATCGATCAACTGAAGGCCATCGACACCCACGTGCATGCCGAGGTGTCGTGCTGCCAACCACCGGACCTGTTTGCAAAAGAATTCGACGAAGCCGCCGACAAATACTTCGGCACCGTGCTCAAACAAGGGCGCCGCCCGACCATTCCCGAAACGATCGAGCACTATCGGGAGCGCAATATCGGCTTCGTGATGTTTACCGTCGACTGCGAAGCGAACATCGGGCGCCGTCGCATTTCGAACGAAGAGGTCGCGGAGTTCGCGCAGAACAACCGCGACATCATGATCGCGTTCGCCAGCATCGATCCGCACAAAGGCAAGTTCGGCGCGCGCGAAGCGCGGCGGCTCATCGAGGAGCACGGCGTGCGCGGTTTCAAGTTTCACCCCACGATGCAGGGTTTTTTCGCCAACGACCGCATGGCATACCCGCTCTACGAAGTGATTGCCGAGTACCGGCTGCCGGCGGTATTTCACAGTGGGCACTCGGGCATGGGCTCGGGCATGCGCGGCGGCGGCGGTTTGCGCCTCAAGTATTCGGAGCCGATCTACCTCGACGATGTCGCCGCCGACTTCCCCGACATGAAGATCGTGATCGCGCATCCCTCCTGGCCATGGCAGGAGCAGGCGCTGTCGATCGCGCTGCACAAGCCGAACGTGTATATCGATCTGTCGGGCTGGTCGCCGAAGTACTTTTCGCCCGAGCTGGTCAAGTATGCGAACACGCTGTTGCGCAACAAGGTGCTGTTCGCGTCCGACTTCCCACTGATCCGCCCGGACCGCTGGCTCGAAGACTTCGATACGCTCGACATCAAGCCCGAAGTAAAGCCGCTCGTTCTGAAGGAGAACGCCGTCCGGTTGCTTGATCTGCGGGCCCGAGGCACGACGAATCACGAATGACACATGAAAAATGGCCCGGCGCGAAAACGCCGGGCCAGCTGGGTCCATCAACGAAGAGTTAGCGTTTCGCGGCGTTGGAGCGAATGACGAGCAATGCCGTAATCGCCGCGATGATCGTCACCGGCACGCTCGCGCCGATGACGAGCGCTGAGCTCTTTCCCATCGCAAGCAATTGCCCGGCGGCTACGGGGCCGACAATCGAGCCGACGCGTCCCACCGCCACCGCGGCGCCGACTCCCGTACCCCGCACGCTGGTCGGATAGCTGGCGGCGGACAGCGAATACAGCATCGACTGCGCACCGACGACGCCCATTCCGGCAAACAGCACGGCGACGGACAGTGTCTCGATGCTGGCGACTTGCGAAAGCGCGACCAATGCACCGACGATGCACGCGTAGATTGCCGTGACTGACAGGCCTTGTCTGAAGCGGTCCATCAGCAGACCGATGCCGAGTACGCCGATCACACTGCCGACGTTGAAAAAGATCTGGGCAATCCCGGCCTGCGAACGGCTCATGCCGCGCCCCACGGTCAACGAAGGCAGCCAGTTCAGCAGGAAGTAAAGAACGATCAGCGTGCAGAAGAAGCTGATCCAGATACCGATCGTCGCGGCGGCACGCCCCTCGCCGAACAGGACTTCACGCGTCGAAAGGAGCGGCTTGTCCGCCGTCGTGAATTCCCGCGATTCGGTGGCGAATTCGCGCGACTCAGGCAGCAATGCCATCAGCAGCGGAATGATGATCAGCGGTCCGACTCCGCCCACGTAGAAGATATGACGCCACGCAGTAGCACCCGCGCTCAGTACGGCGATCAATGCGGCAAGCGCGCCGCCGAGCGGCATACCGCAATACATGACGCTAACCGCGGTGTTGCGGTGACGCGCATCGACCGCCTCGGACGACAACGCGATCAGGTTCGGCATCGCGCCGCCGAGCCCGATGCCCGTCAGCACGCGAGCAATCAGCAGACTTTCGAAACTCCAGACTTGCGCGGTCGCAATCGAGAAGATGCCAAATATCGCCATCGAGATCATCAGAACGCGCTTGCGGCCGATCCGGTCGGCGAGTCTGCCGCCGATCATCGCGCCCGGCAAAAGCCCCAACATGCCGGCGCTAAAAGCGAGCCCCAACTGGCTGACCGACAAGCCGAACTCGTGCGCCATTCGAGGCGCCGCAACGCCAGTGGACTGCAGGTCGATACCCTCCAACACCGCGACGAGAAAGCACAATGCCAACGTTAGTGCAGTACTGGAGCCCACCGCACTCGACCGATTAGCAACACTTGACATGACGTCTCCTTCATCTTTGATTGAATTGCCAGAGACGAGCCACGCTTCGTTCTTCGACGAAGCGGCCATGGGAAGGAGAAGATTTCTGACAATGATCTCGCGCCACTTATCAGAATCCTTCCCACAGCGTCCCCGGAATTGATGATGAGTCTAGTCTCAGGAGACCTGATATTGAAAGTAGAATATGATATGCCTGGTAGAAACACCTAAGGCAACCTGATAATGATCAAGACAATGGAGAAGCGGCGAACGCCCCTTGCCAAACAGGCCGGTTCAACGAAAACCGGTGCGCCACCTTCCCGCGTTTCCTATGTGGTCGGCCAACTCGACCGCCTGCTCAAACGCAGTTTGATCGATGTACTGGGTGAATTCGGGCTGACCTTGCCTCAGTTCACCGCGCTCTCCGTGATCAGCGCCAGCGGCGCGATGACCAATGCGAAACTCGCCGAACGCTCGTTCATCACGCCGCAGTCGGCCAACGAAGTTGTCAAGACGATGGAAGCCAACGGTTGGGTCGGACGCGTGGGGCATCCTACCCACGGTCGACTGATTCATCTGTTTCTGACCGACGAAGGGCGTCGGGTACTGCAGGAATGCGATTCGGCGATCGACGCGCTCGAAGCGTCCATGCTGGACGGAGTAACGGAAATCCCGGTCGATACGCTGCGCAAGGTGCTGCAGCGATGTGTGTCGAATCTGCGCGGTTGAATGGACGTTCCCAATGATAAAAGAGTCGCACTCGAATGGAGCGCGACTCTTTTTCTTTGCTCCACCTACCGCGATCGTCTGCCGCATTCGGGCTGAATTCCGTTCAGCTCAGTGAAATCCCTGGTCGGCATTTAGCCGCGTATTACCTGGCCCACTGCGTCGATCGCTATATTGCTTCTCAACGGCCGCCGCCTTCACACCGCGATAGCGCGTCCGCCTCGCCATTTCCCACCCCATTCGAGAGGAGACGAAGCATGTCAAAGCGAATTCTTATCATCGCCGGCGATTTCGTCGAAGATTATGAGCTGATGGTGCCGTTTCAGGCACTGGCGGCAGTCGGGCATTCGGTGGACGTCGTCGCGCCCGACAAGCGCGCGGGCGACGCGATTCGCACCGCAATCCACGACTTCGAAGGCGATCAGACCTACACCGAAAAGCGTGGCCATAACTTCACGCTGAACGCCGATTTCGAGTCGGTGAACCCCGCACAATATGACGCGCTGCTCGTGCCAGGCGGCCGCGCCCCCGAATATCTGCGGCTCAACGACGAGGTGATCGGCTGGGTGCGCCAATTCGCCGAAGCGAAGAAGCCGATTGCCGCGGTCTGCCACGGCGCGCAACTGCTGGCTGCGGCAGGTGTGATCGAAGGCCGGCGCATCTCGGCGTATCCGGCCTGCGCGCCCGAAGTGAAGCTCGCGGGCGCGCAGTACGTGGCGCTCGACTGGCCTGATGCGATCACGGACGAGAACTTCGTCACCGCGCCCGCATGGACCTCGCACGTGAACTGGCTTGCGCAGTTCCTTGCGCTGCTGGGCACGCGCATCGCGCATTGAAGGAGCGCGCCTCGACCGAGACGCGGCATCGCGGGCGACCAACCGTGTTACGCTCGATCGCGACGGCATGAGCGCCCGCGCCGCGCGCTTCGCGTCCTGCGACGTCATCATTCGCGAGAAAGGCTGAACATATGTGCAACGTCTATGTCAACGCTGATCCGATCCTCTACGAGTCGCGTACGCGCGCGCTGCGCATTCATGGCGTCGTGACCACGCTGAGGCTCGAAAATCTCTTCTGGGACGTGCTTCGGGAAATCGCCAACCGCGAGAACGTGACGACGACCCAGTTCGTCGTGAAGCTTCACGACGAACTGGTCGCCTTGCGCGGCGAAGAGCCGTTGAATTTCGCGTCTTTTTTGCGCGTGTGCTGTTTGCGCTATCTATCGACGAGCGCCGCCCGCAACGAGGCCGCTGGCGACGTGTCGCTCAACGCCCCGTTTCAACCCAGAGTCGTGAAGACGGCTGTTTGACGGATTCGGTCGCCTGGCGGTCGCCACAGTTGGCTAGCGCGGTGCGGTCCAGTCACGCGACGTACTGTCTCGACGCGTCAGTCAACCGACGCATCGCAGGCGCAATCAAGGGAAGCCGCCGTGGCCGGTCGTTCCAGTACAGCAAGCCGTTGCAGTGCCACGAGGCCCAGTAGCGCGAGTCCAAGTCCCAGCGTGAAGTCAGCGTGAACGCCCGCACGGTCGACAATGGTGCCCCCCACTGCCGAGCCCACCGCAATCGCCACCTGGATGATGCTAACGAACATGGCCGACCCCGCTTCGGGCAGGTCTGTCGTGCCGCGCTGAATCCACACGCTGAAGCAAAGCGGAAGCGCTCCGAACGCGATTCCCCACAGCAGCATCCCCGCGGTCTCGCCGATCGGCGAATGTTCGAGCAGCAACATCGACGACAACGCGCCCAATAGCAGCAGAACCATCGCGGCGACGGATTTCTTTAGATGGTCCGAAATCACCATCGATGTCAACGCATTGGAGAAGAAGCCGATCAGACCGAATCCGAACAGCAACAGCGTGATGGCGCTCAACGAGAAGTCGTGTTCGAGCAGCGGCGCAATATACGTGTAGGTCGAGAAATGCGCGCCGAAGACGAGCGCGACCATCACCATGCTCAACCTCGTATGAGGCCGGCCAAGCAGGGTTTTGAAATCTGCGATCCGCAACGCCGATGCCGACGGCAACGAAGGCACGAGGAACGCCTGCGCCAGTAAGGCGAGCGACACGAGGCCCGCGGTGGCGGCAAACGCCATGCGCCACGATGCAAACGATGCGATGAACGTCCCGAGCGGCACGCCGATCACGGTTGCGCAGGTCACGCCGGTCAGAATGGTCGCGGTCGCTTTGGCGGCATCCTTTGCTTGCACGAGTCGAGGAGCCGCCGCCGTCGCCAGAGTCCAGAAGCCACCCAGCGCGCCGCCAAGCAGAGCCCGTCCTACGAGCATGATCGCGAGGTTCGGTGCGATGGCACACACGACGTTCGCGATCAACAGTACCGCAGTGAGGAGCAGGAAAACGTACCGGCGGTCCATGCGGCCCGCGCTGACTATCAGCGTAGGCGCCGATATCGCGGCCATCACGCCGGGCGTGGTGACCATGAGGCCAGCGACACCGGTCGACACGCCGAGGTCGTGTGCGATTTGCGGCAGCAGCCCGACAGGCAAAAACTCGGCCGTGACGAAGGCGAATGCGCTTACCGCCACCGCTATGACGGAGAGCCATTGACCCGCGGAGGTTGAATGTCCTTCCAACGACGCCGGGATTGCAGGTGTATCGATTTGCATGACGACCTTGATGCCAGATTGAAGTCTCGTACTTTAGGCTGGGCCTCGTGTGGGAAAAAGAGTCGTCCGATGAAAAGACTAGAAGGTGTGGCTGAACAATGCCTCTGCGGCGATATCTCGCTATGAGTCAGCTAGTCCCGTGAAACGACCGCGTACGGCTCTTCCATATGCGTGGGCACGGAAGCGTTCGCCATCAGCAACCTGATGCGCATTGGCCAAACCATCGACTTCCAGTCCCCTGATTATCAGCGCGCCCTCCATGCGCTAGAAAAATCATATTTCGGAAAAGAGAACCGCCCCAATATGCCGATTGCATCCGTAGGCGCCTCGTTGGGCGCGGAATTGCTCATCGAGTTCGATACGGTGGATGTCGTCACGGATCTACTCTGAACAGCAAGGGTGAGCGTCTTGTCGGGCCGCCGCCTTTCGCTAAACGGATAAAACACAGATTAATGAACGCGTCACACGCCAATTAATAAAGACCGCTCATCTCCCGCCAGGAAATTGCAAATTTCAGGCGTTCCCGTCCGAAATCGTCTTGTCTTGCAATCTGCGCTCAGTAACATATGCTCTTTTTCAGAGCGCTTTCCGGGTCCTTTTTCCGGGACCACGGTACGAAGGGTTGCGCACGGGTGCGAGGCGGCCCGGCAAACGCAAACAGTGCCGTCGGAGCGCGCCTGACGTTTCTCCATTCATCCCGGTCGAGGCTGCGCGGGCGCACACGGGCGACGTGCGCGACCTTGTTGGGTTTCCCGAGTTTTTGTCACCGACGCTTTTGTAACGTGCGCCGCTCACAAGTGGGTGAGCGGCGTGAGCGGCAATGGTGCCGACCGCACGTGTGAATGTCGCGCCCATGCGGCTCGAGTCGAGCCACCCGAGGCGAGCGTCAATGTACAAGGAGTCCTGGCGATGAAAGCTCCTCAGCGTCCTCAGCGCATCGGGTTGATGGCGCCACTGTCGGGCGTACTGGTTCCTCTCGAGAGCGTGCCCGATCCGGTCTTCGCCCAGAAGATGGTCGGCGATGGCGTGTCGATCGATCCGACCTCGGATGAACTGCTGTCGCCGCTTACCGGCAAGGTCACGCAACTCCATAGCTCTGGCCACGCCACGACGATCACCGCCGACAACGGTCTGCAAGTGCTGCTGCACATCGGGCTCGACACCGTGTTGCTGCGCGGCGAGGGCTTCATGCCGTTGGTCAAGGAAGGCGACGCCGTCGCGACGGGCACGCCGCTGATCCGCTTCGACCCAATCGCGGTCGGCGCAACAGCAACCAGCCTCCTCACGCAAATGGTGATCGCCAATGGCGATCTCGTCACGCGCTACGTTGCCGCGAAAGGGCTCGTCGTCGCCGGCACCGACGTCGCGCTGTACGTCGAGCTGGTCGGCAGCATGGAGGACAAGGACACGGCCAGCGCCACCGGCGCGATCTTCTCCGACGAGATCACGCTGCCGAATCCAGCGGGCCTGCATGCACGGCCCGCCGCGGTCGTCGCGGTCGAGGCGAAGAAATTCAAGTCCGAGATCCGGCTGCTGCGCGGCGATGCCAGCGCAAATGCCAAGTCCGTCGTCGCGATCATGGGGCTCGCAACGAAGTTCGGCGACAAGCTGCGCGTCGAGGCCCGCGGTCCCGACGCGGCGGAGGCGGCCAGTACCGTCGCGCGTCTGCTTGGCGAGGGATCGGGCGAAAAGCCCGGCGATGCGCCCGCACCCGCGGCGGCTGTGAAAGTCGGCGTCATGATCGAAGTCCCCGCGGCCGCGCTGATCGCCGAGCCGCTCGCACGCGAAGTCGACTTCTTCTCGATCGGCACGAACGATCTCACGCAATACACGCTCGCGATGGACCGCGGCCATCCGCAACTCGCGAAGCAGGCCGACGCGCTGCACCCGGCGGTGTTGCGTCTGATCGGCATGACGGTCGACGGTGCGCACAAGCATGGCAAATGGGTCGGCATTTGCGGCGGTTGCGTGTCGAGCTATCGGACGCGTCGCGCATCGACGCGGCCGCATTGAAAGCAGCGGGCGTGGTCGCGACGCAAGCGTTGAAGAACGGCGCACTCGATCTGATCGTGGGCCTCGGCTCGGGCAACCTCGCAGGCGCAATGCGATAGCAGCAACGAGTATCGTCAGCAACTGCCGCGCGTCGAACGCGAGGCCAGCCGGTGGAAGCGCTCAGTCGCGTTGCTTTGTCCACCTATAGGAGGCGGCATGGAAGCAGCCAGAACTTTCCTCGAAACTCAGCCGCTGTTCGCGCTTTTTCTGACCATCGCGCTTGGCTACCTGGTCGGCGAAATCACTATCAAGGGCGTGGCTCTAGGCTCGGGGGCCGTGCTGTTCGTTGGACTGGCGCTCGGCGCGTTCGCGCCG
This sequence comes from Paraburkholderia sp. HC6.4b, assembly GCF_014200875.1. Classification (NCBI taxonomy): domain Bacteria; kingdom Pseudomonadati; phylum Pseudomonadota; class Betaproteobacteria; order Burkholderiales; family Burkholderiaceae; genus Paraburkholderia; species Paraburkholderia sp. HC6.4b. The sequence goes on from NZ_JACHDC010000013.1 coordinate 77,143, forward strand.
AAATCCGCGCCGCCGGCGTTGCTGGGCACGCTCGGTCTGCTGCTGTTTCTGTATGGCATCGGCATTCAGTACGGCGCGCAGTTCTTCCGCGGACTCACGAGCCGGGAAGGCGTGAAGGCCAACGCGGCCGCATGTCTGGGCGTGATCGTTTCGGGTCTGGTGGCGTGCGCCTTCATCCATTTCGGCATCACGCTCGCCGATGCGCTCGGCATGTTCGCCGGCAGCGGCACCAGCACGGCGAGCCTGCAGGTTGCCATCGCATCGATGAAAAGCAGCGATGCCGCCGTGGCTTATAGCGTCACCTATCCGTTCGGCGTGGCCGGGCCGATCCTATTCCTCTATGTGCTGAACTCGGTCCTGAAAGCCAAAATACCGAAACCGCCCGCGAAGGTGCTGGAGACCGCGGAAATCGCGCTGCGCAATGCCAGTCTGTTCGGTCTCAAGCTGTCGGAGCTCTCGACTCGCCTGCCTGCCGGCGTAGTGATCGCGGCCGTGCGGCGCGCGCATCACAATCAGCTGCCCAGCGACGACTTCACGCTGCGCGCCGACGACGTCCTCCTTGCCACCGCCACCGAGCGCCGCCCGCTCGACGAAGCAACGGCGCTCTGCGGCGAGCTACAGCCCGGGCGTATCTCGAGTCATCGGGAAGACCTGGACTATATGCGCGTGTTCGCGTCGAGTCCGTCAGTCGTCGGCACGGCGCTCGGCAATCTGCGCTTTCCGGATGGCGTGAACTGCGCGGTCGCGCACGTGCGGCGCGGCGACGCCGATCTACTGTCGACGCCAGAGCTCATTCTCGAAGCAGGCGACCGCGTCGGCCTGCTCGTCAGTAGCGCGCATCGCGCGAGGGTCCGCGCGTTTTTCGGCGATTCGATCAAGGGCACGGCCGACCTCAGTTTCATCTGTCTGGGCATCGGCGCGGCAGCGGGGCTGCTGGTCGGCGCGATCCCGCTGCGCGCGCCCGGTCTCGGCGTGTTCAGCCTGGGTCTCGCGGCGTTGCTACTGGTCGCGCTGTGCCTCGGCAAGGCGCGCCGCAGCGGACCGTTCGTGTGGGTGATGCCGCTCTCTGCAAATCTCGTGCTGCGCAATCTCGGGCTGACGATTTTTCTCGCGCAGGTGGGCCTGTCTTGCGGACCGAAGTTCGTCGCGACCGTCGGCACTGCCGGACCGCTGCTGCTGCTTTATGGCGTGATCACGCTGCTGGTGCTGGTCGGCGTCACGGCTGTGTGCTGCCTGTGGGTCTTCAGACTGTCTTTCGATACATCGGTCGGCGTGATCTGCGGGGCCACCGGCAATCCCGCGATTCTCGCCTTCGCCAACCGCATCGCGCCGACGGATCAGCCCGACGTCATGTACGCGATGATTTTTCCGTCGATGACCATCGTCAAGGTGCTTTTCGTGCAGATCGCCATCGCGATCGCAGCCGGCTAGGCGAGACCGTTATCGCGACCTGCCGCTGTTCGCACCTAGAGCTTCCGTCCTCGTAGACAGCGGCCAACCGCGGAGCGGCGGACAGCCGCAGACTTCCGCGAATATCAGGAACGCCGCTTGCGCCACCTGGAGCCGCGCGACGTAGTCATGGAACCATGATGCGCGGACGGCTCGGCGATGGAGGCTAGATGAAAGGACGGGTGGCGAGTGCAGGCGTGGCCGTTGTTCTGGTTGCCCTCATGGCCGCATATGGCGGACCCACCGCGCATGCTGGGGAGCCCGCGCCGAATGCTGTCACCGCGCCCATCGCGGCCGGCAGCGATACCGCGGCCGCGGCGCGCGGCGCGAAGCTCGCGGCCGTTGGCAATTGCGTCGCGTGCCACACCGCGACGGGCGGCCTGCCGCTCGCGGGCGGACTGCGACTGCAAACACCCTTCGGCATCATTTACTCGACCAACATCACCCCGGACAACGAGACGGGTATCGGGGGCTGGTCGCTCGACGCGTTCGCGCGCGCGATGCGGCGCGGCGTGTCCAGCGACGGCCATCTGCTCTATCCCGCGTTCCCCTATCCGCACTTCACGCACATCAGCGATGCCGATATGGGCTCGCTGTATGCGTGGCTGATGAGCCGCGCTCCCGTCAAGGCGCCTGCACCGCACAACGAGCTGATCTTCCCGCTCGGCTTCAGGCCCCTCATTGCCGTGTGGAATCTTTTTTACCTGCATACCGGTACCGAAGCAGCGCCGGCCCCGCCCGAAGCGCCGGACGTCGCACGCGGACGATACCTGGTCGAAAGCCTCGGTCATTGCGGTGCGTGCCACACGCCGCTCGACCGCCTCGGTGCCGAGCGCCGCGACCGCGCGCTGCAAGGCGGCACGATCGACGGATGGGATGCACCCGCGCTGACGGACCTCGCTTCACGCCCCACGCCCTGGACGCAGGCACAGCTCGTCAGCTATCTGCGCACGGGCCTCGCGAGCGCCCATGGGGCGGCGGCGGGTCCGATGCGCCCCGTCACGCGCATGCTCGCCGACGCGTCCGCCTCCGACGTAGAGGCGATTGCCGCGTATCTGCTGGCGTTGCCGTCCGGGGGCCCAGGCATGCCGGAGCATCCGGTCGCCTCGCCCTCCGCTTCCGCCGCGCCCGTGTCCACCGCGCCCGGCGGCGGCGCGAATCTATTCTCCGCGGCCTGCGCATCGTGCCATGCCGAAGGCGCGCCGATGTCGAGCGGGGGCGCTCGACCGTCGCTGTCCCTTTCCACGGCCGTCAACGCCGACAGCCCACGCAACATGGTCCGTATCATCCTCGATGGAATCGACTGGCACGAAAGCGATAGCGCGCCCTTCATGCCATCATTTGCCAACACATTCACGGATGCCCAGATAGCGGAGCTCGCCAACTACACGCGCGAACGCTTCACCGCACGCGACGCGTGGCCCTCGCTCGACGCCGGCGCGGTCGCGCATTTTCGCAAGGACGGCCTGCCACGATGATCACGCTCAACGTCAACGGAGTCAGTCATACGGTCGATGTCGACCCGTCAACGCCGCTGCTCTACGTGCTGCGCAACCAGTTGCAGCTCGATGGCGCGAAGTTCGGCTGCGGTCTCGGTCAATGCGGCGCATGCACGGTCAGCGTCGGCGGCGAACCGGTGTTCTCGTGCCTCATGCCGGTCGTGGCCGTTGGCGACCGGCCAGTGCGAACCGTCGAAGGACTTGGCAGCGCGGAACATCCGGGACCACTTCAGCAAGCCTTCATTGACGAGCAAGCCGCGCAATGCGGCTATTGCATCGCCGGTATGATCATGCGCGCGCACACGCTGCTGGAGCGAATCCCGCACCCAGGCGATGAACAGATCCGCCGCTACATGCAGCCGAACCTGTGCCGCTGCGGCACGCACATGCGCATTCTCGCGGCGATCCGGCAAGTCGCCACGGGTTCGCCGCGAACGGACGAGGGAGCGCAGTCGTGAGCGACGGCCGCCCGTCCTCCGTCGCTCACGGCAGCGGCCCCGATGACCCCGCGCGGCGCCGCTTCCTCGTTGGCGGCTCGCTGATGGTGAGCTTCGCGATCGTGCCCGGCATGGCCGCGCTTGCGCAAACCACCACCGAAGCGGGCACCTTCAACGCGAGCGCCCCGAAACTGCCGGGCAGTCTCAAGAGCACGCCGTTGCTCGATGCGTGGATCAAGGTCGCCCCTGACGGCCACGTGAGCGTATTCACGGGCAAGGCGGAGCTTGGCACGGGCATTCGCACCGCGCTGCTGCAGGTCGCCGCGGAAGAGCTGGATCTCGCGCCTCATGCGATCGAGCTGATCACCGCCGACACCGCCGCAACGCCGAACGAAGGCTACACCGCAGGCAGTCACACGATGGCGGACAGCGGCACCGCGATCCTCAACGCCGCCGCTCAGGTACGCGCGCTGCTGGTCGCGAGCGCGGCGTCGCAGTTGGGCGTCGACGCAGCGGTCCTGACGACGCGCGACGGCGCCGTCATTGCCGCCGACGGAAGACGCATGAGCTACGGCGAAGCCGTGCAATACGCGGATCTCCATCAGAACGCGCAGCCCGACGCGCCGAAAAAGCCGCCATCGGCCTACGCGCTGATTGGCCATATGCTGCCGCGCGTGGATATCCCGGGCAAGGTGACGGGCGGCGCGAGCTACGTCCAGGACCTGCGGCCGCACGGCATGCTGCATGCCCGCGTCGTGCGGCCGCCGTCTTATGGCGCGAGCCTCGTCGCAGTCGATAGCGGGCGCGTCGAAGCGCTGCCCGGCGTCATCAAGGTCGTGCGCAACGGCAACTACCTCGCGGTGGTCGCCGACGACGAATGGCGCGCGATCCTCGCGATGCGTGAGCTTGCGCTTGCCGCGCAATGGCAGGCCGGGCCGCCGCTGCCCGATCCGGCGAACGTTCACGCCTTGCTGATGAGTCTGCCTTCACAGGAAATCGCGGTGGCCGATCAGGGCGCAGCGACGGGCGCGGCCGCGCCTGTGGCGACGCTGCGGGCGCGCTATTCGAGGCCGTATCTGACGCATGGCTCGATTGGGCCATCGTGCGCTGTCGCGCAGCTCGACAACGATGTGATGACCGTGTGGACGCACACGCAAGGCGTCTATCCGCTGCGTGCGGGCATCGCCGAAATGCTCGCGATGCCACCCGACAAGGTGCGCTGCGTCCATGTGGAAGGTTCGGGCTGCTACGGACACAACGGCGCGGACGATGTCGCGGCCGACGCCGCCCTCGTTGCACGCGAGCTGCCTGGCCGCCCGGTGCGCGTGCAATTGATGCGCGAACAGGAACACATGTGGGAGCCGTTCGGCCCGGCCATGACAGTCGAGGCGAATGCAACGCTCGATTCGGCAGGCACGCTTGCCGACTGGCGTTACGAGCTATGGAGCAACACGCATAACAACCGCATCGAGAATGCGGGCCGCCTGTTGCCCGCGCAGCTCCTTGCGCAACCGTTCACCCCCGCGCCGCCGAAGCCGATTCCGATGCCGGAAGGCGGAGGCGACCGCAACAGCGTTCCGCTATACCGCGTGCCCAGCCTGCACGTGCAGCATCATTTCGTGCCGACGATGCCGATACGTGTCTCTGCCATGCGCTCGCTCGGCGCGCACATGAACGTGTTCGCGATCGAGAGCTTCATCGACGAGCTCGCCAGAGCCGCGCACGCCGACCCCGTGGCGTTTCGCCTCAAACATCTCGATGATCCGCGCGCGCATGGCGTCATTAGCGCCGTAGTCGATCAATTAGGCTGGCGAGCCCGCAGCGCGCGAACGGGCGACTCGAGCCCGCGCTCGCACGGTACCGGCTTTGCGTTTGCCCAATACAAGAACCTGATGGCCTACCTTGCCGTCGCGATGGACGTGACGGTCATGCGCGATACCGGCGAGCTCAGCATCGAGCGCGTCGTAGCAGCCGTCGATTGCGGACAGATCGTCAATCCGGACGGCGTGCGCAATCAGATTGAAGGCGGCATTTTGCAAACCACGAGTTGGACGCTCTATGAAGAAACGCATTTCGACCCGCAACGCATCACGAGCTATGACTGGAGCACTTATCCGATCATGCGTTTCTCGTCCGTACCCAAACGCGTGGACGTGCTGTTGATCGACCGGCCGGGCCTGCCATTCCTCGGGGTCGGAGAAGCGGCGCAAGGCCCGGCCGCCGCGGCGCTCGCGAATGCGATCGACGACGCGACCGGTGTGCGGATCCGCGACTTGCCGTTGCTCGGGACGAAGGGGAAGAACGTGCTCAAGGCATGAGGCTTTCGTTCCGCAAAAGTACAGATACTGGCGTGTAAAAGCCAAACAAGGCTATGGCTGGGTCGAACGAACGCGACGCGCGCGACCTTCGGCGCGGCGTCGGGACCGCGCTCAGTGGGTGGACGGAAACGCGAACGTCGCACGCGCGCTGCCATTGCCGCGGACGTTCACGGTCTCCCTTCTGGTCACGCTGCCGTAAGTGGCGTTGACCGTATAGCGCCCTTGAGGCAGCCGCACGAGCATGTACGGCCCCTTCGACGTGGCCTCGAACACGGTCGCGCCGCCAGCCTTGGCAATCTTCACCTGGACGTCGGCCACATAGCTCGCCCCGGGACCGGTGAACTGCAGAGACAACGGCCACTGCCTTCGTGCCTGCCGCAGCGCAGTCGACTCGTCGCGACCGACTCCGCCGGTCACGAACGATATGTCGCCCTGCTGCTGCGTCTCGGGCATGCCGGTCCTATGCATCTCGCTGGCGCTCTGCGGAGCAGCCGTCTGCGACACCGCGACGCCTGCCTGAGCCAGTGTGAACGCCGCGGCGAGCATCATGGACGCGATCCGGGGAGCGTTTCGTTGCATTTTCATCTTGACTGCTCCTTACAGTATTGCCGACGGTTCGTCGGACGGAAGAACGCTTGCAATAGGTTGGAAACACATCGCGCGCCGGGTATCGGCCACGAGCGAGGGTGCCTGACGACTCGAGTAAGAATACCCGTCAATTCTGTTTGGCGTCTTCATGGACCGGAGTTGGGGGGCCGCCTGCCGTTGAGGTCCCGGCTTGGGCTGGAGGGACGCGTGGCATGCGGATACCCGCGTAGGCGATCGCCACCGTCAGCAGCGGACTTACCATGCAAAATACGGCATAGGGCGCATAGCTGAGCGTCGGCACGCCAAGGGTCACTGCCATAAACGCGCCGCAACTGTTCCAGGGGATCAGCGCGCCTGTGGTCGTGGCCGAATCACCAACGGAACGCGATAACACGATGGGCGCGTAGCCGCGTGCCGCGAATGCATTTCTGAACATCCGGGCCGGCAGCACGGCTGCGATGAACTGGTCCGCCGTAACGATGTTCGTCGCGATGGTCGCCAGGACCAGGGAGCCGACCAGCGCCCCACCGCTCCTGGCCCAATCGACTACCGGGGCAATGAGGCGTTCTATCGCACCGCACTTCTCGACCACCCCTCCGAATGCCAGCGCCGTGATGATCAGCCAGATAGTATTCAACATGCTGTCCATACCGCCGCGAGTGAGGAGCGTATCAAGCACTGGATTTCCAGTCGTGGACCTGTAGCCGCTCCCAAGCGCAAGCCATACGCCTTTGAGCATCGCAATCGGGATCGGCACGCCCTCTCGCGCGGCGGCAAATGCGAGGACTCGCGCTGGCTCGACGAAAACGGCAACCACGCCACCCGCCAATGCGCCAAGAAAGATGGTGGTAAATGGCGGAAGCCGGAACAGCGTCAGCACGACGACAAGAATGAGCGGCAGGAACAGCACGGGCGATATGTAGAATGCGCTCTGCATTGCAGCAACCTCCGCGCTCGCATCGAAGGCGCCCGGGCGGCGAAGCAGATAAAACACGGCCAGCGTGATGACAATCGCGACGAGCGATGTCAGCAGCGTCTCGCGCACGTGTTGATACAGATTGGCACCCGCGGCAGCGGCCGCAAGATTCGCGGTGTCCGAGAGCGGCGAAGACTTGTCGCCGAAATAAGCGCCGGAAATCACCGCACCGGCCGTTATGGCGGGGCTCAGGCCCATGCTGTGCGCAATGCCCATCAGGCCGATTCCGATCGTACCCGCGACAGTCCACGAGGTCCCAATGGCGAACGAGATCACCGCGCAGATTCCAGCCGCCGTGACGTAAAAGTAGTCCGGGCTCAGCAATTTCAGCCCGTAATAGACCATGGCGACGATCGTGCCGCTGAGCGCCCACGTGCCGATCAGCGCGCCGACTGCGAACAGGATGAGAATCGCGCCGATACCGGAACTGACACTGGCATTCGCGGCCTCGCCCAGCGAAGCGAGCGAATGACCGCGACGCCAACCGACAAATACGGCCAGCATGGTCGCCACGACGAGTGCCACCTGGTTCGGCCCGTTCGCACCACCATCGCCGAACAGGTAGAAGGACAGACTGACGAGAAAGACGAGGCCAGCGATCGGTATCAGTGCTTCGAGCATCGTGACCGGCTGGGGTGACTCGCTCCGCTTCATCGCCACGCTCCGTTCGTTTGCCGGGTAGCCCAAACGTTGCCATCCAGACCGCCCGGTAGCCGGTGAATCATCGAAACATGCGCGAACGGCTGCTTTGTTGATTCGATGTCACGGCGCAGACGTGCGGCCCCCGGTCCTGCGACTCGGCAATGGCAGCTCCGGCGGGCTCGCCGTTGCTTAAATCATAGGAAAGAATCGTTGCCGCGTGAAGAATCGCAGAATTCGTGCCGAACATCCCAGTTGAGCGAAGCCCGTGCCGGGAGCCAGCGTCGCGGCGCTGGCAAGCAACGAAACTGTCAATGCAGTGTGTTTCGGACAGAATGGACAAGACCTCATGGGACACCCATATTTCGTTTGCGCAACCAAGGGTGAATAGCCTCGTATTCCAGGTCGAAAATTTCAATCCGGCACTGCGATCTCATTCAGATCGAATATCGAACCGATCACGCGATACTGTACAAACGTAGTTCCCTGCATTTACGTGCAAGGCCGGAGCGAATTCTTTTGCCGCAGAGTCGTGACCGGCCGCAGACATAAACGGTATTGCGGACTCCCTTCCGACTGCAAGTCCAAGGCTTGCCGCCGCTACACAACCCAGCCGAGGTTTCAACTTTTCATAACCGATCGTGGTTATTCATGCCTTGCAAGGATTATGGTTTTTCGTTAATTAACTGTGCGCTGATTATGTGGGTCTACCCCGCGTAGACAGAACAACGACGGAAGAATCCGACACTAATTCGAGAAAAAACGACCGTTTTTTCATCAGGCAGAAGTGAATATCCATCGGGTAACCGCAAAATTCTAGGTCAGTGAAATCCCATTTTCAATGATCCGCGGCGGCAGAAAAACTCGAACTCGCCAATCGTTCCGACCAGTAACAACTGGCCGGTTTCAATGGCACGATTCATTTGGCATAAAGCGGCCTGATCGGGTTAATCGGCCGTCCCGCGAATTTTGTCGGCGGCGCATCCGCGTTCGCAGCGAGGAACTCCTGTGATCGCTGACATGACCCAAGCCGTCACCAAAACACCAAATCGATTAACTTTCAGACGGAAGTTTTATGATTATCCGGTTCAAGTCGATGACTCTCACCGGTCGACGTATCCAATATAGTCAACGGGGTGCGGCGGACTTGCGCTACTGCTTTGGTAAGAGCAAAGCGGGCGAGCGCAATGCCGCAACCATGTCGCCCGACCGCCCACGTGTTGGACGGAGACTGTAGTCGAACAGGCAGCGAGCGCTGCTAGGTATGCCGCTTGCGAGACCCAGTAGGATCCTTCCACCATGTCGTGTCATGTCCACCGTACTGCTCATCGACGATGACCTTGAAAACCGATGCGCGCTGCAACTGGCATTGGAGAGTCGCGGACACCGTGTTGTGCTCGCGGAGAACGGATGGGACGCACTGCAGAAGGCCCACACGGATTTTCCGGAACTCGTTATCACCGATTTGGAGGTGCCGGAAATGGACGGCAAGGAGCTTTGCCGGCGTCTGAAGTGTCAGGCGGTGTTTTCCGGCTTACCGGTGGTGCTGCTGTCGGCTATGGCGGAACCTACGGAAGAGACTCGCTGCTGGACAGCGTTCCTGCGAAAGCCGGCCTCGATAGCGGCGTTGCTTGACACCGTCGACAGGTTCATTGCAGCGCGCCTGACCTATGCGCGGGCGCCACGCGACTCCGAGTACCTCGCCGCGGCGCGCTGGCGAGCCATCGATTCGCGATGCTGGCCCTAAGCCCAAGCTGTCGGCATGCCAAGCCACACGTTACACACGCAGCCAGGCGGTGTTTGCTGTACGGCCGGTCCCGTTCTTAGCGGATGGCCTGCAAAGCGGCGAGATTGCTGAAACCCGGGTTGAGCCATCCACCAGGGTTTTCAGATTTGACTGGAATGATGCAACGGTCGTGACCCATCACATCGTCAGCAATGAGCCCGTACAGGAACCGTCGCTACAGAGCAGCGCCTACACGCTGACACAAGGTAAAAGATGGCAAGAGATTTCGATCCCCTTCTCGCGCGCGGCAACAGCGCACGCTTATTGTTCGCGACTTCCTCCGGGCATGCCTCATGCTGCACGCAGGTCAGAGATGGAAAAGCAGGTCCGAACGGGAGACGATCATGAAGTTGATAATGGCAGGAATCAGCGCAATTTCCATCATCGCTAGCGCTTGCGCATTTGCGCAGACCAACACCGGCAACGCTGCGCCAGCACACCGTGATACTCAAAACGCGCAGCCGGGTGCCGCTGGCCAGAGCATGGGCCGTGCTGCGGACGCCGGCAACAGCAAGCCCGCCAGTGGCACATTGATGCAGAAGCGTGAGCAGGCGATGTCGCCTCAAGGCGCGTCAAACTCGAACGCAACTGGCGCGATGAAACAATAATGGCGACGCGAGTCCCCCATGGCGGCGACTGTCACCTTGGTTCTTCCCGCTTCAGCCGTTGCGATCCTTGCTGCGCGGTCGGGCACTTCCAGGCCGAATGCCGTGAGCCGGAGTTCGTCCGCGCAACTCCATCCTGGTCTGATATGACGGCGAAGCGTGCACGCGCGCGTTTTCTCGATGAGATCTGACCGGGTTCTAATGATCGAGGCTGATCGCGCGCATGGAGCAGCACGAACCGAATAGGAAATCGGGGCGCGCACCCTTCCTATTGCCACGATGCCGCGGATTTGCTTCATGCAGTCGTGGTCGGTCTGTGAGGACCGGCGATGGAATAGGCGCGTCTCGGCAGGTGTAAAACCACCAGCAGATCCCCGCCCACATAATTCGTGGCATGCCCGTTACCAAGCCTGGCTCGCCTGCTACGCCCGGCGCGGCAGACGTACGGCGAATGCGGTCTCTTCTTTATCTGAGCGCGCCTCGATCGCGCCGTGATGCGCCTTGGCGATTTCGCTCGCGATATACAGCCCGAGCCCAAGGCTGCCTTGCGCGTCCTCGTTGATTTTTCGCTCGGGACCTCGCTGAAGAGGATCAAAGATGCGCTCCAGCAACAGTCCCTCGATGGCTGGTCCGCTATTGCAGACTTCGAAGCGCACCTCGGCCTCCTCGCCAGTCACCACGACGCGCACGGGCGCGTCTCGCGCGCCATATCTGAGCGCATTCAGAACGAGATTGCCGAGCAGTTGCTGCAGACGCGGACCGTCCCAGACACCCTGAACATCACCGTGCACCTCGAGCTCGATCTGCCGGTCTGGATGGACTGCGCGCAACTGGTCCAGCTCATCAGTGAACACGTTCGTCAGATCAACGGCAGCAGGTATGACGTTAATACCTAGCCCGAGCCTTGTTCGGTTGAAATCGCACAGATCATCCAGAAGTGCCTGCATCCGGGCGCCGCTGCGCACCAGACGGGCTGCAGCTTCTGAAACACGCTGCCCCGCATTGAGCGCGGACAGATAGGAAGCTGTCACCTGGATCGTCTGCAGCGGGCTCCGCATGTCGTGTCCGAGCATCCCAAGCAATAGATTGCGAGCCTGATCGACTTGTGTGCTGAAAAAACTGAGTGATTCGGCCAGCGCCTGATCGATGGCCTCGTTGAAGCGGATGATGTCATCCAGATGAGGCGCATCGGGCTGACACTCATCCATCCACAAACGCAGCACGCTTGCACGCAAAGCGCGGTATTCCGCGGCCAGCTGGTTGATGTTGAAACCGCCTCGAGCGCGCAGGACCGCATGGGATTGCGCAGCTGTCTCCGGCGCATCCGTCAGCCGGGGTGCCCTCCCCAAGGATTTTTCGTGCTGCGCTTCCCTGGTCTGCGAAGTCTGCAAATCCCTCGCTACTGCTTCCAGAATCTGCTGCGCGTGGTCGCGCAACGCGAGGGTGCCCATGTTGCCAGCGGCTGGCAGCAGCGTGGCGGCAAACGCCTCCCACTGCGCCAGAATGGGCTCCATTTCCTGCACGATAAAATCGGACAGTCGCATGCCTACTCCGGCGAAGAAATTGAGGAGATTTTTAGCCGAACCGATATTACGCGTCAGTTCGTCGCGGGATCCATCGGGTTTACACCTTCTTGGACTACCTGGAGGTAGTCCATGTACTTGTAATGAACCGCCTGGATTTTCTGGACAGTGGTGAGCGTTCGTGTCGGGCCCTTCATGAAACGCCACAACGATTCGCCGCACGCCCCTGAGCGGGGAGAACTGGAGCGGCAGGTCGAATCGCTTCGACGCGATATCCGCCGATTGCAGCTTGAACACGACATCCTGGAGAAGACCAGTCAATTGCTAAAAGAGACCTGGGCGTCAACCTGCAGCTCCTGACCGACCGGGAGAAGGCGTCGCTGGCCGGGGTGGCTCTCACGTATGCGCGACGCGAAGCTGATTCGGTCGATGTCGCGCAAAGGGTGCTCGCCCGACAATGCTGCCCACGCAGTCTCCGACGGCTCTTTCTCTTTAGACCTGACGCTTAGGTGATCCGATGTCCGTACGGCCCCTGCTTTTCGAGTTCTACTCTCTAGGGTACTGTGGCCGTCAAGCGGAGGCACCGGTTTACCAGAACCGATGGGCAAGCGATTGGATCAAAACGCGTGACCAACATCCCGCTGCATCTTCCTCTGATGGCGAATGGCCGGCCTGCACGCCAATCCCTCTCTCGTTGCGTCCGTAGGTGAGACGTCTGTCACCCGAAGCGCGCGTGCAGCCAGTCTTGCGCCCAGTTCTTCGCATAGGCGATCGCGTCCTCGCGTGCGTCGAAGCCTGCCAGATCGCCACTCGAATGAATCTCGTACCCGGTGCCGTCGGCACGGCTGCCGCTGATGCGTGCGTGGGCCATGTACTCGCCGTCGGCCCGCCGGGGGGTGGGGTCGATAACGATCAGGGTGGAATTGAAGCGCATGGTATTCCTTTGGGGTTATCGCTCGATTGCGACTGTCGCAGAGGGGCGTCGAAAAGCGCGATCTAGGTGCTCAGCATGGCCATGATTTGTCCGGCCTCGCGATCCGAATCGCAGCTTTCCATGCCGCGTTCGCATAGAAGCGCACGAATCGACATGAACATCAGAAACGCGCCCGCATCGATCTCGTGACGGCGGTCATGGATGAGGCTATCCAGTTCGCCCTGCGCGCCGGGCGGCAGAAACCGATCGACGATGTCACCACCATCGCACCGAATCCATTTCAGCAGGTCGTTTCTTTCCATACCAAACTCCAATGATTGCAACGGCTCTGAGTCAACCACCAGCGGATGAAGTTCGAGCCCGCGGTAGAGACGGAGAACCGGTTGTGATCGGTAGCTTTGAGGCCGTCTCATCGTGTAGCGGAAAAGACGGAGCGTAGCGACGTGGCCACTGCGTCCGCTGCCGTTCAGGAGGTCGGCCACGTTTCGGTTTTGGGTGAAAGCGGATCTCCGGTTCCGTCGGGTAAGCAGCTTGGCGACGCGAGGCCCGGTCGCAGGTCGAGTGACGATTTCATGCTACGCCCATTGATGGATTTGTACACAAAAACCCGTGCTCCAGGCGCCGTCAGAGAAGCACAGGGAACATGCAAGTCAACCCGGCACTTACGTACCGCAGCGCCGGTAGGGGGCGGCGATCCGAAGATCCACATCGGGCTGCCTCTCTTCTCAGGCTCATCATGTGGCGACGCAAAATGCGCCTCTGACATGCGCGGCAAGCAGTCTCGACGTCAACAATTCAACCACGGTGAAACGGAGCGCGCGAAACTGCATTGCAGCCCCGTTCGCCCTTTTTGGCGGAAATCGATTCACCCTTTCGTCAGGTAATAAGGAGTTCCAGCGTTACCCGACCGCCTGCGAGGAGACCAATGCGGTGTTTGCGCCTCTGGCACGACGCGGACGCATGCGCGACCACGCGATTGCCGAGCGTGACATGCAACGGCTATCCGGACCGGCTTCATTTCGGGGGTACGTGTTCGTCGCGGAACAGCTGGGAACGCGTGGCCCGATTGGGCGACGAGACGGCGTGAGCCAGCGACGCCAATTGCTGCTCGACTTGCAGGTCTGCGGTAGGTTTTTGCAGCCGGCCACATCGAATCTTCGGGGAAGGCAAAATCGCGAATCGTTCGGGAGGATGATCGCCGGCGAGCGTCCCGAGCAGCACGTCGATCGCAGCCCTGTCCCGCTATTGCGGCAGCCGCCTTTTATGTGGGAGCGACGATCAGATCGGCCATCAGGCACACAGCAATTCGTCGCACGATCGAGCACATCGACGGATGCTGTCCGTCAGCAGCGTTTTCATATGTCGACGACCGAAGCGCCGCTCACCTTTCCGTCGACGATGTCCTTTCCCTGCTGCCGGGCGGCTCGCCTTGCCGTACCGAAGTCAGAGAATGTATGCGTTTGGTTCAGCCTGAAGACCCGGCTTGCGGAGGGAATTGCTGTCGCCGCCGGACGACATATCCGTACTGCAATTTCGTAACCTTCCGCGTAACGGGAATGTCCGTCAAAGCGACTGAATGTGCGGGGAAAGACAAGGGGATGAAGTTCGTACCCCTTGTAGAGAAGAATCGGGTGTGTCGACATGTTGGTCACTCCACAGGGTATGGCTCACTATACGCTGGAACGGGTTACATCGGGCGGCGCAGACGCTGAGACTGTTACCAGAATTGTATTGACCGATAGTACTGTCGCGCGTACCTTGAAACGTGGGGTCGGCAAAGCGGGGCACTGCCCGGATTGTCATAGCGTTGGCTTAGATGGCCGGCGACGGCTGTCTGCCTGGTTCCACCTCTGCGCTTACGTTGCAAACTCTTCAAGAACACCACGATCAACAGCGTCTGCTTGCCACGCGCGATGAGGCTGGCCAAGGATACGGGAGCGACCCACTTCGTGAGTTCGGGACAGTGTGGTGCCCGATCGGACAAACGTGAGCGGAATGCCGGGTGAGGGAACGCTTGCGGATGTTAAGCACGAAGCTCGGGTATCCGCGTACCGGACAGCTAGCCAGGAAACTTCGTTCCGGTCGCCTCGTCGGTGTGGCTTGGGGGGCGTATCTCCTTCGGCCAAACCTGCACAACGATCAAAAACGTGCTGCTTGCTGCGGCCAAAAGGAGTGACCTGATGACAACCATTCGCCATTATCGCGGTCTCGATATTTCCCTACTCGTGTATCCGCATCGCACGACTCAACCAGGATATGGTCACAATTACGAGGAAGGATTCGATGCGTCGATTCGCATCAGCGACCCGGATTCCATGACGGACAACCCGCGAAGTCGCTTATTCCGTGTGCCCGGCAAGAGGCCCTTCGTGAATGCCGGCGACGCAAGGCGAGCGTCGGTGGCCTACGCCGAAATGCTGATTGATACTGACGGCTTTGATTGCACCATTCTGGAATCCCCTGAGCGCTAGAGCCAGAACCCGAGTCTATGCAGAAGGTACCCGTGTTCGCGCGCGCCAGCGGCACGCCATCAACAATGTGTGTGATAAAGAAGTTGACCTTCTGATCGTCAGTCGCCACATGCTCGGCAGGCTATGCCAGTGCGACCGCATTGCTGCCAGTTCCGGTCATCGCCTCCTCAGGCGTCGACCACGAAGTAGATACCTTCATGCCCGAAGGGAAGCCATGTCCATTCCATCTCGGCCGCATAGTGACCGATGGGCGATTGCCGTCCGCCCGCGTCTGCGTTCACACTTCGACCCATTCTGAAAGCTCAAGAGCGTCGTCGACTTCCATGCCGTGTGTAGAATGCCGAAGACGTCGATAGAGAAAATCCAGAAGTTCGCACTGAGCGCGGCTCAAACCGAAAGGTAACCGATCGATCGCGCGCGCCTTATTGCATGCGTCCTGATGCCTGAGATGCGTTGAGCGTGCAGATCTGGGGCATCGCCGTTAACCGCGCGTGTCGACCCAGTTGCGTGCCCAGCGTGTCGAGTGCTGCAACGCCTGCTCCTCACTCGTGAAGTAATCGAGCGAATAGAACTGGTAGCGGCCGTCCGCGCGCCCGCTATCGGCGCGTTCGAGCAGCAGGTTGGAGGAAAAACTGCCGTCGGGCAAACGATGCGCCGAGGGCTGTACGGCATAGCCGTTGTATTGTTGAGTTTGTTTGTTCTGCATTTTAGTTTTAATAATGTCGAGTGCGCGCGTGCCTTGCGAAATGTGCACAGGTACGCCGATTCAAAGGCATCTCAGGCCGAATCTGAAGCAGTCGGAAAGCGAAGACGTGGCGCTAATGCCAGAGGGGAAAATGAGCGCAATGAGACGTATGGCGCTTGGCAAGCTGCCGGCGAAACCGATGCAGCCAGGAGCGAACGCGCCACTTCAGGAAACAACGCTCCGTAAGGATGTCCCTGCAACCCGGCGTCCGTCGCGGAACGCCGGGCTCTTCAAACTTTACAGCGGCTTGATGTTAGCTGCCTGCAGACCCTTCGGGCCTTGCTTCGTTTCGAAGCTCACCTTCTGATTTTCAGCCAGCGTCTTGAAGCCGTCGCCGCTGATTTCGGAGAAGTGAGCGAAAAGGTCGTCACCGCCCTTGTCCGGGGTGATGAAGCCAAAACCTTTGCTATCGTTGAACCACTTAACGGTACCGGTATCCATGAAGAATCCTTGAGAAAAAACGGGAAAATGTGCTCCGTTGAAGAGCGTATGAAGCGTCAAGGAGGGAGAGGACAACGAATACCGCTGAGGAGCGAGCAATTGATGAACAGCAATCGAACTTCTTGAACTTCATGCGGCACCTTAACCGCCGAGTGGTACCAGCGTCAATACTTATCTTGTAACTGTTTCACGGGGCGGGGCCGTTTTGCAGACGAAGCGATCCAAAGACCGGGTGCGCTGCACGAAGCTGCGAACCGGCACGCCTCGATCGATTTACGGATTGGCATACGATTTCGCTGTGCCTAAATCTGCGAACGTCTCAAGCTGGACACAACGCATACACCTTCTGAATTTTTGAATTCGCGCAGTCACAGCTGCTACTGCGCCATCTGCAGATCCACGATCGCCGCGGCGAGAAACCGTGCTGCTTCGCCGCCCGTGACGACCCGATGGTCGAACGTCAGACTAAGCGGCAAGATCCGATGCACGGCCGGAACGCCACTTACCGCCACGACCTGCTCGTGAATGCGCCCCGCTCCGAGGATTGCGACAGTGGGCGGCACGACCACGGGAGCTGCGTATTTGCCGGCGATCATGCCGAAGTTCGACAACGTGATCGTATTGCCGCGCAGTTCCTCCGGTGGAATCTTGCGTGCCCGGATGTCGACACGCATCCGGTCGAGGCCGCCGCGCAGATCCGCTGCGTTGCGGTGCGCAACGTCGCGCAATACCGGTACAAAGAGGCCATCCGGTAGATCGACGGCGATGCCGAGGTCGATCTTTTCCAGTACGTGGCGCCGTCCCGCATGTCCGTCGAACCATGCGTTGAGCCCGGGTTCGGCGCTGCATCCTGCTACCAGCGCACGGATCAGGCGGATCGTCACATCGGTATGTGGCGGCCACTCGTGAATGTCGGCGTCGTCGATGACGGTCGCGGCCGCCACTTCGCTCTGCGCGCGCGCCATGTTCTGCGCCATCGCGCGCCGCACGCCGCGCAGCACTTCGGGCGGACCGAGCTGAGCGAGTATCTTCGCGACGCGCTGCACGTCAGCCGCCGTGATGACACCCTCCGCCCCCGACGGTGTCACCATCGCAAGATCGACATCAAGCTTGCGCGCGAGCGCCCGCACCGCCGGGATCGCCTTGATTGTGCCGACACCCGTGCCCGGGCTGCCGCCGAGCGCCGCCGGCGCTTCGTGCACCACATGCTGGCCGACCTCCATATGACCGACCACGGTACCGGCATCGGCTTCGTCGGCCGCTCCTTCGAATGCGACGAGCGGCGCCCCCAGATGCACGATATCGCCGGGCTGGCCGAACAGCTTCGCGACTCGGCCGGATTGAGGCGACGGAATATCGACGATCGCCTTCGCCGTTTCCACCGACAGCAGCCGTTGATCCGCGCGAATGTCTTCGCCGCTCCTGACGTGCCACTCGACGATCTCCGCTTCCTGCAAACCTTCGCCGAGATCAGGCAGTTTGAAGATTTTCATGGCATCCCTACGCTTCCAGCGCCTGCCTGACCGCGCCAACGATGCGCTCAGTGTCTGGCATGTATTGATTCTCGAGTCTGTACAGCGGCACCACCACGTCATAACCGGTGACGCGCTGCACCGGTGCGAGCAGCGAGTACAGTCCGCGCTCGGCGATGTTGGCGGCGATCTCCGCGCCGACCCCTCCGGCATGCGAGCCCTCGTGCACGATCACGCAGCGTCCGGTTTTCGCCACCGACGCGAGAATGGTGTTCATGTCGAGCGGCTTGAGCGTCGCCACGTCGATCACCTCGGCCATTACGCCTTCCTGCGCGAGCAGATCGGCCGCGGCCTGCACGTCTTGTAACGCCCCGCCCCAACTCACCAGTGTGACGTCTGCCCCATCGCGCAACGTAAAGCAACTGTCGAGTGGCAGCGCTTCGCCGTCATCCTCCACTGGCTGCCTGAAGAGCCGGTACAGCCGCGTCGGCTCGAAGAAGATCACCGGGTCCGGGTCCCGGATCGCCGCCAGCAGCAAGCCGTACGCGCGTGCTGGCGACGACGGCGTCACGACGCGCAGCCCGGGTATGTGGGTGAACAGCGCTTCAGGGCTTTCGGAATGGTGCTCTGGTGCGTGAATGCCTGCGCCGCATGGCGCACGGATCACAAGCGGACACGTCAGTCGTCCGCGCGTTCGATGCCGCAGACGCGACGCATGATTCAGGATGTGATCGATGGTCGGGTAGACAAACCCGGCGAACTGGATCTCCACAACGGGCTTAACGCCCATCGCCGCCATGCCGATCGCGCAGCCGGCGAGGGCGGTTTCGGCCAGCGGCGTGTCGATCACCCGCTGAGCGCCAAAGCGCGTCTGCAACCCGACGGTCGCGCGAAATACGCCGCCGTTCACGCCAATGTCCTCTCCGAGCAGCACAACGGTAGGGTCGTGCGCCAGTTCATATGCGAGCGCCTGATTGAGGGCCTCGACCATGTTGAGGTCAGCCATCGCCGTGCCCCTTAGCCGGCGCGAAACGTTGCGCCATCGCCAGTTGCTCACGCATCGCTGCGGGCAACGCCTCATACAGGTGATCGAACATCGCGGATGGGCCCGCAGGCGGTATCGCCAGGTACGCGTCGACGGCCTGCTCGACCTGCGCACGGCACGCCTTACCGAGTTCCTCGTCCTGCGCCTTGGTCCAGACGTTCACGTGCATCAGGTAGGTGCGCAAACGAAGCAGCGGTTCGTATTCCCATTGCTTGCCGATGACCTCGGCGTCGCGATAGCGCGTCGCGTCATCGGCCGTCGTGTGATCACCAAGGCGATAGCTGAGCGCCTCGATCAGCGTCGGGCCATCGCCGCGGCGAGCCTTGGCGAGCGCCGCGTGGACAACCTGATGCACGGCGATCACGTCGTTGCCGTCGACCTGCAGCCCCTCTATTCCTGCAGCGATCGCTTTTTGCGCGAGCGTTTGCGCAGCGCTCTGGTGGCTGCGTGGTACCGAAATCGCCCACTGGTTGTTATTGACGACGAGCACAAGCGGCGCCTGCCAGACACCGGCCATGTTCATCGCCTCGTAGAAATCGCCCTTGGATGTGCCGCCGTCGCCGAAGATCGCCACCGCAACGCGCGGCTCGTGACGCAGCAGGAACGCGTAGGCTGCGCCGGCCGCATGGCACACCTGTGTGCCGATCGGCACACAGTTCGGAAAATCGTTACGGGGCACGCTGAAATCGCTGCCGCGCTCGTCGCCGCCCCAATACAGGAGACTTTCCGTCATCGTGACGCCGCGCAGCAATTGCGCGGCGTGATCGCGATACGAAGGGAACAGCACGTCGTCGGGCTGCATCGCGCTGGCGACACCGACACCGATCGCCTCCTGGCCGACCGACGACGCAAAGGTGCCGAGCTTGCCGGTACGCTGCAGCGCGACCGCCTTCGTGTCGAACGCCCGTGTCAGCACCATCGCGCGATAGAGCGCAATCAGCGCCGCCGGGTCACGTGCGAAGGCTGGCAATGACTGGACAGGCTCGCCATCGAGGCCAAGGTATTGCGTATAGCCGATATGAAAGCTGACAGCCGTCGTCATGTCCGCCCCCCATGTTCTTTCAGATTTCAAATACGTGCCGGAGTTCGCGCGCGAGCGCTACCGCGCTCGTGCCGTCAGAGTTCGGCGCGTACCAACTTGAGTTTAGGCAAGGGAAACACGTACAGGGGGCCAATTCCTCGCCGCCTCAACCACACGCGGCACGGCAACCAGGAATACGGACGCCCGATTGTCGCAATGCAGCAGCGGGTGGCCGGTTGCGCGGCCCCGGAAGCAGACGGGAATTGCGCCGGCATCCCGCCGGCCGCGGCCGCTCCAGGCGAATATCGGCCGGGCAGAATCGGTCGAAGACCGGAACGCGCTCGCTCAGAGCACCTTGCATCCAGCGAGGAAGATGCGGACCGCCTCACGCGCGATTCTGTTGCGCTCCGATGCGCCGGGGCGCCTCCTGGTGGCGCCAAGCAGCAGCCGCGCGCGGACCCCGCCGAGTACCAGGTGTAGAAACTGCTCGGTAGCCAGCGCAACGTCATCGAGTTGCAATGCGCCATCGGCGACTGCCGAACGAAGATAGTCCGAAAGCGGCTCCATGCCGCGTAGTTCACCCGCCTTGTTGTAATACCCGCTGATGAGTTCGGGAAAACGATAGGCCTCGGTCAGAAGCAGGCGATGCAATGCGATCATGTCAGGCCGCGTGCACACATCCAGCAGATGGAGCGCGACCTTCTCGAGGACATTTTCCGGACGGCGCGCATCGAGCACGATATCGCCGAGCTGCGTGATCCATGAACGACGCAGCATCTCGACGATTGCGCTGAACAGGCCCGCCTTGCTGCCGAATCGATCGTACAGCGTTTTTTTTGCAATACCCGCCTCTCGCGCGATGCCTTCAAGGCTGGTCTCGCGATATCCAGCGGCAAGAAAATGGCGCTGCGCAACATCGAGCAGGCGCTGCAGACGAATTTCGGACTCTCGCAGCGTAGGACGCCCGCCTGATCGGATAGGTTGAGTCTGTGTTTCGCGCGTCACGATCCAGGCCTATTGACAATGTCTACCGACGGCGGAAACTATACCGGCGCGTTTCCGTCAAGCTACCTGGGACTCGGGGCGAGGTCAATGGTCGATTTCTTTATCGAGCGTCCGATCTTCGCATCGTCGATCGCCACCATCATGGTGCTCGCGGGGCTCATTGCCTGGTTCAACCTGCCGGTGGAGCGGTTTCCGCAGATCACGCCGCCACAGGTTCTGGTCAAGTCGACCTATACGGGTGCGAGCGCGCAGGTCGTGGCGGACACCGTCACCGCGCCGCTCGAAGAGCAGATCAACGGCGTGCCGGGTATGAGCTACCTGTCGTCGGTGAGTGCCAACGATGGCACGTCCACGATCACCGTCACGTTCAACGTCGGCTACAACATCGACATCGGCGCGGTCGACGTGCAGAACCGCATCTCGCAGGCGACGGCGCAGCTTCCCAGCATCGTCAATCAGGCCGGCATCACCATCCAGAAGCAGAACCCGAACTTTGTTCTGGCGGTGAATCTCTATTCGCCAGACGGCTCGATCGATCCTGTCACCCTCAGCAACTACGCTTATCTCCAACTCGTCGACTCGCTCAAGCGCCTGCCCGGCGTGAGCGATGTCACGATCTTCGGCGAACGCCGCTACTCGATGCGCATCTGGCTCGACCCCAACAAGCTCGCCGCGCTCGGCATGACCGCCAGCGATGTCCAGCATGCGATCGCCGAACAGAATGTGCAGGTCGCCGCAGGCAAGTTCGGCGAGGCGCCGGCGCCGGCGGGCACGACGTTTCAATACCAGATCAACACCCACGGCCAGTTGGCGGACGCGCAGCAATTCGGCAATATCGTGCTGCGCGCCGGCACGGCGAGCGACGCAACCGTGTATCTGCGCGACGTGGCGCGCATCGATCTGGGCGCACTTCAGTACACCTCTAGCGCCTCCGTGAACGAACACCCGGCGGCGCTGCTCGCCGTCTTCCAGTTGCCGAGCGCCAATGCGCTCGACCTCGACCAGCGTGTCAAGGCCACGATGCAGACGCTTGCAAAGCGCTTCCCGAAAGGGATGGCGTGGGGCATCACCTACGACACCACCATGTTCGTGTCCGCCTCGATGGTCGAGGTGATGAAGACGCTGACCTTTGCGCTGCTGCTGGTGCTGGGCGTCGTGTTCCTGTTCCTGCAGAGCTGGCGGACCACGTTCATTCCGATGATCGCCATTCCAGTGGCGCTCATCGGCACCCTCGCGATCATGCTGGTGCTCGGCTTTTCGCTGAACACGGTCAGCCTGCTCGGCATGGTCCTCGCTATCGGCCTCGTCGTCGACGATGCGATCGTCGTGGTCGAGAATGTCGAACGCCAACTCGAGAGCGGGCTTACGCCCATGGCTGCGGCGAAGGCGGCGATGCGGGAAGTGACGGGGCCGATCGTTGCCACCTCGGCAGTGCTCGGCGCCGTGTTCGTGCCGATCGCCTTCCTGCCGGGCGTGACGGGCCGTCTCTACAATCAGTTTGCGTTGACCATCGCCATTTCGGTGGCGCTCTCGGCGTTCAATTCCCTGACGCTCAGTCCGGCGCTCTGCGCGTTGCTGTTGCGACGGGACAGGCCGCCACGGTTCATCCTGTTTCGCAAGTTCAATCAAGGCTTTAACTGGGCGC
This sequence comes from Paraburkholderia sp. HC6.4b, assembly GCF_014200875.1. Lineage (NCBI taxonomy): Bacteria > Pseudomonadati > Pseudomonadota > Betaproteobacteria > Burkholderiales > Burkholderiaceae > Paraburkholderia > Paraburkholderia sp. HC6.4b. The sequence continues at coordinate 99,742 of NZ_JACHDC010000013.1, forward strand.
GCAGCCACTACGCGAATTCGCTGCGCGGCTTGATCCGGCTGCGCTGGCTCGCGCTGGCGGTCTTCGCGTGTGGCCTGGGTGTGACCTGGCTGCTCCATTCGACGATCCCTTCCGCCTTTTTGCCGGTTGAAGATCCCGGCTATTTCTATGTGATTACGCGACTCCCGTATGGCGCTTCGCTGCAACGCACCGAGGCCGTAATGGAGCAGACCCGCGCGATCCTGAGGGCGACGCCCGGCGTGGCGAACGTGCTGTCCATCAGCGGTCTGAATTTCATCACTCGCAGCACGACGTCGAACAGTGCGGCCCAGTTTGTGATCCTGAAGCCGTGGGACGAGCGAGGTGCGAAGCAGAGCGTCGCCAACCTCATCGCCACGGTACAGCCGAAGCTCAATCAGATTCCGGAGGCGGTGGCGCTTGCACTGATTCCACCGACTATTGCCGGCCTCGGCACCTTCGGCGGCTTCGATTTCGAAATCGAGGATCTGAGCGGCCGGGGCAGTGCCGCACTCGGCGAGGCGACCCAGGCCTTTCTCGCCCAGGCGCAGCAACAGCCTGAACTCGAGCGGCGCACCCTGCTCACCAGCTACAACACGTCGACGCCGCAATACGATTTCAATCTCGACCGCGTGAAGGCGAAGCTGCTCGGGCTCAACCTGAGCGATGTGTTCAATACGATGCAGATCTATCTCGGCTCGCTGTACGTGAACAATGTGACGCTGTTCGGCCGCACCTTCGAGGTGTTGCTCGAGGCCGACGACAACGCCCGCGGGAACCGCAGCGACCTGTCGCGGCTCTACGTGCGCAACGCCGCGGGAAGCATGGTGCCGCTGGGCACGCTCGGCCGGCTCGAACCGACGGTGGGGCCGGACACGGTGCCTCATTACAACCTCTACGGTGCCGCGGAGATCACCGGCAGTGCGGCGCCGGGCTACAGTTCGGGCCAGGCGATCGCGGCGATGGAGCGCGCGGCGCGCGTTTTGCCGGCGGATTTCGGCTATGACTGGACGGGCATTACCTATCAGGAGCTGCAGGCCGGCTCGGTCGCGGGCCTGGTCTTCGCGCTCGCGCTGTCCTTCGTGTTCCTGTTCCTCGCCGCGCAATACGAGAGCTGGACGTTGCCGTTCACCATCATCCTCACGGTGCCGCTAGCCCTGTTCGGCGCGCTGGGGCTGCTATGGCTGCGCCACATGCAGGTCGACATCTATGCGCAGATTGGTTTCGTCCTGCTGATCGGGCTGGCGGCGAAGAACGCGATCCTGATCGTCGAATTTGCCAAGCGGCGCCGCGAAGCCGGCCTCGATATCGTCGCGGCGGTGACCGAGGCGGCCCGCCTGCGTCTGCGCCCGATCCTCATGACCGCGTTCGCGTTCATCTTTGGCGCCGTCCCATTGATGATCGCCTCCGGCGCGGGCGCCGCGAGCCGCCGGTCGATCGGGACGACGGTGGTAGGCGGCATGCTCGCCGCCACCCTGCTCAGCCTCGGATTCGTGCCGATCTTCTACACGGTGATCGAGCACTTGCGTGAGGCCGTGCTCAAACGTATCGGTCGCGCGCCTCGCGATGGCGGCGAGGCGGCGTCCGGGGATTGATCGGGGAGCAACGGCGCAATGAGAGTCGGCAAACTTCGCGTTGTAGCCACAGGCCTGGCGATCGCCGTAGTCGTCTGCGTCCTGTCGTTCACAGGTGGAGGAGCGCGACAGGCTACCGGCAGCCCGCCCGCGCCGGACCCAGCCGCCCCCACCGAGGTGCCCGTAACCCAGGTGGTCGAGCAGACCGTGCCGGTTTACCTCGAATATGTCGGCACCACGGACGCGATCCGCACCGTCACGCTTCAGGCACAGGTGACCGGCTACCTGGCGAAGCAGGGGGTGTCCGATGGCTCGGACGTGAGCAAGGGCACACTCCTGTATGAGATCGATCCGCGCAGTTATCAGGCGGCGCTCGATCAGGCGAGGGCGCAGGCGGCAAAAGATGCGGCGGCGCTCGAATATGCCATCGCCAGCCATCGCCGCAATACGCTGATGAGCGAGACGGGCGACGTGTCGATCGATACGCTGCAGCAGTCCGCGAGCACCGAGCATCAAGACCTGGCCGCGCTCGCGGCGGATCGTGCGCTGATCGAGACGGCGCTGCTCAATCTCGACTTTACGAAGATCCGCGCGCCGTTCTCCGGGCGTCTCAGCCTGAGTCAGGTGCATGAAGGTGCGCTCATCAGCAGCACGGGGACCCAGCTCAACACCCTCGTGCAGCTCGACCCGATCTATGCCACCTTCAATCCGCCGGACACCGATCTCGCCACTATCCAGCAGGATCAGGCGAAGGGGACCATCGCGGCCGAGGTCATCGTCGGTCAGGGCGCGAGCCCGCAGTACCGTGGCAGGCTCACGTTTCTCGACAACAACGTGGGGCGCAGCAGCGGCACCATCACCGCGCGCGCGACCGTCGAGAACCCGGATCACACGTTGCTGCCGGGGCAATTCGTCCGCGTGCGCCTGCACGTCGCGGACGCACCCAACACGCTGCTGGTGCCACAAGTGGCCGTCGGCTCCAACCAGCTTGGCAAATACGTCTACGTCGTCGGCGCAGACAAGCGGGTCGAGCAGCGCTACGTGACCCTCGGCTCGGACTACGGGCCACTTGTCGTGGTCAGGAAGGGCGTCGTTCGGGACGATTCGGTCGTGGTCGGCAATCTCCTCAAGCTCAGCCCCGGCATGGCCGTGAAACCGGTTGCGGCGAAGTCTTCGTAAACGGCCCGTAACATGAGGAGCGCGCAGCAATGACATCGAACCCCGGCTTTGCGCGTCACCCCCGGGCAGCATGTTGCCGCAGCGCCGCCTGCGCGGCGCTTTCGGCGGCGACGCTGCTTGGCGGCTGCGAAGTCGGACCTGACTTCGCGCCACCCGGGCCGCCGCAGGTCAGCGGCTATACGCGGGAGCCGCTGCCGGAGCGAACCGTCGCGTCGGACGTCCACGGCGGCGAGGCGCAGCGCTTCGTGCAAGCTCTCGACATTCCGGGGCAATGGTGGACGCTATTCCACTCGGCTGCGCTGAACGCACTCGTAGAACGTGCGCTTGAGGCCAACCCGAGCCTGCAGGCGGCGCAGGCCACCCTTCGCGAGGCCAACGAAGCGCTTTACGCAGCACAAGGGGCGCTGTTCCCGACGGTGAGTGCGGACATCTCGACTGCTCGCGAGAAGATTTCGGGCTCGCCGTTCGGGATCTCGACCGCGGTGCCGGTCTTCAGGCTCAACAACGCCTCGGTGAGCGTCACCTACCTGCTCGACATCTGGGGCGGTACGCGCCGGCAGATCGAATCGCTCGCCGCGCAAGCCGAGTACGAACGCTTCGAACTCGAGGCGAGCTATCTGAGCTTGACGTCGAACGTCGCCACGGCCGCCGTACAGGAGGCTTCGTTGCGGGCGCAGATTGCAGCCACAGAGGAGATCGTCGCCATCGAGACGCAGCAACTCGCGGGATTGAAACGGCAATTCGCGATCGGCGCCGTCGCCAATGCGGCGGTACTCGCGCAGGCGGCCACGCTGGCGCAAACACGCGCGCAGTTGCCGCCGCTGCAAAAGCAACTGGCGCTGACCCGCAATCAGCTCACGGCCTATCTTGGCCGCTTCCCGAGTGACGAGCTGGTCGAGACGTTCGATCTCGCGTCGCTGCAGTTGCCCGACACGTTGCCGGTCAGCCTGCCGTCGACACTCGTCGAGCAGCGTCCGGACATTCGCGCGTCGAAAGCGCAACTGCACGCCGCAAGCGCAGAGATCGGCGTCGCCACCGCCAATATGTTGCCGCAACTCACGCTCAGCGCCGCCTATGGCAGTGAGACCAACGATGCGCTGTTTTCGCCGGGAAGCGCGATCTGGAACCTGGGAGCGGGACTCACGCAGCCCCTCTTCGAAGGTGGAACGTTGCTGCACCGGCGCCGCGCCGCAATTGACGCTTTCGATGCAGCAGCGGCGCAGTATCGCAACACCGTCATCTCGGCGTTTCAGAACGTGGCTGATGCGTTGCGAGCGCTGCAATCAGATGCGGACGCAGTGGTGGCCGAGGCAGCAGCCGAGCGGGCGGCGGCGGACAGCCTCGCTGTGTCCCAGCGCGAGTTCCACGTTGGCGCGATCAGCTATCTTGCGCTGCTCGACGCGCAGCGGACGTACCAGCAGGCCCGCATCAGCCTCGTCCAGACTCAGGCCACCCGGTATTCCGATACCGTCGCACTCTTTCAGGCTGTCGGCGGCGGATGGTGGAACCGCAGCGATGTGGTGCGTGAGCGCGGCTAATGATCCTCATCGCGGGCATGCCCTCCCGTCGCCCGGAACCATGCGGCACAGTCATGGTCCTGGCAAGCCATTCCGGACCGCTCGGATTGACATCCTGTCGGCCCGCAATGAGACCGTGGCAAATCTGGTTCGAGTGGTTCAGCGTGGCCGTAAGTGGCGGGTCGACCTTCTCTATAGCGGCCGTTCGCTGCCACGAAAGCCTGACGTTCTGCAACGGGGCGCCGGGTGCGTTCCAAGGCAGCGCCACCTCTCGGAAGACTGGACGCATCACCGCCGACAAAACGCAAATTGTGGCGCCCAGTGAAAGCCGAAGCAGGAACGCCATGCTCACCGCACGGCGATCCGGGAATCAAGCCTCAATCGGCGTTTGTGCCATCAAACTCCACGAGTTCAACCCAGTTCGCGCCCTTGCCGACCGGATACTGTCCGATCGCACTCAGCTTGCCAGTCTTACGATCGATGTTGTAAACGCTAAGGCTCGTCGATAATTGCCCGACAGCCAGCAAGTACTTGCCGGACGGATCGATATTGAATCCACGCGGTTGCTTTTCCGTCTGGTATGTACCGATACGCGTGAGCTTGCCAGAGGCAGCATTCACCTTGTACGCCGCGAGCGTGCTCGATGTGCGCTCCGATGCAAACAGGAATCGCCCGTCCGGGGTCAGGTGCAGATCGGCCCCCCATGGCTTGTCGCCGGAGAAATCGGGCGGCAGGATCGAGACCGTTTCGACCGGCTTGACGGTGTCGCGGGTGCTATCGAAGGCGAGTACGTGCAGCTTGCCGTCGAGTTCATCGATCAGGTACGTGAAGCGATGATCCGGCGAGAATACGAAGTGACGTGGTCCCGATTTCGGCGGCAACGAATAGGCGGGCGCGGTGTCCTCGGTCAACTGCCCATTCGAGGCGTCGAACTTGAGACGAAGCCAGGCATCCGCGCCGAGAACCGACGCGAATACGAAACGGTTGTCCGGAGCATTGCGGATCGCATGAGCCATCGGGCCGGTCTTGACGGTCTGCTGTACGTTGCCGACCACACCATCCGCGCCGATCTGGTTCACCGCCAGAAGGTTGCCGCCATATGACGCGGAAAAGAGGTAACGGCCGTTTGCGTCCGTCGAGATATACGCCATGCTATCCGCAAGCGGCGCCCTGCCGAGTTCGATCAGCCGGCCATCGAGCGGATTGACCGCAAAGCTCACCACGCGATAAGGCTTCGAGCGCAGTCCTGCGTAGAGCCGGAGGTGATCCGGCGAAAACGCCATCGGCATCACCGTTGCACCGACAGACACAGTCTCCACGGGCGCAAGCGAGCCGTTCGACTTGTCGAGACTGAAAACCGAGATATCCTGACTATCTGCATTCGATACATATGCGTACGTCGCGGCCTGTGACACGCAGGAGAGGGAAGCACCGGCAATCAGAATTGCGGTGGCGCCCAGCACGCCTTTAACGTTCATATTCATACCCCAGTTAGAAATGATTTAGATTGTCTGAATCGACCAGCGCTTTGCGTCGGTCAATCGGAGCTTCTATTGCGCGGCGAGGCGGAATGCCGAGACTGCATTCGTCATTGACTGCGCCTGCTGTTCGAGCGCGCTCGCGGCAGCGGCGGCTTCTTCGACGAGTGCCGCATTCTGTTGAGTCACCTGGTCCATCTGCGTAACCGCCTGGCCGACCTGTTCGATGCCCGTGCTCTGCTCGATCGTTGCTGCCTTGATTTCATTCATGATGGTGGCCACGCCGCGCACGGCGCTAACAATCTGCTTCATCGACTGACCCGCCTGCGCGACCAGGCTATTGCCGTTAGCTACGTCCTCGACCGAGGCGCCGATCAAGGCCTTGATCTCTCGGGCGGCGTCCGCGCTGCGCAGAGCTAGACTGCGAACTTCGCTTGCGACGACGGCGAAGCCGCGTCCCTGCTCACCGGCCCGTGCCGATTCGACCGCCGCATTCAGCGCAAGGATATTGGTCTGAAATGCGATGCTGTCGATCATCCCGGTGATCTCGGCGATCCTACGCGAACTCTGGCTGATTGAATTCATTGTCTCGATGGCGCGCTCGACCACTTCGCCGCCCTGCTCGGCGACATCGGCTGCGCTCGAAGCCTGTGCACTTGCCTGCTGCGCGTTATCCGCGTTCTGTTTGACGGTGGACGTCAATTGCTCCATGCTGGCCGCGGTTTCTTCCAGTGCCGCTGATTGCTGCTCTGTGCGGCTCGACAGATCCACATTGCCCGCGGCAATCTCGCGCGCGCCGCCGTAAATGGCCTCGCAACTGTTGCGCACGTTTGCCACTGTCTGAGCCAAACCACGCTGCATCCGCTGCATCGCCGCGAATAGCTGACCGATCTCGTTGCCGCTCGCCTCGGGGATGCGCGCTGTCAGATCATTCGCCGCGATTCGATCGAGCAGATTGGCGGCGTCGTTCAGCGGAGTCGTCACGATGCGCCGCAGCGCGAAATGCGCAGCGACGATCAGGACCAGCGCCGCGCTCACTCCGAAAATGACCAGGCTGACGACCCACGTATATTCGCGATCGAGCTGCGCGATGGCATCGTTCGACAACGTGTTAGCGATGCTCTGGAATTTCTCGACATTCACCGAATACGCCACACCGGTTGACGTAATGTCGTGATCGTTGATAGCGGCGTAGGCGTTCGTATCGCCGGCACGCAGAGCATCGGAGGCTTTCTTCAGAATCGCGGCGAGGTTGACTGACGATTCGATCAACTGCTGCTTCAACCCGTCGTCCTGGCCACGAAAAACGGCGGCGCTTCGAAACGACTCGGTTTCCGCATCCGCCCGGTTCATCGTCGTTTCGGCGCTCTTCAATGCCGAGTCTCGCGTCGTCTCGTCGTTGCGCTCCTTTAGAGCTGAGTAGGCTCGTGTCAACGCGGCTCGAGTGCGTGTGGAGTCCTTGTATGCGTCGTTGACGAGAATTTCCTGCGTCGCAATCTGATGGATGCGGTTGAGATTGGCATTCGCGCGGCTGAGCGTGGCGACACCGATCACGCCGCCCAGCAAAATCATCGCCGCAAAGATCAGGAAGACAGTCAGGAGACTATTTCGAACCGATACGTTTCTCATGCTACTTTTCAACCCGGTGTTGTACGATGACCTCTTTATCGGCAGATTCCGCGATCTCTTTAGAGAATGGGCATGCAGATAGGCTTTGTGCCGGGACATCAGACTTCTGGTGGGGCGCTTCAATGGTCTTCGTTGCCCCCGTGCGGCGCTTTGACCAGCGGACCGATGACAGTGCGACCCTCCGCGTGACACCTTGAAACCCGCTCGCCCGGGTATTGGGAGGATTGACAGGCTCAGAGATGGGAAAACTTCTTCAGATACCGTCTTCGGCTAACGTATGCAGTTCGTGGGAAACTGCAATGGCGACAGTCAGATACTCGTTCTCTCGTACCTGCGCAATTGCTACGCCTGATTCGCCTCGCCAAATCGACGCGAAGGGTTGCCCTGCCGATACAGGTAGCTCGTAAGCCGAGATGCGCCGTATCCCTTCGCCACTCGGCGCGCTTTTCAGCCCACCATTTAGCGCTTATCGAATCAGGATTTCATAGCCGACATGCGAAACGCGCCATACATCAAAAGCCGATTGCTGATCGTCGCGGCGTTCGCATTGCCAGCGTTCGTGTTCACCAGCGGCTGTAAGTCCACGGTGACGCCGCCCTTGACAGCGCCGGGGAAGATCGCCGCTGACGACGCTGCGCTCGCCGCCCGGGTGAAGCAGGCGCTCGTCGCGAACCCGGAACTGAGATCCTTGCCGATGAGCGTCGCGACGTATCGAGGCGTCGTGCAGTTGTCAGGATACGTGGATTCGGAGGCACAGATTCAGAAAGCGCTTGCTGTGACGCGCGGCGTGCCGGGGGTGCAATCCGTGAGCAACGATCTGCACCTCAGGCCGCAATGACGCGCGTTTGCCGGAAAACAGATGAACCAGGCGCGGACGACCTGGACGAACATCGACAGATCGTTCGGATCGAGCGCGATATTTATCCAGGAAAGCTCAAACTTCCAGGTTATCGATCAGTCGCGTGTTTCCGAGGCGCGCAGCCGCGACGACAACGAGCTTGCCCGCATCCACCTCCTGTGCGGCTGGAGACCGCAAGTTGACCTGCTTGCGCACCGCTCCCGTAGCCGACAGCGGGGAGTATACATAAATGAATGTTGTATACCAATATGAACGCACAGGGACCAACAATGGCACGGCGCCTACGGGCGAAGCGCCCGCCCCGCCTCGTCTCAGAGCGGCGCTCCCCTCGACACGTCAAGAAATCCCGCGGTCTGGAGTTTCTCGAAGATCACCTCTACGGCCATTTCGGGAGAAACGGTCAGAGTGTTGATGTGGATCTCAGGATTCTGCGGCATCTCGTAGGGCGAATCGATGCCTGTGAAGTTCTTCAACTCGCCGCTACGCGCTTTCTTGTAAAGTCCTTTCGGATCGCGCTCCTCGGCCACTTCGAGTGGCGTGTCGATGAAGACCTCGATAAATTCACCCTCCTCCATCAGTTCGCGTGCCAGGGCGCGCTCCGCGCGAAACGGCGAAATGAATGCGGTAATGACGATCACGCCCGCATCTGCCATCAATTTCGCCACCTCGGCAATGCGTCGGATATTTTCCACCCGGTCTTCGGCCGTGAATCCGAGATCCTTGTTCAACCCGTGACGAACATTGTCCCCGTCGAGCAGATAGGTTCGCTTGCCCATCGCGTGCAAACGCTTCTCGAGCAGATTTGCAATTGTCGATTTTCCCGCACCTGAAAGCCCTGTCAGCCATACAACGCCGCTCTGGTGCCCGTTCAGCACCCGCCGCGCGCGTTTGTCTACCTCCAGCGTCTGCCAGCGAATATTGTTCGCACGGCGCAATGCGAAGCGCAGCATACCGGCACCGACCGTGCTGTTGGTCATGCGGTCAATGACTATGAAACCGCCCGTCTCGTGGTTTTGCTCGTATGGATCGAAAGCAATCGCGCGATCAAACTCCAGTTCCGCGACACCGATCTCGTTCAAGGCGAGAGTCTCACTCGCCACGCGGTCAAGCGTATCGACATTCAGCTTGTATTTGAGCGGTAATATCGTTGCCGTGACGGTCCGGGTGCCAATTTTCAGCAAGTAACTGCGCCCCCGGAGCATGGGTTGGTCGCTCATCCACACGAGCGTTGCTTCGAACTGGTCGGCAACCTGCGCGGGCGAATCGGCCGTTGAAATCAGATCTCCACGACAGACGTCCACTTCGTCGGCGAGCAGCAGCGTCACGGACTGTTCCGCGAAGGCCTCGTCAAGATCGCCGTCCGCCGTCACGATTCTTGCGACAGTGCTTTCCCGTCCTGATGGCTGTACCTGTATACGCTGCCCGACACGCACCACACCGGACGCAATAGTGCCTGCAAACCCACGGAAATCAAGATTGGGGCGGTTGACCCACTGCACTGGGAAACGGAACGGCTGCGCCTGCAAATGCGTTTCGTCGATCTCGACAGTCTCGAGGTGACGCATCAAGGACGGCCCTTCGTACCACGACGTCTTCGTGCTCCTTTCAACAACGTTGTCGCCATTTACGCCCGAAATCGGCATTGCAGTCACACCAGGGATGCCAATCTTTCTGGCGAATTCGCAATACTCACGAGAAATTTCGTCGAATCGTTCACGCGAGTACTCGACCAGATCCATCTTATTGACCGCGAGAACAACGTTGCGAATGCCGATCAACGACACCAGATAGCTGTGCCGCCGCGTTTGCTGCAAAATGCCCTTGCGAGCATCGACCAGAATGATGGCAAGATCGGCCGTAGAAGCACCCGTTATCATGTTGCGGGTGTATTGCTCATGCCCGGGCGTATCAGCAACGATGAACTTGCGCCGGTCGGTCGAGAAAAACCGGTAGGCGACGTCGATGGTGATGCCCTGCTCGCGCTCCGCAGCGAGACCGTCCAGCAGCAGCGCGTAGTCTATTTCCCCGCCACGCGTACCGACCTTTTTCGAATCGGCTTCGAGCGCGGCAAGCTGGTCCTCGAACAGCATTCTGGATTCGTAGAGTAATCGGCCGATCAACGTGCTTTTGCCGTCATCCACGCTCCCGCATGTGATGAAACGCAGAAGACTCTTTCTTTCGTGCTGCTTCAGGTACCGTTCAATATCGGTCCCGATCAGCTCAGAGACGTGTGCCATCAGAAGTACCCCTCCTGTTTCTTCCTCTCCATGGACGCGGCGCCGTCATGATCGATCACGCGCCCCTGCCGCTCGGAGGTCGTCGTCAAGAGCATTTCCTGGATGATTTGCGGCAATGTCGTTGCGTTCGACTCGACTGCACCGGTAAGCGGATAGCAACCAAGCGTGCGAAAGCGCACCATTTTCTCCTCTACTTTCTCGTGCGGCTTGAGTGGCATGCGCTCGTCATCCACCATCACCAGGATGCCGTCCCGATTCACCACGGGCCGCCTCGCCGCGAAATAGAGTGGCACGATGGAGATATTCTCGAGGTAGATGTACTGCCAGATGTCCAGCTCGGTCCAGTTAGAGAGGGGAAACACGCGGATCGACTCGCCGTTGTTCTTTCGCGCGCTATATAGGCGCCACAGTTCGGGTCGCTGATTTTTGGGGTCCCACTGGTGGGTTGCCGTACGGAATGAAAAGACTCGCTCTTTCGCACGCGATTTCTCTTCGTCTCTGCGAGCGCCCCCGAAAGCGGCATCGAAGCCGTACTTGTCGAGCGCCTGCTTCAAGCCCTGGGTCTTCCACATGTCGGTGTGAACCTGCGAACCATGATCGAACGGGTTGATGCCCAGTTCTTTCGCTTCCGGATTCTGGTGAACGATCAGCTCCATTCCGGTCTCGCGAGCCATCCGGTCCCGCATCGCGTACATGTCGCGGAACTTCCAGGTGGTATCCACATGCAGAAGCGGAAACGGAGGGGGCGCCGGGTAAAAGGCCTTTTTTGCCAGGTGGAGCATGCAGGCGCTGTCCTTGCCGATCGAGTAAAGCATCACTGGGCGATTTGCCTCAGCGACGATTTCCCGCATGATATGAATGCTCTCGGCTTCAAGTCGCCGCAAATGAGTCAACGTCGGCATGGCACATCCTTTACAAAGCAGAGTCACAGCGCGGCCGCGATGGCGGCCAGCATCGATTCGGCGATCTCACGTCGACATATGAGTAAATCGGGCATCCAGACGTCTACTCCGTTATAGATGCACGGGTTCCCGTCTATGCGGCTGGCGTGAAGGCCAGCCGCGAGCGCGACGCCTACTGGAGCGCACGAATCCCACTCGTATTGACCGCCTGCGTGCAGATACGCGTGAGCCTCGCCACGCAGTACCGCCATTGCCTTTGCGCCTGCCGAGCCCATGGGGACAAGTTCAGCATTCAGTCGCTGGGCGACCCTCAGCGCCAGTTCCGGAGCGCGGGAACGGCTCACCAGAATTTTCAGGCGCCCTTCGGGCGCTGGCGGCAACTCCGGCGGCGATAACGTTCCGAATGTGACCCCACAGGCCGGAAGCGCCACAGCGCAAGCGCGGGGTTCGCCGCAAACCGTCAGTGCCACATGGACCGCCCAGTCCTCGCGCCCCTCGAGTCGTTCGCCATACTCGCGCGTGCCATCGAGCGGGTCGATGATCCATACACGATCGAGAGCTAGCCGCTTTGGATCCGGCGCGGATTCTTCCGACAGAAAGCCGTCATCTGGTCGGGTGCGAGCGAGAATGTCTGCAATCAGCTCGTTCGCCTTGGCATCGCCGACTGCGCCCAACGGTTTGCCCGCAAGCACGGCCGACGCGCGCATCGCGTTCAAGGCGCCGCCGGCCGCCGTAGCGATGTGCACTGCGAGACAGTGATCATCGTCAACCGGAAGCGCCGTGCTGACAGCGTTCATTGGACCACTCCATTGCGAGGCACCTGTTCCATCGCAGCGAGACCGGCAGGGGTGTACCAGATATGCTCGATATAGTGTCCGAGCGTCCCCCGGTGATCCGTATAGAAGTACCGGGCGGAACCACGCGACTGGCCGTCGATGACGATGGGCACGCCCGCGGCAGCCATTTCCTCACGCTGTGTTTCGAACGCCGCTTCGCTCTCGATCAGCTGCGCTATGTGATGATGGCGAATCGCGAAGCCGTCTCGAGGCAGGGCATCGCGATAGACGCGGTCGTCGCCGCACAGCGGCTCGATCAGTTCCAGCTGAAGCGACCCGACGAACGCGAGCGCGATGTTCAGCTTGCAGCGACGTCCCGCGATGGACTCTATTTCAATACCCGGCAAGCGCGCCCACGTCGGCACCTTCTGTTCTCTGCGAAAGCGCTCAATTGCCTCGTCCACATCGGTGGTGACGTACGCGATCTGCAGAAAGCCGGAAAACGGGGAAAGCGACGGCGTTTTCATCAGTGCAGTCCATAGGTGGTCATATAGCGGGAGAAGCGCTCCCTGATCGCTGCCGGTGCAAGGCCGAATTCGTCCTGCGTATATCGATGCGCGCCATAAGCGCGTTCGGGACTCTGCTTGACGCGTCGGCGCATCGCTTCCATCGTTTCGGCGGTCAGTCCGAAGCCGAAGTGGCCGTAGATACGCGTCATGGTGCCAATCGGATCGGCGTGGAAGTCGGCCTGCCTGATATCGAGGAACTGCCGGTTCGGCAAGGACGCGCGCGCCGCAATTGCCGCTTCGCTGGCGCGCGCCCAGTTATCCAGTTCGCGCCTGCCGATCTCGTGCCTGTCGACCTGCTCGCCCTCAGAAATCCGACGCGCCATCGCCAGCACGCTCGCGAGCGAAGGCAGCGCCGCCACCGGATCTCGATGTGTCTGTACCACGCATGCATCGGGAAAGACCTCGAACAGCGCGGGTAACTGCATCAGGTGTCCGGGATTCTTCAGGAGCCACGTCTTTTCGCTGTCGCGCGCACCGATGAGACTGATCGTCTTTGCCAGGTAACGATATGCAGGCAATTCGCTCTGTTCACGCCACCAGCGATCGTATTGAGGTACACGGAACGACGAGCCCCACAGATTGCTGCAAAAGCCCTGCTTGAGTATTTCGAGGCATTCATCTACCTCGTCAGCCACGATATTGTGTGCCGCGCGCATCTCTGGCGCTGACCTGAAAAAGGCCTCGAGCCCGGCCGCGGTCGCCTGGAACTGAACATGGCTGGTCCACGTATCGCGCGGAGGCCGCGGCTGCGGAAAGACCGTCAGCCATTTTTCCAAACCCTGAAATTGTGGATCAACCGAAAGCAGCTTGTGCAGCGCGGTCGTACCGGTTCTCGGTATGCCGGTGATGACGAGTGGGCGCCGCGGCGTCCGCGACAACACATCGGCATGCTTGCGCAGCCCCTCTACCAGCGTCAGGCGCGAAACCAAAGCACCGACAACAGCGTTCCACGCAAATTCCCGTCCACCCGGCGCGAAGCGCGGACCATCTTCGTCGAGCGCGTTCAAAAGCTGTGTCAGGCCCGGCCTGTACTCAGCGCTGGAGCCGAAATCCGTCAGGCCAGCGGCAGCACTCGCGCTCGCGTGAAGTTCGTCCTCCGCACCCGTGAATCGTTTCGATACTGACATCTGTAGTCTCCCGAAATCCATTCTTGTCGCTACCACCGCCGTCTCAACTGCGCACCTATGCGTCTCTCGCGCAGAAGTCTGCCGCGCTCGCTCGCGTCTACGAAGCGAGTTCCTGCCGGCAAGTGATTGCGCAACTCACAAAGCCGCACACGTTTGAGTGTCGGAACTGGTTCCGAGCTGCACCCATACCATCTGCCTATCGCAGTCCCACGATTGACGCCGCATGTATCCAGCCAGTTCAGGACACCGGGATCGCGATGAGCAATCACCGCGCGAAAATGGCCGTCGTCGTCGACGTGTGCCTGATGCCCATTGAGGCTGCTTTGGTGATCGATATAGTCAAGCGCGTTGAACAGTGTGTCGTTCAATTGCACGTTCCAGTAGCGGCGCGTCTGCGGCAGCGCGGTTTCGAGAATGAGCGCTTCGTCATCACCGAAATCGAAAATGGCCTGCCAGTACGCCTGCTTCGCGAGCCCACCGCCGAAAGCGAAAAACTCGAACTCGTTCACCTTGATTCGCGTGCGCAGTTGCTGCATATGGGTGAGCCAGCGACGTGACAAACGCTCCGCGTAGCCCATCAACTCGCCGGTACGCCTCGCGATCTCCTCGTGGCCCATCGACGGCTTCAACAGCGGGGCATCGAGGCACTCGATAGCGATTCGCGCGTCGCGTTCCCTTCCCCATGCATACGAGCGCTGGCGCAGCATGGCGAAGTCAGCCTCGCGATGCAGCTCGATCCAGTTGCCGTCGTACCCGGCAGGACGCTGCGCGCTCAACAAAATTTCGAAGCTGCCGTCATCGCCAATTTCTACGTCGTCGAGGTCGAACTGACCGAGCGGCGGATGGGCTTCATCGGTAGTGCCCATGATCCCGCGGCCGAGGTCGAGCGTCAGCAAATGCACGCTGCCGCGTTCTCCGACTATCCGGTATCGCAGGTCTCCTCGCAACGGTGCGACGAAATAGGTATCGTCGGGATTCGGCTGCAGCATGAAGACTGAGTTAAGGAAGGGCAGCCAGTCAGGATGAAACGGATCGGATTGGAAGTAGATGAAGTAGGCCAGCGAAAGATTCATCTGAAACTGCCGATACAGCTCCGCGCGCGTTTGAGGATCGCTGGGTGTTTCAGTCAATTCGAGCAGACTGTCCGCGGTTGCCAACTGGGAGAGATAGTCGCGCCAGGATTTCAGCTCAGCCATGGATTCACCATTACCTTGCAGTGCGTCGAGCGATTGCGCAAAGCCTCAAACATCTCGGGTAACGCGTCGAGAGAGACGCGATCCGTGATCATCGCGCGCGGTTCGACACAGCCCGCGTCGAACACGTTAGCGACAAGAGTGAACTCTTGCATACTGTAGGTGACAGCGAACTGAATTCGCACTTCCTTCCACACCGCTACTGCCGGGATAAATTGATCTGGCACCGTGCAGAAGCCGAGCACTACGACGTCACCCCGCGGCTTGACGCAATGAATCGCCTTCGCAATCAGATCCTTTTGCCCTGCGCATTCGAAAACGACGTCTGGTGAACCCTTAAGAGCTTCGCCAGCCAGCGCCGCCAGATCCTGCCCCTCCTCCGGAACTACGAACTCGTCCGCACCCATGTGCCGCGCAAGCGCTTCGCGGCGCAGTGAGGAAGCGGTGACGACGATGCGTCCGGCGCCGAGGCGGCGGGCCCAGAACGTCGCCGCGAGCCCGACGGGACCCGCGCCAATCACGAGCGCTTTCGCACCCGGCGTGAGTTTTGCCAACGCAACGCCGTGCAAGCCAACCGCCATTGGTTCGATCAGTGCGCCGTCCTCCATGCTCAGCGTCTTCGGGAGCCTGGTCGTTACGCGCTCGGTCACGACTGCATACTGAGCGAACCCGGCGGCGGCGCCCTTGAAATGCGCGCAAAAGTTGGGCTTGCCGGATAGACAAGTCGCACAGTGACCGCATCCTACAAACGGCAGTGCGGTAACTGGGTCGCCAACCTTCAGCTTCTCTACACCCTTTCCCAGGGCAATCACCTCGCCAGCGAATTCGTGTCCAAGTGTTGAATTTTCTGGAAGCGTGAAATGCGGAGCGTGCCCATCCGTCATGTGAAGATCCGATCCGCAAATACCGCAGCGGTGAATCTTTAGCACGACTTCTCCGGCTGCTGGACTGGGATCGGCAACACTCCTAACTTCCAGCGGCAAACCTACCCTCGTGAAATACGCGGCCCTCATCGCTCGGATCTCCGTTTGGCGTGAATGTCCTGCTCGTCACCAACATCTGTAAATCTACTTTACTGGGAAAGTATCTCGGTTAATCCTGGTGTTTGTACCGAGCGAGCACGAGAAGACAGCGCTCCAATGCGTTGCCGCGGAGCTATCGCTCGGCAAGGTATCGTTGTGGGGAAGTGGTCGATTGCCACCGGATGCGTCGGAGGCAACAAAAGACGGAGGAGAAGGCCCGCTAAGAACGCGGGCCTGTGACTGGTCTTGCGTCTTGCGCGCTTGTTGCCAGCCGAGATGGCGATGAGTTAGGCGTTGCTATCGAGACGGTGAGCACCGCAACTATGTCAGGCGCGCTCGGCACTCCGACGTGCGGCCTCTGCGTCCGCGAACAGATGCAGTTCCCGCAACAAAATCGACAGTGCCGCTCGCCGCTCAGGCGTCATATGACTGGATGCCACCCAGTCGGTGCCATACGTCCCCTCATGGAGAATGTTCGTTAAAACCTTGCGCGCCCGTGACTTCATTCGCACGAGAATTCCACGCCCATCCGCCGGATCCGGCAAGCGCTCCACCAAGCCGATCTGCTCAAGTCTGCTGACGCACTTGGTGATGCCGCCGAGCGTCATCGCCAGCGGTTTTTGCAGCTGCGTTGGAGACTGGGTATAAGGCGGCCCTGAAACCAGCAGCGCGTCCAATAGCAATAGTTCGGCTGCCAGCAGGCCTTGACTCGCAGCGGCTTCCTTGAGCGCCCGGTCGATGTGCGCAGATAGCCGTAGAAGTCGTTGCCCGATCAGATAGATGTTCGCATCCTCCGCTGGCCACTCGCGCGCCCACACTGCGGCCTGTTGGTCCAACGCATCGCCATCTTCGGGCCATGCTGACTTCTGCAACGCTACGCATTCCGTCAGGAATTGTGCTTCAGCCTGAGAACGTCTCGAATAGAACGCCTCGCCATTGTTATCGACAGCAACGTCGATCCAGCCGGCCTCGTCAAGCGCATTCAGGTGACGCGTCACCCCCACACGTGACATGTTCAGTTCACGCGCCAATGCGGCTGCGCTTTGCGCCCCCTTGCTCAGCAGCGCCAACAGTTGTCGTCTGGAAGCGTCCGCTAATGCGGCAAAAAGCGAATCTGCGGCCTTGCGAGCAGTCATGCCATCATCGATCGGTGGAGACCCTCGCCTCTCGGATCGCAAAAACGCGTGCCGAGCAAAGGGGCGATTGGCATGAACCGCAATTCGACGGCCATGCCAATGCCAGACAGGTGCCGTTTCCTGTAACGCGGGTCAAATTCGGCCCCGCTAAGTTACCAGAAAATTTGGCCAGAAAAGCACAGCGGAAAGTGACGCTTTGCTGCCCGACGTACCCCGCCCGATACGGTGGCTATTGCTGGACCAGATCGTACGCCGCAAGCGCCGCAATCTGCGTCACGCCACCGTCCACGGGTAAGCACGTGCCGGTAATGAATCGCGATTCGTCGCTGGCGAGAAACAGCGCGGCGGCCGCGACGTCCCATGCATCTCCCTCCAATGGGAGGGGCGCGATCTTGCGGCGACGTTCGCGAGCCTTATCGTCAAGCATGCTTTCCACCATTGGCGTAAAAATATGCCCCGGAGCAATCGCGTTGGCACGAACCTGATCGCGGCCGTACATCACCGCGAGTTCACGCGTAAAGCCGACCATTCCCGCCTTTGACGAGCCATACGCGGCCGACCCGTGGCTGCGGATGCCTGCGACCGAACCGATGTTGACGATGGCCCCGCCCCCGCGCGCCACGATCTTCGGCACCGCACTTCGGCTCATCAAGAATGCACTTTTCAGATTGACGTCGATCACACGGTCCCAGGACGCTTCGTCGACGTCCTGCAATCTCCCCGGCGCGCCTGAGATACCGACGTTGTTGATGAGAATGTCCAGACCTCCATACCGCTGAACGGTCTCTTCGACAATGCGCGCACAGACAGCGCCGTCCGTGACATCGCCGGTCGATACGAACGCTCGGCCGCCCGCTTCCGTGATCAGCGCGAGCGTTTCCGCCGCCCGCTCGTACTGCTGATCGACGAGACAGACGGACGCGCCCTCCGCCGCAAAAAGGCAGGCAATGGCCTTACCCGTGCCAAAACCCCGACCGAGCGATCCTGCGCCGGTCACGATCGCGATCTTGCCGCTTAAACGTTGATGAAAGATTTTCGGAACAGGCATGCTGTAATCGGTCGATGAAAGTCGATTGTCATCTTGAACGTTCGAGCGAGCACTTGCACGTTCAAGCCATAACTCGCCAGGAGGCTGCCGATGGTCGAGCTTAGTCTCGCCAGGCCAATAATGCAACATACGGTTGCATTATTGGCCTGGATCATGTCGATTCGCGCACCGTGCCGTGATCCAACAATGCCGCGCCAAAGCGTGCCGCATACGCTGTGTTCACTGCTTCGGTCTGGAAGCGGGTTTCGTTAATCGCAAAGATGAAGTATCCATACGCGAGATCGCGTCGATAGTCGTTCCACGCTTCGTCGAAATCGGGCGCCTCGACCCCGCCAATCGCCAGTTGCGAAAGATAGTGTTCGAGCAGCGACCGCTCCCATGAGCGACGGTCCTCGATATCGAGTGCGCACCCTATGTGATAGGCAACCTCGAGGCTCCAAGGCGCCCGACTGACCTGGGCATCGAAAAAACCTGGCGTCCCGTCAGCTTCGACGTACAGATTTCCCAGATGCGTATCGCCGTGAATAAGGCATACCGGTTTGCTCTTATGTTCGCGCGCAATGCGCGCGAGAGATGCCATCATCCAGTCCCGATCGTGCAGATACCGGCTTACTGCCGCTCCTCTCGGCAGCGAGATGTAGTGGGCCCAGACGTCCGGTTCGAGGTATCGGTTCTGGTATTCCAGCGACCAGTCCGAAAAGCGCTCCCCCACCCATTCGAGCCGACCGCCCTTGTCGAACTCCCGGCTGTTCCATGTTTGCGCGTGATAGCGTGCCATCGCACTCAACCGTAGGGCGACTTGTTCGTAGCCCTGCGATTGCTGGGCACGGCAAAACTGAACGTTACGCTCGCTCAGGTCCTCCATCACGACGACCGATTGCCAGGCGTCAGGATCCGTGCCTGCAAAAAAGCATCTAGGCGCGTTCATGTTGATGAACGGTAGAACGTCGCGATAAAAACGCATTTCGTTGCGATACATGTCTCTCATCGAAGGACTGTGATCCTCGAAACCGCCCTTTACGATCATGCGCGCCGGCAGCGCCATTGCCTGTCCCGCGTCGTTGTACTCGAGTGCGACGCGTACCTTGGTCGACGTACCCGGCAATACCTCCACGTGCCGGCACGAAGTTACTTCGGCGCCGGGAAAGCGGAACGCGATCGCGGAGCTTAGCCACTTTGCGGTCACTTCCTCAACAGCGACAGGCAACGCCATGTCACTTACCACACCAGATTCCGACAAGGTTCCTCCCGAAGATTGCAAACAAAAAGACGCGTGCGCATCGTCGCGCATACCTGCTCCCCGTCGCAACATGGGGAAAACCACACCTCGCCTATCGTTGCATATTTTGAATGCCGTGCATATAGTTGCTTGCAAATGCAGCTACTTTTTTGGCAGGAAATCGATGAATCTATCCGACTCCGTCACGCTCGAGCGAGAACCGGCTGGCGCCGAACTCGCACAGAGAATTGCGCCAGAGGAATACCGTACTGAAGATAGTGTCGCGTTCAAGATGAACCTGGTTCATCTTCTGCTTGGCGCGGAAATCGACGCAAAGCTCGCTGCGAGCGAGCTTTCAGCAATACAGTGGGGAATCCTGAAAGCACTGTACGACGGACGTGCTCGCACACCTACCGCCTTGTGCCGGGTGCTGCTCGCTGACAGCAGCATCATGACCCGCAAGCTCGATTCGCTTGAAAAAAGAGGATTGATCGAACGAATTCGCAGCACTTCGGACCGACGCTGTGTCGAGCTCACACTGACTGAAAACGGCCGCCAGTTGTTGCGCGGAACCCTGCCGCACATCGTCGATGCAAGCAATCGGCAGCTTCGCGGCTTCACGGTCGAAGAAGTCCGAACCGTCAAACATTTACTCGATCGGATGATCGTCAATCTGAGCTGACTAGCGATAGCAAGCTCGGAATGGACCAGCGTCTGCGCCCCAAGTCAACGCGTATCGATATTTGAAAGGAGCTTTTATGGAGCACCCCGAAACAACGGAAAGGCAACGCGGGAACCCGGCGCAGGAGCCCAGCCTCGTGCCGCTGCCGGTTCCTCACGTATACCGCGGTCGCACTGTCACCGGAAGCGCCATCAAGCACGTGTCGCGTGATCTTGGCCAAGGTTTCTGCACGCCCAGGATCGACCTTGACGACCTCGTGTGGCCGCGAGCTGAGTCAGGTCCCGCCTTCGATATGCCGATTGCGAAGGTTATCGACTTTCTTGTCGAGCTGGGGCCGCGTTTGCATCTGGACGTCAATCCGCTGATGCAGGCCGCGCTCGAGTCAATGATCAAAGTGAGTCCGCTCGGGCGACGGATTCTTGAAAACTGTTATCGCGACATTCCCAACCTTTTCGCACGCGAGGTGATCGAGGACGAGTTGCGCGTTAGTCTTGGCGACGCGCGCCTCGTCGACGGTTGGGTGGCACGCACGCTGCGCGGGCGCCCGAGTCGTCTGCGCGCGTTTGCACCGCGCCTCGTACATGTGCTCGCAGGCAACTCGCCGATGGTGGCAGCCATGACGGTCATGCGCGCGGCGCTGACGAAAGGCGTCCACCTGCTCAAGCTGCCTTCGAACGACCTTTTCACGGCCACTGCAATTCTGCGCACGATGGCCGACATCGACCCGGATCATCCCGTCACCCAGTCGTTTTCGGCTGCGTATTGGCGCGGTGGAGACGAAAATGTCGAGTCGATTCTTTATCGTCCGCAGTACTTCGACAAGATTGTCGTATGGGGCGGCGACAGCGCGGTTCGGCACGTGATGCGCTACGCTGGCCCCGGGCTCGAGCTGGTCGCGTTCGATCCGAAGGTATCTATCTCGCTGGTCGGCCGTGAAGCCTTTGCATCCGACGAGGTGCTGCGCGACGTCGCGCGTGCCGGCGCAGCCGATGTGCTGTCGTTCAACCAGGACGCGTGCAACGCGAGCCGGTATCAATTCATCGAAGGCGACGAAGACGACGCCGACCGCTATGCCGAGCAACTGGCGCTGGCACTCGGCCAGGACTTTCGCTATGGCGACGGCCAGGGCCCGCTGGTGCCCAGCGACATTCGCGAAGCGGTTGATGTGCTGCGTGAGATGGAGCCGCTCTACCGGGTGTTCGGCGGATACGACGGCAAGGGGCTCGTCATTCGCTCGGAAGAAATGGTCGATTTTCATCCCATTTGCAAAACCGTCAACGTCGTTCCCGTGGCAAGCCTGCGCGACGGTGCGCGCTATGCGACCGTCGCCACGCAAACGGTCGGCATCTATCCGCCGCACCGGGTCACAGAGGTGCGCGACGCGCTCGCGTGCGCTGGCGTGCAACGCATCGTGGCGCTGGGCGAGTCTATTTCAGATGGGGTTGGCGGCTATCCGCATGACGGCATGTTCCCGATCCATCGATTCATGAAATGGGTCTCGGAGGAATCGGGCCCGAATCCGGGGGAGACCCAATAATGCAAGCCCTTTCCACGCTGCTTCAACTCACGGATCTTCAAGACCCCTTCCGCAACGCGCCGGAAAGCCTCCATGCCGCGCAACTGCAAGCCGTGCGCGAGCGCTTCGTGCAGCGCCGGCAGCAGATTCGCATTCTCGACAAGCGAGCAAGCGAGGCCGGAGTGACGGAAGTGAAGAGCATGAGCGACGCCGTGCCATTGCTTTTTGCCGACTCCGTCTACAAGAGCTATCCCGATTCGTTCATCGAGCAGGGGAAATGGCGCCACCTCACGGCGTGGCTTCAAACGCTCACAACCCGCAAGATCGACGGACTCGACTACGGCACGATCGCCGATCTCGACGGCTGGATCCATGCGCTGCGTCGAAACGGCCACTATGTAATGAGCTCGAGCGGGACCTCGGGCAAGCAGTCCTTCATTTACCAGAGCGAAGCCGACCGCGATCTCGGCTGGCGCCTTCTCTCCCAAGGCATTCGCTGGGCGGCGAGCGGCATGCGCGATCCGTCGCGTCGCTATCCCGTGTTCCTTCTGACGCCCTCCTCCGGCTCTTACACCGGAACGGAGCGCATGGCGAAATTCGCCGAATCGATTGCGATGCCGGGCGACCTTCATTACATGTCGCATGTGCCGCAAAGCGCCGCGCACACCACGCGCATGGCGCGCATGCGGCGGGCCATCGCGGACGGCACCGTGCTCCCCAGTGAAATCGAAGCCTTCCAGAACGAAAGTCGAGAACGCAGCGAACGCGTACAAGCCGATTTCCGGCAGTTCATCGACCAACTTCTCGAACGGCGTCACGAGCCCATGTTCATCATGGGCATGATGGGCATGCTCTATCAGATCGTCGCCACGGCGCGCCAGCGTGGCATTCCCGACGCCGACTTTCACCCCGACACGATCATTAGTATCGGCGGCGGCAAGAAAGGTGCGAACCTGCCAGAAGACTTCCAGCAACAGTGCGAGCGCTTCTTCAACTTCAACGCGACCAACTTCAACGACGGCTACGGCATGGGCGAAGTATCGGGCTTTTGCCCGTGGTTTCACGAAGCGAAGGCGTGGACGGTCCCGCCCTGGCTCGTCCCGCTGGTGCTCGACTCGACCGGCGAAGAACTGCTCAATCCTGCGGACGGGAAAGGCATCGTCGAGGGACGGCTCGCCATGATCGACCTGCTCGCGGATGGGCGCTGGGGCGGCCTGATCAGCGGCGACAAGGTCACCGTGGAGTTCGGTCACGGCATCGACGGCGTGCGCACGCCCATCATTCGCGACGTGGTGCGCTACAAGGATTTGCCCGGCGGCGACGACAAGCTGTCCTGCGCGGGAACGATCGACGCCTACGTCCGCGGAGAGATCGCCGACATGACCGAGGCCCGCACCGCCAACTAAATCGATATTTCCTACTCATCTGAAGGCCAATCGACAATGACTGAAACACAGACAAGCCCAGCCGTGTGGTTCATTACCGGCGTTTCGTCCGGCTTCGGCCGTTCGCTTGCGCAGGCGGTCCTCGCCCGTGGCGACAAAGTGGTCGGGACCGTTCGGAATGACGCACAGATCACGCCGTTCGAAAATCTCGCACCCGGACGCGCGCACGGTGTGCTGCTTGACGTGACCGACGCGGCGGCGGTGCGTCGCGGCGTCGAGCAGGCCATCGAGCGCGCGGGACCGATCGACGTACTCGTCAACAATGCGGGCTACGGTCTCTTCGGCGCATTTGAAGAGGTCTCCGACGCGGAAGCACGTCAGCTGTTCGACACCAACGTGTTTGGAACGGTCAACGTGATACGTGCCGTACTGCCTCATTTTCGCGAGCGCGGCCGCGGTCATATCGTGAACTTCTCGTCGGTTGCCGGGGTGATCGGCATTGCGGGCTGCAGTTTCTATTGCGCTTCGAAGCATGCAATCGAAGGGCTTTCGGAATCGCTCGCTCGTGAACTGAGCCCGTTCGGGATTCGTGTGACCGTGGTCGAGCCGGGTGGCTTCCGCACCAATTTCGCGGGCGGATCGCTGAAGTGGAGCGAGGTCGAATCACCCGTCTATACGGAGACCGTGGGCAAGATGCGTCGTTACATGAGCAGCTACCACGGCACGCAAACGGGCGATCCGGCGAAGGCTGCCGACGCCATCGTGCGCGCGGTTTCCGCAGACGTCCCACCGCTGCGGCTACCGCTAGGTCCGGACGCCGTCGACCTCGTTCGGAAGAAACTTTCGTCCGTGCAACACGACCTCGAAGCCTGGCTCGACGTGTCGAGTTCCACCGACTTCGACCACTGACGCCTGGCAACTCATAGCCCTGGAGACGACATGTCCGCTTTGGACCCGTTCTATGCAATGCTGCGCGGTGAAAGCGACCCGTTTCGCAAGCACCCCGAGAACCTTCGCGAGCTGCAGCTCGCTGCCATGAAAGAGCGCTTCGCCGAGCGCCGCGAACAGATCAGGCTACTGCGTCGCAGAGCGGAAGATGTCGGCGTCAACGAGGTGACCCGCCATGAAGATATGGTGCCCCTGCTGTTCGCGCATCAGATCTACAAGAGCTACCCCGAGTCATTCATCGACAACGGCCGCTGGAAGCATCTTTCGGCATGGCTGCAAACGCTATCGAGCAAACGGGTGGCCGAAGTCGATCTGGACGGCTTGGACAACGTCGACGCATGGATGGACCGTCTGCGCACAGCGGGACACCATGTTTTCAGCTCGAGCGGCACATCCGGCAAGTGTAGCTTCATCAGTCAGACGCAAGCCGATCTCGACAATGTCACCGAGTCGTGCGTGAAGCTGGGCGTCTACGGCAACGCAATGATCCGAAGAGATTTCGGCAAGCGCCCGGCTTTCCTCATGATGCCGCCTGCCGGCGCGCATCGGCATATCGAACCGGTACTGAACGCAGCGCAACGGCTCGGCGCGGAAACCACGCTGATGTTCGACGAACCGGTGCTCGCATCCGCAACGATTTCGATGGGCCGCATGCGCCGCGCAATCGCCGACGGCTCCGCGAAACCGAGCGAGGTCGCGGCGTTTCAGGAGCAGGCGGTGGCGCGCCAACGTCATACCGGCAAGATGATCGACCGGTTTCTCGACAAGCTCACCGCGCAGCGCGAAGTTCCGGTGCTGGTCCAGGGCAACTGGTCGTTGCACTGGACGCTCGTCGAGCGCGCCCGTCAGCGCGGCAGCGCCGATGGCATCTGCCATCCGGATACGGTAATCACCACCGGCGGCGGCTTGAAGGGCACCTCGGCCCCCGCCGACTATCGGGAGCAAATCATCCGCTTCTACGGTATTCGTGCCGAGAACGTCCAGAACAGTTATGGCATGTCCGAGATGATCGGAACCGGCCCCTGGTCGGAAGTTGCGCAGGGTTATGCAATCTGCCCGTGGATCGTCCCGTTCGTTCTCGACAAGGCGGGAGAGCAACTGCTGAATCCTTCGGATGGACTGGGCGTCGTTGAGGGGCGCTTCGCGTTTTTCGACCTGCTGGCCGAAGGATACTGGGGTGGTTTCATCACTGGCGACAAGGTCGTGGTCGACTTTTCACCGGCGGGGAACACCGACGGCCTGCAAGGGCCGCTGGTCCGTCAAGTCGGCCGCTACGCCGATCTCGAGGAAGGCGAAGACAAGCTCTCGTGCGCAGGCACGATGGAGTCGTATGTACGTGGCATGATCAACGTTTGAGCCCTGCTGCGCGCGGTCCGAGCCCCAGGGGCGCCATTACTGGCGCCCCCTTGGGCTCATGAGTATACTGATGTCCTGATTCCGACATCAAACACTCCCCGATGTACAAACCTATGTCAGTTCAGGCTCCCAACGGAGCCTCGCGGCTCGCTGCGGCGGACAAACCTCGAACGGCTGGCCGGCCCACCCACGACGATGCGGTTCAGTTGCGCGAGCGGCTGCTCGACGCCGCCAAATCCGTGTTCATCAGAGAAGGTTTCGGCGCCGCCAGGGTCGAGGAAATCGCATCGCTGGCTGGCGTCAGCAAAACGACCGTGTATCGCCAGTTCGGCACGAAGGAAGAGCTTTTTCGCTCCATCGTCTGGCGCGGGATGGCCGATCTGCGCGGCAAGATCTCGGAGCACCTGGAACCGGGCCGCGATTTTTCGACGAACATGGCATCCCTTATCGATGCGCTCGTCGAACACATGGCAATACCGGACAGCATGCACACTTCACGCATGGTCATTGGCGAGGCGATTCGCTTTCCCGATGTCGCAAAGCAGTTTCTGCAGTTCGTGGTGACGATGCTGGAGCCGCTAACCGGCGTTCTGGAAGCCGCCGCGCTCAGCGGCGTGATCGCCATCGACGATCCCTCGAACGCGGCGCGCGATCTTCTCACACTGGTCACAGGCGCGCCCGAAGTGCACCTCGCGGTTCAGACCACTCGTTCCGAACGGAAACGCCGGGCTGAGCGGATTCATCGGCTTCTGTTGACCGCGTGGAGGTACCGTGCGGCACTGGATAAGGTTCGAGCCCGGTCAATGCCGTAACGTTCGCGCGGCCATCCAGGTCTCGCCGACGCACTAGCTGTCAATTTCACCCATCACCTGGAATTGCCCCGACACCTGGGCGATGCATTTCGCATTCGCCCAGATCCGGCAGTCGGAGAAAATCACGCGCTTTCCCGAACGTAGAACGTCGACGTGTGCTTCCACCCAGTCGCCCGGCTCCGCGTTCCCCATGAAATTGACCGTCAAGCCCGTCGTCAACACCCTGACGGCCGGTTGACGCGAATACTTGCTCGCCCACGTGATGGCGGTGTCTGCCAGCATGCAAACAGCGCCCCCGTGCATCATCTGGCCAAGGTTGCGATGCGCTTCGCGAACGTACATGCCGACGACGTGTCCGCGTTCGCTCTTGCGAAAGTAGGTAGGTCCGAACATCCGATGGAAGGGACCGAACTCCGGCATCAACGCAAAGCCCTCCGGGATGAGCTTTGCGCCGCTCTCTTCGAGCGCGTCTGCCGCCAATGAGTCTGCTTGCTCCAATGCAATCCTCCTGTTCAACGCCGCCGGCGAGACGGCGCCAATATCTGCTTTTTCATCGATAGAACATAGCGTATCATTATCCGCACGCAAGTCAACTATGTGAATTACCAATGAATACCACTTCGCTCTTTTCGCCTCTCACTGTGCGCGGGGTCACGCTTGCCAACCGTATCGTCATGTCACCCATGACTCGCGGCTTTTCGCCGAACGGATTGCCCGGTAGTGACGTCGCCGCCTACTACAAGCGGCGTGCGCAGGGCGAGACAGGCCTGATCATCACGGAAGGCGTCGGCGTCGATCACCCCGCGGCGCTCGGCGAAGCCGGACTCGGAGAAAATTCGATTCCCGTGCTCGCCGGAGAGGAATCAGTTGCCGCGTGGCGACGCGTGACGGACGAAGTTCACGCTAGCGGCGGAATCATCTTTCCTCAGTTGTGGCATATGGGACCCATGAAAGAGGCGAATACGGGCCCCTTCCCGGCCGCCTCGCCACTGCGCCCATCGGGACTGTGGGGACCGGAAGGACGAATGACATCGCTCAACGCAGGTTACATGGAGCGCGTCATGCCGCCAACTCGCCCGATGACCGATGCCGAGATCGCGGACGTCATTGCAGCCTATGGTCGAAGCGCGCGCTATGCGACGGCCGCCGGCTTCGACGGCATCGCGATTCACGGAGCTCACGGCTATCTGATCGACGCTTTTCTGTGGGCGGAAACCAATCAACGCACGGATCGATGGGGCAAGGATCTCACGGCGCGCAGCCGCTTTGCCGCCGAAGTTGTCCGTGCCATCCGCGAAGCGATCGGCGCGACGATGCCGATCACGTTCCGCTTCTCCCAGTGGAAGCAGCAGGATTTCCGCGCGCGTCTCGCCAACGACCCGCACGAACTCGAGCACATTCTCGCGCCGCTCGCGGATGCTGGCGTCGACATCTTCGAGGCGAGCACGCGCTATTTCAACCGGGCGGAATTCGCGGGCTCAGAGATGAATCTCGCCGGTTGGGTAAAGAAGGTAACCGGCAAGCTTTCGATGACTGTTGGTGGGATCGGCATTAACAAGGGCTACTACGATTCAATGGCCGGGGCCGCGACAGCGGCGCAGCCCGACCTCACTGCCCTGCTCGATCGTTTCTCACGCGGCGAGTTCGATCTTGTTGGCGTGGGACGCTCGCTTCTGCATGATCCGAACTGGGCGCGGCGCGTACGGCTTGGCGAGCCGTTCCTCGGGTTCAGCAACGACTCGCTCGCACACCTCACCTGAAGCGCGATTTGCAGTCGGCGCCGTTGACTCCGGCGTCAACTGCTATTTCCGGTTCGGGATCTTTACGTACGCCCGGTGACAGGAATCAACGCACCGGTCACCCCCGACGCGGCGCCAGACGCGAGAAAGAGAATCACCTCGGCAATTTCTTCAGGCCGTACCCAGCGGGAAAAGTCAGCGTCGGGCATATCCTTGCGGTTCTGTGGCGTATCGATGATGCCTGGCAAGATAGCGTTGACGGTAATGGAACGGCCTTTGAGTTCTTCGGCCAGCGCCTCGGTCAAACGCATCACCCCCGACTTCGAGGCCGCATACGCTCCCATGCCCGCGCCTGCCTTCAGCGCAGCGCCGGCTCCAATATTGATGATGCGTCCGCCCTCCGCGCTGTCGGCAATATGGTCGAGTGCCGCTTTCGACGCAGTCGCCGCCGTGCGCACGTTCGTCCGGTACATCAGATCCCAGGTGTCGAGACTGCCGTCCGCCAGCGTTTCCCAGCGAAAGCCTCCCGCTACATTGACGATTGCATCGAGCCTGCCAAGCTGCTCGACGACCGCGGAGAGCGCTGAGCGCGCCGCATCGAGATCAGTCAGCTCGACGCCTCCTCGCCACCAGGAAGCGTGCAGCTGCTCCGCGCTCGCGTTCTCCGGCACGAGCGCCTTGTCGATCAGCGCGACCTTCCAGCCATTCTCGGCAAACACGCGACCAACCGTGCGCCCAAGCGTGCCGAATCCACCCGTTATCGCCACTACCCGTTGCATGTGCATCTCTCCCTCGCCGCGCCCGGCGCCGCCTGTACCGCTGGCGTCGGACACTGTAAAAGCTCAACGTCCCTTGAACACCGGCTCGCGTTTCTCGCGAAACGCGTTGACCGCCTCTTGATGGTCTTCCGTCAGGTTCGACAGCGCCTCGTATGCAATCGACGCGTCGAGAATGGCATGCGCAAGTTGCTTCAGGCCGATGTTGATCGACGCCTTGGTCCACTGGATGGCGCGCGAAGCGCCGTTTGCGAGACGCTTCGCCATCGCGTCGACCACGGCATCCAGCTGGTCGGCCGGTACGGCATGATTGATGAGACCCAGTCGTGCCGCCTCTTCCGCGGTGACGAGATCCCCCGTCAACAGGTATTCCTTGGCCTTCGCATAGCCCACGAGCTGCGGCCAGATCACCGCGCCGCCATCGCCCGCCACGAAGCCGACTTTCACGTGCGGATCGCCAATCTTTGCATGATTGGCCGCGTAGCTCAGATCCGAGAACAGCGCGATCGTCGCGCCGAGACCAATTGCATGACCGTTGATCTTGGCGATGACCGGCTTCGGACAATCCAGCATCGAGAAGACAATTTTCTTTGCACGCTGCATGCCTTCGAGGAACAGCGTGGGGTTGTCGATGACCTGCTGCATATGCTCGATATCGCCGCCTGCGCTAAATGCCCGCCCTGCGCCCGTCAACACCACGACACGGGTCTCAACATCCTCGGCGACATCGAGAAAAAGCCGCGACATCTCAATGTCCATTTGCTCGTCGAACGCGTTCAACGTTTCCGGGCGGTTGAGCGTAACGGTCAAGACGCCGCCTTCGCGTTCGAGCAATAGCGCCTGATAGTCCGAAATATTCATGGCTCACCTGTTCGTAATGAAGAAATCGCGCGGGACGGACAGACCGTCTGCCGCCGTCGACCGGTGCAAGGCCGATCACACGTGCAGCGGAATGAACCGGCGGCCGTTGTCGTACATGATCTTGCGCGTGTCTTCTTCCGAGAGCTCATTGCATGCTTCCGACGCGAAGTCCTTCGGTTCGGGCACGCCTTCCGCGTGCGGATAGTCGGAGCCCATCAACAGGAAGTCCGACGATCCCGTTTGAGCGATGATCTGGGCGATGTCGTCCTCCGGATACGCGACCACGAAGACATTTTCCTTGAAGATCTGGCTCGGGCGTTTCTTCAGCTGACCGCACGGCCAGTAGCCATTCTTCGCCATCCCCCGGCACTTGTCCATTTTGACGAGCAGCGAAGGCACCCATTCGGCACCGTTTTCGGCGCTGCACAGCTTGACCCGCGGGAAACGCTCGAAGAAGTTGTAGAAGATGAACGACGACAGCGTTTCCATGACCGGCCGCTCGCCGTAACCGTGCATCCAGACAAAGGCGGTCTGACGCTGGCGCGACTGCTGCACGGGCTCGCCCCACACCGCCATATGATCCTTCATGTAGATCGCTTCCGACACATGGAAGGTGACGCGCACGCCCGCTTCGTTGAGGACCGACCAGAACGGATCGAAGTACGGATCGGCAGGTGCACGGCCATTGAACGGCCCCATCGGCATCAGGATCACCCGCACACCGTTCGCAACCAGCCACCTGGCCTCGGCGACAGCCGCATCGAGATCGTCGAGCGTGACGACCGGCGTCGTGTAGATGCGGTCTTTGTAGTTGAAGCCCCAGTCGTCGAGCATCCACTGGTTATACGCATGCAACACCGCATTTGCCGCAACGGGCTCGTTGAGGTAGGAAATACACGCGACCATTTCGCCGATGTACATCGTGCAGGCTTCAACACCGAATTCGTCCATCTTCTTCAGGCGCGCGTCGCGGTTGAACATGTCCGGCGTCGGCGAAACCCGCATATCGACGTTATCCTTGCCATCCTTCATCGCGCGCAGCCATTCATGCAGCTTGCCCGGCGGCGGAACGTGCCCCTCGGCCGATGTGTAGCCCTCGCTGATTTCCACCTTCCGGTCGCCCACATACATGCAGCGGTTGCCGTCTGCCGTGACACGGCTGGTAAACGACCAGTCCTTCCTGAACTTCTCGGGCAAATGACGGTTGAATGCGTCCTCGACTTCGTAGAAGTGCGTGTCGGCGTCGTAGATCTTCCCTTGATACGTTTGCATGGTCTCGCTCCTGATTGTGGGGAGCGCTTCAGAACGTGCGCCCTTGAGAGAAGTATCGGGTCAAGCCATGGACCTAAAAACTCTCATATCGAACTCGAAAACGTCGATATCGATTTGATATCGGGCGGTGGCCTCGCGATCCTTGCGGTCGGCATCGAACTCTCCAAAAACATCAATACGAACGCCGTTCGTATATAAGTATAATCGAAACGAAGACACACAACCGGAGACGTTTATGCAAGCCGAAGTACTCTCCCAGCCGGCACACCGAGCGCAACCCGTGGTGGGTCCACCGCGCGGGTTCACGATGGCGATCCTGCTTGCCGCGGTAGCGGCCTCGTCCGGCATCACCGTCATCTACACCGTGCTGGTCACGCTCTACAAGGCTTTTCCTGCGTCGAACACCGTGAGCTGGACCGTCACCGCGTACTGGCTCGGCTCGGCCGTCTTTGCCGCGGTGAGCGGGCGACTCGGCGACCTGTTGGGCTACCGCCGCATCCTGCTCGTGGTGATATCGATCGCTGCGGCGGGCGCAGTCGTGGCCGCATGCGCGACCGATGTCGGCATGCTCGTCGCGGGGTGTGCGATGCAATCAATCGCGGCAGGCATTACGCCACTCTCCATCGGTCTGGTTCGTGAGAATCTGCCACCCGCCAGGCTGCCTGCCGCGGTGGGGTTGATCAGCGCGGCAGGCATGGTGTCGGCGGGGCTGATCTACATCTGCGCGGGCGTTGTCGTGGATCACTACTCGTGGCAGGGCGGCTTCTGGTTCAAAGTCGCGCTTTGCGTCGTGGCCGTCGCGGCGGTACGCGCGTGGGCACCGCCGTCGCCACCGAATCCCGGCGTACGGATCGACTACGTTCGAGGTCTCGCGTTCGCTCCGGCGCTTTGCGCCATCCTCTTCGCGGTGCAGCAAATCCGCACGTGGGGGCTCGGCGATCCGCGGCTGTGGGGCTTGATCGCTGGCGGGATGATCGTGCTCGGACTCTGGGCACGCCATCAACACGGGGCGCGTCATCCGCTCATCAATGTGCGTCTGCTGAAGAGGCGCGAAGTCATGTTGGCCAATGCATGCATGGCATTCCTCGCGGCAGGCGCCATGCAACTAGGACAGGTCTTCTCGCTGCTCGCCCAGCAACCTGCCGGCACGCACTCCGGATTTGGGTTGAGCGCGACGGCGGCCGGATTACTGATGTTCAGCGTCAACATCGTCGCGCTGGTCGCGAGCCCATGGAGCGGCCGGGTTGCGGCCCGCTACAAGGCCCGGCCCGCTGCCTTGATTGGCATGCTCATACTGGCCTTGGGCTGGGCCTCGCTGATCGTGCTTCATCGCAGCCTGCTGCTCTTCGTTCCGGGTGCGGTGCTGTGCTCGTTCGGCCTCGCCTTCGCAAGCACGGCGCTGTACAACCAGATCGTGGAAGCGACGCCTGCACATCAGACAGGCGAGGCAACGGGCATGCTCTACGTTTTCTTCTCGTGTTTCTTCGCGGTAGGTGCCCAGGCGGTATTTGCGCTGCTGCGCAGCGCGACGGCGGGACACGACGGTGCATCGTTTCCGGCCGATAGTGGCTATGTTTCGGTATTCGTCTACATCGCCTGCAGTTCGATCGCCGGACTGCTGGTCGCCTCCATGCTGCCGAAGCGTCGTACACACTGACGGTCGTTGCGACCGATCCGTTGCGCGCGGGTACGACGCTTCTTCGACCGCACCGCGACCGCGGCGCATTGAAGCACCCGCTTCACTGCGCCGCCGATCGACTGGCGAGTCACTCCTCTTCTGCCTCACCCAACGCAGACGCCCGCTGGGCGACTCTGATCATGTTCTCTTCGAGCCGGTGACGTTCGCGGTCGAAGCGTTCGAGCGGCGCACCAATTGCCATCGCCGCGATGACATTGCCATTCGGTCCGAAGATCGGCGACGACACGCCGGCCGAATCCGGCAGTAGTTCACCGCGACTCACCGACAGGCCGCTTTCGAGGATGTGGTCGAGTTCGTCACGCAACGCCTTCTTCGTTGCGATCGTTTGCGGGGTGCGGCGCTCGAATTTGACCGTCTTCATGTAGTCGTTAAGGAAAGCGTCCGGTGCATGGGCGAGCAGCACGCGGCCCGCAGCCGTGCAATAGAGCGGGCGACGCAAACCGATGTGCATTGAATAGCGCACCGATTGCTCGCTCTCGATCACGTCGACATAGGTGATCTCTTTGTGTTCGACGTCAAGGACACCGACATACACGGTTTCATTGGTGCTCTTCGAGAGATCCACCAGGAACGGGCGCAGTATCTTCGAAAAATTCCACGCGGCCATCACGCCTGCCGACAACCGGAAGATCGACGGTCCCAGGCGATAGCGGCCTACGTCGTGCATCAAGTACCCTTCCGCCACCAGAGGTCTCAGCAGGTTGAGCAGGCTGCTCTTAGGTGACTCGAGAGCGACATTCAGTTCAGCTAGCGACATCCCGTCCGGAGACTTCGCCAGCACATCGAAAATTCCGAGGAGTCGGGTCAGCGAGCGCGGCCCGCTGACGTCCCGGTCCGCCGGCGCTGAGGTCTCTTTCAACATGATTTTCCCCATGAATTGACTGTATAGATTATACGGGAACTATTCACATAGTTTTACATCGATCACAATCTGGCACACTTTTACATCACCCGAATTCGGGAATACGCCAGGGCGCTCCCTCACACCGCTTGAGATATATTTGAACATCGTTCGAAAAACTGAAATGTGGAAGCATCAT
This sequence comes from Paraburkholderia sp. HC6.4b, assembly GCF_014200875.1. Classification (NCBI taxonomy): domain Bacteria; kingdom Pseudomonadati; phylum Pseudomonadota; class Betaproteobacteria; order Burkholderiales; family Burkholderiaceae; genus Paraburkholderia; species Paraburkholderia sp. HC6.4b. The sequence goes on from NZ_JACHDC010000013.1 coordinate 133,290, forward strand.
CTTCCAGACCATTTACGCAATACGCTCGGGCGTCGAACAGCAACATCACCCTTCACTTCTGGATTCACTCATGTACACGAAAAAACTGGCAGAAAAGGTCGCCATCGTGACCGGAGGCGGCCAAGGCGTTGGACTCGGCATCGCCCTTGCGCTTGCCACCGAGGGGGCGAGTCTGGTCCTCACTGGTCGCACGGAGGCCAAACTCACGCGGGCTGCTGAGGAATTGAGCGCCCTCGGTTCGCAAGTGCTGGTCGTGCCCGGCGATACGCGCAATCGCGCCGACGCCGTGCGGACGGTCGAACTTGCCGTCGAGCGATTCGGACGTGTGGACGCACTCATCAACAATGCCCAAAGCAGCAGCCCGGGGGTGCCGCTCGAGTCCGTTACCGACGATGACTGGAGCAACACGCTCGAATCGGGCTTGTACGGCACGCTGTACTTCATGCAGGCCGCATTGCCGCGGATGAAGTCGCAGGGCCGCGGCGCCATCATCAACTTCGGCTCGCGTACCGGTATCGAAGGCCTCAAGGGATTCGGCGCGTACGCCGCAACCAAGGAGGGCATTCGTGGGCTCTCGCGTGTTGCCGCGCGCGAATGGGGCGTCTACGGCATTACCGTCAACGTCATTTGCCCGGCAGCGCTCACGCCTGCCGCCGAAGCCTACCTCGAAGCCAATCCTCAGGAACGCACTCGCTATCTCTCTGAAATTGCGCTTGGCCGCTTCGGCGATCCTCAGCGCGATATTGGACGAACAGTTGCATTTCTATGTAGTGACGACGCTAATTTCATAACCGGGCAGACTATCAGTGTGGACGGCGGACAGTCAATGCTCTAGTGCGTCTTTTTGAACACGGTGCAATATATGAAACGTCCAGTTGCATTATCGCGAGCCTCGATCCGAGCAGTGAGCTTCCCGCCGGGCGCGTACCACGAAGCTTGAAGAGCGATCAGGTGTTTCTCCTCTCACACACTTCGCGAGAGCGTGTGGAGTTTGGCCTTGGCTGCGGGACACCGAGCCAAGGCGTTTTTTCGCCGTTACCTTTGGGACTCGATCGCGTCCCCGACTTCTACGTGGTCTGTACATACGATACGGCTGTTGCTTCTCTCAGTCGTCACGACTCCCCCTTAGCTGCAACTTTTCACCATCTCCTCGATCACCTTCTTCGCGTCGGCCGAACACGAGCACCACGTTGATCTTGCCGAACTCGCCGTTGATGTCCTTTCTATAGAATTTTCTTTTCGCGCAGGATATCGATATCCGACTGCGACATACTCAGCACATCACGCAGCACGTCGTCCGTATGTTGTCCGAGCATCGGCGGCGCCCCGTACGAATCGATAGGCGTGCCCGACATCTTGACCGGGTTGGCGACCATCCGAACCGCCTTATCCGTGAGCGGGTGCGCAACTTCGACGCACATCGCGCGTGCCTGCACATGCGGATCTGCGAACACCTGCTCCAGATTGTTGATCGGTCCGGCCGGCACCCCGGCGGCGTCGAGCGCTGCGAGCAGTTCATCGCTCTGCCATTGAAGGATCAGCGGCTCGAACACTTCGCCCAGCGCGCGACGATTCTTCACGCGCAGCGCAATCTCGCTGAATCGTGGATCGCTGACTAGCTCGGGGTGCCCCAGAACGTTACACATCCGCGCGTATTGCTCGTTGTTGCCCGCCACGATCATGATGTCGCGATCGGCGCAGCGGAACATGCGGGACGGCATACCGCCGTTGCCCTCGGTACCGCGCCGGATGGGAATCTGGCCTGAAACGAGATACTGGCTTGCATAGTGCGATGTGGCAGCAATCATCGCGTCCAGCAACGCCAGGTCGATGTACTGCCCCTGCCCGGTACCGCCTTGCGCCGCGTCGCGATGATAAAGCGCTGCGATGATCGCCGAAGCGGCGTACTGACCACACAGGATGTCCGCAAGACTGGGCCCGGTTTTCATTGGCCCGCCGCCCGGCACGTCGTCGCCGTTTCCGGTCACGCTCATCAGGCCACCCATCGCCTGGAAAATCGAGTCGTAGCCGGGGCGCGGGCTATACGGTCCGGTCTGGCCGAACCCGGTTATCGAACAGTAGATCAGGCGCGGATTGACCAGCTTGAGGCTGTCGTAGTCGAGCCCGTAACGCTTGAGGTCGCCAACCTTATAGTTCTCGATCAACACGTCGCAGTGCGCCGCCAACGAGCGGATCAGCGCCTGGCCTTCGGCCGTGGAGATATCGCACGTGATCGACTTCTTGCCTCGGTTCGCGCTGATAAAAAACGTCGACTCGCGCGTGACCTTTCCCTCCCGATCCATCAGGAACGGGGGGCCGAATTGCCGCGAATCGTCGCCCTTGCCCGGACGCTCGACCTTGATGACCTCCGCGCCGAGATCCGCCAGCATCTGAGCCCCCCAAGGCCCCGCGAGAATGCGGCTCAGGTCGAGTACGCGAACACCCGCCAATGCGCCTTTTGTCATAGCAAACGGTCCCCTTGAATTCACACCGGCTGCGCCGGAAGCCTTGCATCAGCGTCCGACGAACTTCGCCGTACGTTTTTCGATGAAGGACTGAACGCCTTCCTTCGCGTCTTCAGTGTTGTAGAGAAACTGCTGGGTCGACTGAATCGTCGCGTAAGCATCCTGCCAGCCTTGTCCCAGCGAAACGCGCGCGTTCTGCATCGTGGCCTGCACGGCTAGCGGTGCCTGCGCCGCGATTCGCTCGGCGATCCCGAGCGCCCGGTCGAACTCCTGCCCCGCAGGCACGACATCCTGCACGAAGTTCATGTGCCGTGCCTCGTCTGCGGTGAATTCGTCGCCGGTAAGCAGTACCTTCATTGCGTTGCCCCAGCCGGCTCGCTGCACCATGCGAAACGTCGCACCACAACCTGCCATGATCCCCCGCTTGACTTCAAGCTGGGAGAAACGGCAGTTGTCGGCCGCAACAGCCACTTCCGATGCGAGCATCAATTCGACCGCGACCGTGAAGCAGATTCCCTTCAGCGCAATGACGACCGGCTTGGTACGCAGCGGCGCGCGCAAGTTGAACGGATCGACCTCGCCTTCAGGAAGCAGCGGTTTCCCTTCGCGGCGCAACGGCGCGACCTTTGGCATGTCGAGCCCTGCCGTAAAGTGATCGCCTTCGGCGTATACCAGCCCGCAAAAAATATCGCCGCTCTTCTCGAGCTGCGTGTAAGCCATCGCAAGCTCGGTGAACATTTTCGGCGTGAAACCATTGCGCTTTTCCGGCCGGTCAATGCCCATCAAGAGCAGGTTCCCACGCTGCTCAACGCGAATCTGTCCGTCCTCGTGACGAGTGGTCATGCAGTGTCTCCTCGCGGTGTTTTCCGTTAGCAATTCTGACCTCGCGCTCAATTGACAAAGCTGGGTCACACATTCAGAATCATAAACGTCGTTCACAAAATTGGCAACGCACGATACGCTCCGACGCTGCCGTGCGGCGCACCACAGACACGCAAATCATCGGCGAGCAGGCCCCATCCGGGTCTAGGTGTTCACCCTCATTCGTTCAAGGAAGAACCATGGCCTACGAGACGATCATCGTCGAAACGCACGGGAAATCCGGCTTGATCAAGCTGCACCGTCCGCAAGCCTACAACGCACTGAACAACCAGCTGATGGACGAGCTGACGGCGGCACTCGACGACCTCGAAACCGACCCCGCCATCGGCGCCATCGTGATGACCGGTAGCGAAAAGGCGTTCGCCGCCGGCGCCGACATCAAGATGATGAACGAATGGACGTACATGGACGTGTACAAGAATCAGTTCATCACGTCGAACTGGGAACGCACGTCGCGTTGCCGCAAGCCGGTCATCGCCGCGGTCGCGGGTCTTGCGTTAGGCGGAGGCTGCGAACTGGCCATGATGTGCGACTTCATTCTCGCCGCCGACAACGCCCGTTTCGCCCTGCCCGAAATCACGCTCGCGACCATTCCCGGCGCTGGCGGCACGCAGCGCCTTACGCGCGCGCTCGGCAAATCGAAGGCGATGGAAATGATCCTCACCGGCCGCAGGATGGACGCCATTGAAGCCGAACGATGCGGCCTCGTGAGCCGCATCGTGCCCGCCGACACGCTCGTCGAGGAAGCGCTGAAAACGGCCGACGAGATCGCGCGATACTCGCAACCCGTCGTAGCGATGGCCAAGGAGTGCGTCAACCGCGCCTACGAATCGAGCCTGGCAGAAGGCATCCTGTTCGAGCGGCGTATGGCGTATTCGACCTTCGCCACAGAAGATCGAAAGGAAGGCATGACAGCCTTCGCCGAAAAGCGCAAACCCCAGTTTCGCGATTGTTGAATGGCTAAAAAGCGCCACGCTGTCGTGGCGAACAAAGCCCGCCAGGTTACGCGCGTCACGCGCATTCTCTGGCACCCATACTTCCTATCCAGGCTACAGGCGCGCGATGAAACCGTATGTCAATCGCATTACTGAATTACTCGGCATTCAATATCCCATCATTCAAGGCGGCATGCGCTGGGTGGCGCGAGCCGAACTGGCGGCGGCCGTGGCCAATGCGGGCGGTCTCGGCTTCATCTCCGCGCACACCCATGCAAGCGCCGATGCACTCGCGCGCGAAATCGACAGGGTGCGTTCGCTCACCGACAAGCCCTTTGGAGTCAACCTGACCGTTCTCGGCGCCAATGTCGGTCTCGACTATGACGCGTATGTGCGCACGATCGTGTCTCAAGGCGTCCAGGTCGTCGAGACAGCAGGCAGCAATCCGGCGAAATACATCGCCGAGTTCAAGGCGCACGGCGTCAAGGTCGTGCACAAGTGCGTGACGGTTCGCCACGCGGTGAAGGCCGAATCGCTCGGCGCTGACGCCGTCAGCATCGACGGGTTCGAATGCGCGGGGCACCCTGGCGAAGACGACATCCCTGGACTGATCCTGATTCCCGCTGCCGCCGACAAGCTGAAGGTGCCAATTCTCGCGTCCGGCGGCTTTGCCGATGGGCGCGGGCTGATGGCGGCTCTCGCGCTCGGCGCGGACGGCATCAACATGGGAACCCGATTCATGCTTACGCAGGAGTCCCCCGTCCACCCTGCGATCAAGCAACGGCTGCTGGAAGCGAGCGAGCGCGATACGGTGCTGGTTGGCCGCTCGATCGGCGATTCAAGCCGGGTGGTCAGGAACAGCGTGAGTCTCGCCGCGCTCGAACTCGAGCGCGCCGGCAACGTGACGCGCTCGGACCTCTACGCGCTGACCGGAGCACAGCGCTGGATGGACGCATTCGTGACAGGAGAAGTGGAAGGCGGCGCCTTCCCCGCCGGTATCGTGACCGGCCTCATTCACGACTTGCCGACCTGTGCGGAATTGATCGGTCGCATCGTGAAGGAAGCCGCCGCGATTGCGCAACGCCAGCTCGGCTTCGCCGCTGCTCTGGCATGAAACTGACCGGCCTTCGCGTCGTGGACCTGTCGCAATTCATGCCGGGTCCGTTCCTCGCCGCCAACCTCGCCGATCACGGCGCGCACGTCGTCAAGATCGAACCGGTCACCGGCGACCCCACCCGCGGCGCACCCGGCGCCGACGGCGCGTTCTTCGCCGCGATCAACCGCGGCAAGCGCAGTATCGCGCTCGATCTGAAACATCCGGACGCACGCGAGGTCGCGCTCAAGCTGATGAACGAGGCCGACGTCGTGATCGAATCGTCGAGGCCGGGCGTGGCCGCTCGGCTTGGCATCGACTACGACACGATCAGCCGGACGAACCCGGGAATCGTTTATTGTGCGATTACCGCATTCGGCCAAACCGGCCCGCTCTCTCAATTGCCCGCACACGATCCGGTAGTTCAATCGCTTGCAGGCACGCTGCCGCGCGATGGCCGGGGAATCCCAATTGCCACGGGGCCGTCGCTCGCTGCGCTGGCCGGTTCATTGACGGCGTTGTCCGCCGTGTTGATGGCGCTGCTGCGCGCGCGGGAAACGGGGCGCGGCGACTACATCGACATGGCGCTTTTCGATGCGGCGCTCACCTCGCAGCCGTATCTGAGCGGCCGCTTGCTCAACGCGCCGGACAGCCAATTGCGAGGGCCGACTGAAGGCGACAGCGGGCTCGCGTTGCTCGACACCTATGAGACCGCCGATTCGAAGTGGCTCTGCCTTGGCGGCCGGGAACACAGCTTTGCAACCAACCTGCTGACACCACTCGGCCGTCCGGATCTCGTCGCCGACGCGATCGGCCCAGCCGGTGAAGGCCAGATACGCGTCCGGGCGTTCCTGATGCAAATCTTCCTGACTCGCACACTCGATGAATGGCTCTGCTGGTTCGAAGGCCGAAACCTCAGTGTGGCGCCGGTGCTCTCGCTCGCCGAAGCGCTCGACCATCCGCATGCGCACGAGCGCGGGATGGTCCAGAGGGATCCGTCCGGACGCAACCACGTTGCAAACCCGATTCACTTCCGTTTGGAGCCTGGGTCGCCACCGCTCGCCGTTCCACACCTTGGCGAGCACACAGAACTCGTGCTGCGGAGCATCGGCTACAGCGAAGAAAGGATTGCAGAACTCGTCGCGACAGGCGCAGTACGTGGGCAGCACGATGAAGCCCAGGCCCTTGCGCAACCCACCACCTGACGCAAACAACACCATGCCCTTACAGCTAGAGGCGGACGCCGTCGATTTCGCGTCCATCATCCGCCCCGGCGATACCGTCGCATGGGGCCAATCGAACGCAGAGCCCCTTGCGCTCACGCGCACTCTACTTCAGCAGCGGCACAGCATCGGCGCGTTCCGGGTCTTTCTCGGCGCCGGCAACTACGACACGTGCCGGCCTGAGCACGCGGACTGCATCGATTTCGTTTCGTACTGCGGGAGCGGCTCCAACCGCGCACTGGCCAAGGCTGGCGCGCTTGATATCCTGCCCTGCCATTATTCGCAGTTGCCAGAGATGATGGAGTCGGGTCAGCTATCGATCGACGTCCTGCTACTGCAGTTGGCGCCACCCGACGCGCACGGCCGCTACAGCTTGTCCGTCGCGCATGAGTATCTGATCCCGGCGCTCGAGCGCGCGCGCGTCATCATTGCGGAAGTCAACGAACAGGCACCCTGGACTTACGGCGAGCGATATCTTCGCGACGACGACCTCGACTTCATGGTCCCGACGTCGCGCGCTTTGCCCGACAGTTCGTCCAGCGCCGTCAGCCCGACGGATCTGGCGATTGCACGGCACACGGCCGGTTTGATCGAAGACGGCGCCACCATTCAACTCGGCCTCGGCGCGATTCCAGAAGCGATCCTCGCTTGCCTCGGCGATCGGCGAGACCTTGGCATCCATTCCGGCACGATCGGGGACAAAGTCGCCGATCTGATGGAAAGCGGCGTGATCAACAATGCGCGCAAGACCATCGACACGGGCCAGACCATTGCTGGCGTGATGATGGGGGGGCGCCGCATACACGAGTTCGCGCATCGAAACGACGCCGTGCAGTTTCGTTCGACCCGCTACACGCACGATCCGAACGTGCTCGCAAGCATCGACCGGTTCGTCGCCATCAACTCGGCGGTCGAGGTCGATCTGAGTGGCCAGATCAACGCCGAAATTGCCGGTGGCGTGTATGTGGGCGCGGTGGGCGGCGCACTGGATTTCCTGCGCGGCGCGCGGCGCTCGCGTGGCGGCGTTCCTGTCATCGCATTGCCTTCCACAGCGGGCAAGGGCGCGACCCGCATCGTCGCGTCGTTGAACGGACCGGTCAGCACGCCGCGCAGCGACGCCGCCATCGTGGTGACCGAATACGGCGTGGCCGATCTGCGCGGCCTGACGCTGCGCCAAAGGCGCGAACGCATGCTGGCAATCGCCCATCCGGACCATCGCAGCGCGCTCGATCAGATGGCGGGCGTCCCGCCTTCCAATCGCTTAGGAAGCGCGACGCTCGTCGGCTGATTGCAACCGCACCCGAATCAGAACTTCAAACCTTGCGAGGAAACGTCCGATGAAACGCGCGGCAATTGTCTCCCCTGTACGAACGCCCGTCGGCACCTTTGGCGGTAGCCTGCGCGGCGTTTGCGTCGAAGATCTCGGCGCGCTCGTCGCGAATGAAACGATCCGGCGCGCAGGACTCGAACCCGCTCGCATTGACGACGTCGTCTTCGCGCAAGCGTACGCGAACAGCGAAACACCTTGCGTGGGCCGCTGGATTGCGCTGCAGGCGGGCCTGCCCGTGGAGGTGCCGGGCATGCAGCTTGATCGACGTTGCGGCGGCGGCCTGCAGGCGCTCGTCACCGCCGCGATGATGGTGCAGACCGGCGCCGCCGACGTGGTGTTGGCCGGCGGCGTGGAAAGCATGAGCAATATCGAGTACTACAGCACGGACATGCGCTGGGGCGCACGGTCGGGCTCCGTCCAGTTTCACGACCGGCTCGCGCGGGGCCGCGAGCGCTCACAGCCGGAATCGCGCTTCGGCTTTATCTGCGGCATGATCGAGACCGCGGAAAATCTGGCCACCGACTATGGCATCAGCCGCGAGGCCGCCGACGAGTTCGCGCTGCGCAGCCATCAGCGCGCGGCCGCCGCATGGGAGTCCGGCCATATGGCCGAAGAGGTCGTGGCGGTCAGCGTTCCTCAGAAAAAAGGCCAGCCGCTTCTGTTTTCCAAAGATGAAGGATTCCGCGCCGACGCCAGCATGGAAAGCCTCGGCAAGCTTCGCGCGTTGATGCCGGGCGGCACAGTCACCGCAGGCAACTCCAGCCAGCAAAACGATGCCGCTGCCGCTTGCCTCGTCGTCGCGGAAGACCGCCTCGAAGCGCTCGGACTCGAACCCATGGCCTGGCTGACCGGCTGGGCCGCGGCCGGATGCGAGCCATCACGCATGGGCATTGGGCCCGTGCCCGCAGTGCAGAAGCTGATGACGCGCATCGGGCTTACGCTCGAGCAGATGGATCTTGTCGAAGTAAACGAAGCATTCGCGTGTCAGGTGCTGGCAGTCCTCAAAGGCTGGAATTGGCACGATACCGACCGGCTCAACGTGAACGGCTCTGGCATATCGCTGGGCCATCCGATTGGCGCAACGGGCGTGCGCATCATGACAACGCTGTTGCACGAGTTGACGCGCCGGAAAGGACGTTATGCACTCGAGACCATGTGCATCGGCGGTGGCCAGGGTATTGCCGCCGTGTTCGAGCGCGCCTGATCCTGAGCGATGAAGCGCACGGCCTTGCGCCGTGCGCGCGCCCGCACGCTCAGGCCTCCACTTCGAACATCACGAAGTCGGCCTTGGTCGCACCGCACTCGGGGCATGCCCAGTCATCCGGGATGTCTTCCCAGCGAGTGCCAGGCGCGATGCCCTCCGCGGGAAGTCCCGCTGCTTCGTCGTAGTAAAAACCGCAAAAAATGCATTGCCACTTTTTCATGATCGTCGATGAGTCGTTGAGGGTGGGGATACTTCAGGGCGCTACGTCCCAGACGAGCGGCAGATAGAGCATGCCGTTGACGGAGCCCGAGCCGCATCGCGGCTTGTCGCCCTCGCGAATGCGAAAATCGGGAATGCGTTTGAGCCACTCCTGGAGAAAAACCTTGATCTCCGTACGCGCAAGGAACGACCCCGGGCAGCGATGCGGGCCGTTGCCGAACGCGGCGTGCAGCACCGGCTTGCGCGTCAGATCGACGGCGAGCGGATCGCTGAACTTGCGCTCGTCGAGGCCAAACAGGGAGTTCGGCAATTGAATCTGGTCACCCTTCCTGAACTGGATGCCCTTGTATTCCATGTCCTGCGTGATGAGCCGCGCGGTGTTCGCCACGCCAAAGCGACGAATCATCTCATCGACCGACGACACCATCAGATCGGGATTCTCGATCAGTTGCCTCCGGTGCGCCGGATTCTCCGCCAGAAAGCGCGCGATGAAACCCATCATCGACGCGACGGTATCGAGGCCGCCAAACAGCACGACGATAAACATCCCGAACATCCGCTCGGGGCTGATCGGCTTGCCGTCGATCTGCGCGTTGGCGATGAGGCTGACGAGATCGCCGCCCGCCTCTGCCTTGCGCTTCTCCACCCAGGTGGAGATATAGCCAATCAGCCGGTGCTGGGATTCGTTGCGCTGCTCGAAGTTGCCGCGCACGGCCCATTCCGCCCATTCGAGCAATTGTCCTCGATCGCTCAACGGAAGATCGGCAAGACGCAGGAAAATCACGATCGGCAGGATCTTCGCGAACTCCGAGACGAACTCGCATTCGCCGCGTGGAGCGATTTCTTCCATCAGCTCGATTGCGAGGCTGCGCACGTCGCTTTCCAGCGAGGAGATAGCTTGCGGCAGGAAAGCGGGCGTGATCAGGTTGCGGTACGCGGTATGTTCGGGCGGGTCAAGCTCGAGCGGCACGAGCTGCGTTTCGTTGAGCGGCGGGATGTTGACACTGCGATGCGAAAAATGGGTGTGGTCCTTCTGCATCGCCTCGATGTCTTCGCCGCGCGTGGCGATCCAGTGGCCGCCATGGTACGGGGACCAGACGATATCGGGCCCGGTGTGCAGCGTCTTCCACGCCATATGAACATCGTCTTGCACGCCTGGCGGATTCATATAGTCGAAATCGACCACGAGTTCTCGCGGAACATGGTCCGGCACGGTCCAGTCTTTCGTAGGGTTCATCTCGCGTCTCCTATCATTTGGTCGTCTTCGAATGGATGAGTCGTCACACTTTGCATCAACGTGCCAGCGTTCATATTATGCAACGCCGTTCAGTTTTGATATTATACCGAAGCGAGCTTTTTTACATCAACGCCTATCGAACGGAGACAAGAGTGAGCGATTTCGTCAAGGACAAGGTGGTAGTGGTAACGGGTGCGGGTGCCGGCATCGGGCGCGATTTTGCGTTGCAATTCGCGGCGAACGGCGCAAAGGTCATCGTCAACGACCTGGGTCGCAACGCCGAATCCGGCCAGTTCGCCGCAGAGCGCGTCGTCGAAGAAATCAAGGAGGCCGGCGGGCAAGCGCTTGCCTCGACGGATAGCGTCGCCGAATGGGATTCCGCGCAGAAGATCGTGCAGGCCGCGCTGGACACGTTCGGCCGCATCGACTGTGTGGTCAACAACGCCGGCATCGTGCGTGACCGCATGTTCTTCAACATGAGCCTCGACGAGTGGAAGGCCGTAGTCGACGTGCATCTGAACGGGTCGTTTTTCGTGGCACGCGCGGCGGCTCCGCATTTCAAGGCACAAAACGGCGGCAGCTTCGTTCACATGACCTCCACCTCGGGTCTGATCGGCAACATCGGACAGGCCAACTACTCCGCCGCCAAAATGGGGGTCGTCGGTCTGTCGAAGTCGATTGCCCTCGACATGGCGAAATTCAACGTGCGCTCGAACTGCATCGCGCCGTGGGCATGGACCGCAATGACGGCCTCGATCCCCTCGGAGACGACTGAGCAAAAAGCACGCGTCGAAATTCTCAAGCGCATGGAATCGCGCAAGATCGCGCCGCTCGCGGTCTACCTTGCGTCCGACCAGGCCGCAAAGGTTTCGGGTCAGATCTTCGGCGTGCGCGCCAACGAGATCTACTTCTTCAACCAGATCCGCATGATCCGCTCGCTGCATCGCGACGGCGGCTGGACGCCTGAAGCGATTGCCGAGCAGGTCATGCCGGCGTTCGAATCGAGCTTCTTCCCGAACGTGCCGTCCATGGCGCTCACGCCCTGGGATCCGGTGTAAGCGATACCGTGTCACGCCCGTGCCACATGATGCGGTGGTGGCGCGGGCGGTGCGGCGCTCACCCGTCACACCACTCACCCTTCCTCTGAACCTCGCACGCTTTCCGACAAGCCGACGATGCGTCTTGCCTTGAGCAATACCGGCAAGTCCACCATCCGTCCATCTACTGACACCGCCCCGCCTTCTGCCCGCTCATACGCGTCGACGATTCGCCGCGCCTTGGCAATTTCATTCGCACTCGGGCCGAACGCCGCATTGACCGCTGCAACCTGGCGCGGATGAATGCACAGCTTCCCGCCAAAGCCCAGCGATCGCGCCTTCGACGAGTCGTGCGCGAGTTGTCGTTCGTCATCGATTGCCACGCTAACGCCATCCACGGGAGACTGAATGCCCGCTACGCGGGAGGCCAGCACGATACGCGAACGCGCGAGCAGCAGCGCGTCCCATGAACCGTCACAATCCAGATCGAGTTCGAAGTCAACCGAGCCGAATATGAGTCGCTCGACGCCGGGCGTGCGCGCCACGTCCAGTGCGTTCCAGACGCCCTCGGCAGATTCGATGATCGGCAATATGGGTTTCGCCGTTGCCGCCGCGACAGCGGTCAAAGCAGCCGGATTCTCAGCCTTTGGCAACACCACGCCATCGATACCATCGAACGCTGCGAGCGAGAGGTCCTGCTGGAACCACTGCGTACCCGCTCCATTGATGCGCAACAGTACGCGAACCGCCGATGCCGAAAATGTTCGTACCGCACCGGCAACACGTGCACGCGCCGACGTTTTGTCCGCATCTGCAACAGCGTCCTCGAGGTCCACGATCACCGCATCGGCGCCTGCCGCGAGCGCCTTGGCGAATCGTTCGGGCTTGCTGCCCGGCACAAAAAGAAACGAACGCATAAAGTCTCCCATTCAGCGTCCGGTCCGGCTATGGCGACCCCGCCAGCGGACCGGCTCGACGATCAGACCAGAATAGCCGTGGCTTCCATGCGCAACGATCCGTCGCTGCCGGCGATCCACAAGCTCACCTTGCTTTGGTCCGATTCGTGTTGCTTTCCGCAAACATAGAAAGGCGAAGTGTCCACCACCGGTTTGATCGCGCGGAACGAAAACGCTCCGACGCGCGCGCCCGGCAACTCCGATCCGAGCGAGTCCATCAGTAGCGTAGCGAGCAGCGGGCCATGCACGACGAGTCCCTCGTATCCCTCTGCGCCGATCGCGTAAGGCCGATCGTAGTGAATGCGATGACCATTCAACGTAAGCGCCGAGTAGCGAAACAGCAGCACAGGATCGGGATTGATCTCGCGTGCCCATTGAGCGCCGATGGGCGCGGCCTGTAATGCTGCAGGCTTTTCGCTGGCAGCCGGATGATCGCGATACACGATATCCTGGCGTTCGACGATGGCAAGGCCAGCAGCGTCGCTGACCTCGTGCTTGACCTTCACGAACACGAGATCGCCGGTACGTCCATGCTTGTGCGCAACACTCTCGATGCATGAAAGACGCGTGATCGCGCTACCCGCTTTCAGCGGCCGTAGAAACTCGAGTTGACTGCCCGCCCACATGCGGCGAGGCAAATCGACCGGCGGCAGAAAGCCGCCGCGTTTCGGATGACCGTCCGCCCCCACCATCGACTGGCGATGAACCGGCAGAAAATAAAGCCAGTGCCACAACGGCGGCAAGTCATCGCCACGTGCTGAAAGCGCGTCATCGTGGTCAAGCATGGCGCTGAGGGCCGCCATCGGCGTGGAGGTGACCTGGTCCCGCACTTCCTCAGTGCGCCCAGTCCATTGCTGCAAATACTCGATATCCATACGCATCGTGCCAATCACTTCAGATCCAGTGCGTCGCGAATCGCCGCAGCGATCGGAAGCAGCGGATCTTCTTCCGGCGTGGTTGGGTTGAACAGCTTGTTATGGCAGATCGCGACGGCGAGCCCGGTATCCGGGTCCGCCCAGCCGATCGAATTGCCCTGCCCCGGATGGCACAAAGCGCGCGGTGAACGTGCCGCCGTCACCGGCGGATGGTTGCCGCCGAACCAGAAGCCACCGATCGTGATTGGAATCGGAAAGCCGAACATCACCGGGTCGGGCTCCTCGCTATTGGCGCGTGGCGTGTTCAGCGTGGCGACGAGCTCCTTCGAGAGTATCCTCACGCCGTCCAACTCGCCGCCGCATGCCAGCATTGCCCAGAAGCGCGCCTCGCTGCGCGCGTTGAAGATCCCGCCAACGCCCGCCACTTCCGCGCGCCGCACGTCCGGGCGCTCGAACACTGGCGGCGCCAATGCGACCTGTTGCGGCATCGAGCGCAGGAACAGCGGCGGCAGGTATTCCGCGGGAACCGGCACCATTGCATCGGTGAGACGTGCGATGCGCGGTTCGACTTCTTCGGGAATGCCGATCCACAGATCGTCGATGCCGAGTGGCATCGCAATCTCCTCCCGGACAAAACGGCCCAGCGAGCGCTTCTTCGGATCGGCGCGCCGCACCAGTTCGCCAACGATCCAGCCGAACGTCATCGAGAGGTACAGCGTCTTCGTCCCCGGCTCCGCAAGCGGCTCAAGGTTGGCAATGGCGCTGGTCATCCACTGCCAGTCACACATCAGCTCCGGCGTGACGCCTTCGGGCATTTGCGGCACACACGCGCGATGAGTCAGCACATCGCGCACTGTCGTTTTCTGCTTGCCGTGGGCACCGTACTCCGGCCAGTAGCGTGTCACCGGCGCGTCGTATTCGATGAGCCCGCGGTCGGCCAGGATATGCAACGCGGTTGCTGCAACCGCCTTCGTCACCGAATACACATTGAACAGCGTTTCGCCGTCGACCAGACGGCCGGTGGACGGATCGGCCACGCCGCTCCATGCGTCGATCATCAGCTTGCCGTTCAGATAGGCCGCCACCTGCACGCCGATCTCACCGCCTTCCCGCGTGGCGCGGTCGAGCGCCTGCTGAACGATCGCGTTGCGCTCCGTTGATGCTTGCACTACCAAGGTCATATCGTGTCTCCCATTCGTGAACATTCGCGTTGACGGGCTACCTCTTGCCGGACTGCGCGGTAATGCCGGCCAGTCCTTCTAGCGCGAGCCCGTAGCCCAGTTCGTCGACCATGCGGCGCTTGAACGGCTGCGTGAAGACCGCGCGCGTGTATCGCAGCGTTTCGATCGGCTTCGCCGCGAGTTCGTGCGCCATTTGCCACGCACGTTCGAGCAAGGTGTCGTGCGCGACGACTTCGCCGACGACGCCAAGCTCCCACGCGCGCTGCGCCGTGATGCGCTCGCCGCTGAGAAGAAAGTAGCGGGCGCGGTTGTGGCCAATCAGCATCGGCCAGACGATCTGCACGCCGTCCGCCGGCACGACGCCGTGAACGAAGTGCGCCTGGTCCGAGATTTCGGCGCGACTGGAGGCCAGCACGATATCCGACAGCACGAGCAACTCGGCATGAATGAGTGCCGGCCCGTTGATCGCGCCGATAACCGGAACCGGAATGTCCAGCAGTTGCATCAGCAGGTCCTGCCCCTCGCGCTGCAGGCGCGGCCAGACTTGCACAAGCGGCTCCGCCGGCAACTCGGCGTCATTCATCGCGTCGCAGAACGAATCGCCGGTGCCGGTCAGGATGACTACGCGATTATCGAGGTCGCGTGCGATCTGGTAGAACGCCTCGCCTAGCTGGCTGTGAATGCTGCGATCGAGCGCGCCCCACTTGAGCGGGCCGCCATCGGTATGCAGGCGCACTTGCAAAACACCGTCGCGTCGCTCGAAGTCGATGTTCGTAAAGCGCCCGCTGTAGTCTTCAAGGCGGCTCATCGCGCGTCCTCCAGGATCAGGCCGGCGGCGCGCCATGCCATCGCCATCATGGGGCCATTCGTGTTGCCGGAGATCATCGTGGGTGTTATGGAGAGATCCATCACGCGCAGGCGTTCGACACCGCGCACGCGCAGCCGCGAATCGAGCACGGCAAGCGTGTCCGATCCCATCTTGCAGGTGCCGCAAGCGTGATAGCCGGATTGGCCTTCACGCCGGTAGAGGTCGAGAATCTCGTCATCGGTCTGGACGGCGGGACCTGGGCGTGTCTCTCCTGCCAGCAGGCTGGCAAGCGGCTCGGCGGCCAGCACGCTGCGCATGAACCGGAATGCGTTGACAGCCATCTGCCGGTCGTACGGATCGGCAAGGTAGTTCGCGACGACTTCGGGCGGCACGCGGGGGTCCGCGGACTGGATCCTGACGTGCCCTTCGCTGCGCGGGCGCAGCGGGTAGCTGAAGAGCTGCATGCCTGGGAACGACTCGAACGCGTAACCGGCCGCGCCGAAATCCATCGAGTACGGCGCCATCATCAGTTGAACGTCGGGACGCATCGCATCAGCCGCGGTCTTGACGAAGCCGCCCACCTGGTACGAGCCGAGCGACATCACGCCACGGCGAAACAGCAGATACTGCATCGCGTTGCGCCATAAGCGCATGCCGCTGAACTGCCGGTTCTGCGAATCACGCCAGTGCCGCAAACGGGCCTGCAGCATATATAGATAGTGCTCGCGCAGGTTCCGTCCGACCCCCGGACTCGCCGCCACGACAGGAATGCCAAGCGATTGCAGATGGCCGGGATCGCCAACGCCCGACAACTGCAAAAGTCGCGGCGACTCGATCGCGCCCGCCGAGAGCACGACCTCGCGACGCGCACGGTAAGCGATCTGCTGCCCCGCGCTTTCGCCCTGCACGCCGACGGCGCGCGTGCCGTCAAACACGATTCGCGCGGCTTGCGTGCCGGTAGCGACTGTTAGGTTCTTGCGCGCCCTCGCAGGCTTCAGAAAGGCTTCGGCCGAGCTTTGCCGACGACCGTTGCGTATCGTATAGATCAGATAGGCCACGCCCTCATGATCGAGCCTGTTGATATCTTCCAAGCGCCGCACGCCGAGCGACCGGCACGCTTCGAGTACGGCCTCGCCAATTCGATTGCGCTGCGCGTACGGTGACAGTTTCAGCGGGCCGCCCTCTCCGCGCAGCTCATCGGCGCCGAGCGCGTGATCTTCGATACGCCGGAAGCAAGGCGCCAGGTTCTGCCAGCTCCAGCCCTCGACACCCAGTTCGGCCCATCCGTCGTAGTCCTCGGGATGACCTCGCATATACACCATGCCGTTGATGCTGCTGGAACCGCCGAGCATCTTGCCGCGAAGCCAGATTTCGTTGCGATGCCCGTTGCCGTGATCGGGCTGCACCGGAATGAACCAGGCGTGAGCTGGGTCGCCCAGCAGCTTGCCAAAGCCCTTTGGCATCCGGATCAACGGATTGCGATCTTCCGGACCTGCCTCGATGAGTAGCACGGTATGGTGCCCGCTCTCCGAAAGACGATTGGCTAGCACGCAACCCGCCGCACCCGCGCCAATCACGATAAAGTCAAACTCGGTCATCTATGCGTTCTCCACCGTCCGTGCCTTGTCGGCCAGCCCCATAGCACGCGAGGCCGGCGTTGTTCCTGTTAGCCGAAGATGACGGGAATCGAATGCGGAACGCGCATCATGATCCCGTTGATCGGTGGAGCTGGCGCGGCCGGATCGAGCCGAAGATTGGGCAGGCGATCGAGAATCGCGTTGAGCGCGCGCGTCATTTCCACGCGCGCCAGGTGCTGGCCGATGCACACGTGCGGGCCATAGGCGAATGCAAAGTGCCGGTGAGCCGCCTTGCGATAGATGTCGAACCTGTCCGGATCGGCGAAACGGCTGGGGTCGCGATTGGCGCTGCCCGCCACCACGTCGAGAAATGCGCCGGCAGGAATCTCGACACCGCCGAGCGTGACATCACACGTCGCCATACGCGACTGCATCAGCACGGGGCCGTCCCAGCGCAGAGCCTCTTCGATCGCCGCCGCGACCAGCGTGCGATCCTGGCGCACCGCTTCGAGCTGTACCGGATCGCGCAGCAACGCAAGCAACAGTACGCTGGTCGCGCGATAGGTCGTGTCGCCGCCCGCATTCACCAGCTGGCGAAGAAACGAAATGACAACCTCGTCCGGTAGCCGCTCGCCGTCCACCTCCGCGGTGGCCAGCGAGCTCACCAGATCGTCGCCGGGATTACTGCGGCGCTCGTCGACGAGCCGCGCGAAATAGGTGCCCAGCTTCGTCGATGCCTCCACGCCATGCTCGACATCGATCGAAACCAGCGTCTGTGCGATGGCGAGCTTGTGAAAGATCTTTACGTCTTCCGGCGGCAATGCCAGTTGCCGATAGATGATGTTGAACGGGTAGTGAAGCGTGAACTCGTTGACGAGATCCGCCTGTCCGCGATCCATGAACTTCGACATCAGCTCGCTCACCACTGGGTCGACCAGCGTATCGCCCCATGCCGCGACGGTGTGCGGCAAAAAGGCCTTCTGGAAGATGCGGCGGTAGCGCGGGTGCTCGGGCGCATCCATCGTCGAGATACTGCGCCCGAAGCTGATGCCGAGATTGCGCTCGTAAGATTTGTTTGAAAACGTTGCCGGGTCGCCAAGCACCTTCGAGACTTCGTCGTATCCGAATACGGAATAGTGCGCGACATCGGACATGGTCAGGTCCGCCGCGCCGCCCATCAGCACACGGTAGTCGCCTTCCTGAACCGCAGCCTTTTCCCGCAGTTCCGCAATGCGTGGATAAGGGTCCGCATCGGCACCGTAAGCGAGTGAATCCTCGAAAAAGGGGTTGAACTTAGGATCGTCGAAGTCCTCAAGTCGCAGCGCGCCGGCCATGGTTCCTGTCTCCGTTAATCGTTTGTTTGCAGGCACCTCTGCTTTCGCGTGAGGTACCAATAGTTGAACTATGTTCTATTTTGCACAAGTGTGCAAGATCGATTTATCATTCGCGGATGGGGACGTTGCGCGCTTTCTGGCTCGCGCCCGCCATCAAAGGGAAACCATGCCGTCCAGCACCACGCACGCCGCCAGCAGAGGGGCGACTACCAACAATGAGCCGCGTGCCACGGCGCGCAGCACGACGCCAGAGCGCATTCTCGATACGGCCGAGCGGCTGTTCGCGATGCACGGCTACTTCGGCACGTCGATTCGCGACATCATGCAGAGCTGTGGCATGGAGCTGAGCCTCGCGCGGTACCACTTCGGCAGCAAAGACGCGCTGTTTCAGCAGGCGATCGGCCGTCGCGCCGCGGTGATCAGCCGGCAGGTCATCGAATCGCTCGAGGCCGAACTGGCACCGCTGCAAGGCCAGCGTCCCGACGTGGAAGCAATCGTGACCGCACTTTCCGCACCGGCCTTCGCGCATCTGAAGAGCGGCGATCCGGGGTGGCGAAATTACTTGCGCCTGCTAACCCAGATTGGCTGTCTTCTGGAGCGCCCCGATCTCACGGCGCCGTTTTATGACCAATACGCGCCTGCGGCCGCGCGCTACCGCGACGCCTTCGCCAAGGCACTTCCCCGCGTCACGCGGGAGACCGTCGAACTGGTGCAGCATTTCGTCGAGTCCGTGTTTCATCTCGTGCTCAACGAGCTTTACGCGCAGGAAGCGCGCTCCGGAGCCAAGGCACTTACGACAGCACATATCGAGCGCATGCGCACCTATCTGATTCGTTTCGCGGTTGGCGGCATCGAGGCGATGGTCAGCTCCGCCTCGGCCCAACGGCGTTCATGAGCATTGACAGTCGCAGCGACCGTCGTTCACAATTTAGAACATTATTCAGACTTACTGTGGCCGCAGCGAGCCTGCGGCCGTGCGAGATGGAGTTAGCCTCATGACAGCTGGAGACGCAGAGAACATCGCACTGATCGTCGGGGCGGGTCATGCAGCAGGAGAATGCGCGACCGCGATCCGCGAACAGGGATGGACGGGACGCATCGTGATGGTGGGAGAGGAACCGCATTTGCCCTACCAACGGCCGCCGCTCTCCAAGGCATTCCTGTCGGGCGAATCGACCGCCGAGCAGTTGTACCTGAAACCGCTGTCGACGTACGACAAAGCGCGTGTCGAGTTCATCCCGAACACGCGCGCGCAGCACATCGACCGTGACGCGAAACGGGTCACGCTGTCCAACGGCAGCGAAATCAGCTATACGAAACTGGTTCTGGCCACCGGCGGCCGCGCGCGGCGCCTCGCGTTGCCGGGTATCGAAGCGACCGAGAAGCTGCAGAATTTTCACTACCTTCGCACGCTCGATCACGTCGCGCGGATTCGAAACCAGTTTCATGCCGGCTCGCGCCTCGTGATCATCGGCGGTGGATATATCGGGCTGGAAGTGGCCGCGGTAGCCGTGAAGCGCGGCTTGCGCGTCACCGTGCTCGAAGCGTTGCCGCGCGTCCTCGCGCGCGTCACGGCTCCCGAGCTTTCCAGGTTCTACGAGGAAGTTCACCGCGAAGCCGGAGTCGACATCCGTACCAACGCGATCGTGAGTGGGTTCGAACTCGACGCATCCGGCGACGCCGTTGCCGCCGTGTGCTGCGCGGACGGCACGCGCGTCGCCGCGGATCTCGTCATCGTCGGCGTGGGACTGGAGCCCGCCACCGAACTCGCGCAAGCGGCCGGCCTTGCTGTCGACAACGGCATCATGGTCGACGAACACACGCGCACGTCCGACCCCGACATTTTTGCGGTCGGGGATTGCACCAACCACCCCAACCCTTCCCTTGGACGCCGCCTGCGTCTCGAGTCGGTCCCTAACGCGCTGGAGCAGGCCCGCACCGCCGCTGCGTCGTTGTGCGGCAAGGAGCGTGTCTACAACAGCGTGCCGTGGTTCTGGTCCGACCAATACGATCTGAAGCTCAAGATGGTCGGCTTGTCGCTCGGCTACGACGAGTTTGTCCTGCGCGGCGATCCCAAAGCCCGCTCTTTCTCGGCGTTTTATCTCAAGGACGGCGTCATGCTCGCGGCCGATACGGTCAGCCGTATACCCGAATTCGTGCTGGCCAAGCGTTTCGTTGCCGAGAAAATTCCGGTCCGCGCCGCCGATCTCGCCAACGAATCGATCCCGTTGAAAAGTCTGCTTCCCTAGTCCAATTCATTTTTCAGAGGTTCAGAAGCCATGCCGCTCATTCGATTCATCCAGCCGGACGGCAGCGAGGCCGCCGTAAGCGCCAACGTTGGCGATTCAGTCATGCAAACAGCGGTGAACAATCAGATCCCAGGCATTCTCGGCGATTGCGGCGGCAGCTGCAGCTGCGCAACCTGTCACGCGTATGTCGACGACGCCTGGAGCAGCCACATGCCAGCGGCGGAATCCTATGAAGTCGACATGCTCACCTGCGCGATGGACGTGCGCGAAAACAGCCGTCTGACATGCCAGATCTTCATGACGCCGGAACTGGACGGGCTGGTGGTGCGTCTGCCCGATCTGACGGCGTAAGCGCAATGGGCACAGAGGCCTGCCGCACGACGCTGATTACCACGATGCGAAAGTTTGCGCGGACCTCACTCCTTGCATTCCTCGACCGTCCCACGAATGGCTACGTGGCGGGGCCAGGAGCCGAAGACGAGACCGCGCTTACGGCGCTTTCGTCAACGCGTCGATCGCGTGTTGTTCGCTGTTGCTCCAGAACGCCGCCCACGTCGGAAATCCTTGCGGAAGACGCGGCTGATACCTATCGCCTTCATACTTGCCGGGCCAGTTCTGCAAGCGCGGCGCACCGGGCCGAGCGAGCCAGTCCGTCGAATACCAATGCTGTTCGTCGCGACGCTCGAAGCACCATTGCCCGTCGCGCCGCACATAGTGATCGAAGTAGCAGATCGCCATCACCACCCACGCTCCGTTGTCCTCGTGCTCCGCGCGACAATAGACGCTTCCCGTCGCATGGTCGGCATCGATGAAATCGACGACGTGGCCGCAGATCTGGTGAATGCTGCGATAAAAGCCGCGCAGAATATGCTCGGACCCGTAGAACGTCTTCAATGCCCCGCGCCCTACGCCCCATCGGCCGCAATCGACGTCTTCGGCGAACAGTTGCACCAGGCTGTCCAGATCGCGCGCATCGACCGCGAGCGCGTATCGGACGGGCAATTGCTGGATGGCGAGCTGGGCCTCAATGCGGTCGATACGCGCGAGCAGCGCTGAATCCGTCGTCATGCCTTCCCCTTCGTAGCGTTGGCCATGGCGGCCGGGCGCGCGCGGATTTCGTCGGCATAGTAAGGCTGGTGTGAAAGAAGTCCGCCATCGACGTTGAACACCTGGCCCGTGACGAACGCCGCCTCATCCGAAGCGAGGTACACCACCGCGTGTGCAATGTCTTCGGGCTGCCCGAGGCGAGGCGTGAGATGGTGGCTCAGCATCATCTCTCCGGTCTCCCCCGCGTAGTACGCCTGGGTCACCGGTGTGACGATCAGGCCGGGAGCGATCGCGTTGCAGCGTATCCCCTCCTTGCCGTGCTGCGCGGCGACGTAGCGCGTCAGCGCCTCGATACCGGCCTTGCAGACACCGTACGCGCTGTACCCCAGCGCGCCCGCCTGAGCGGCACCGGAAGAGGTATTGATAATCGAACCGCCGCCTCGTGCGCGCATCAGCGGCAGCGCGCACCGCGAGGCCAGCATGGTGCCGCGAAGATTGATGCGCATCGTGTCGTCCCAGACGCCGACGTCGAGTGCCTCGACTGCCGCATCGACCGTACTGGAAAGCGATGTGGCCGCGGCGTTGTTATGCAGGATATCGAGCCCGCCCCAAGTCTCGAGCGTCAGATCGAACAATGCATCGATCGAACTTTCGTCGCCGATATCGACCTGCGCCGGGACCGCGTGGCCCCCCGCTTCGTTAATACGACGAACCTGTTCCTGCGCGCCTTCGAGATTCAGGTCCGCCACGACGACCAAGGCGCCCTCCTGCGCGAGCCTGGCGGCACAGGCAGCGCCGATACCGGATGCGGCCCCGGTCACGATGGCAATCTTTTGCTTCACGCGTTGCATGATCTGCTCCCTGTCTCAGGCCGTTACCGGTGTCCGGCCGCCTGCTGCAACGCGGTCGAGATGAAAGTCGATATCGCCGAACATCTTCTCCATCATCGTCATCTTGCGGAAGTAGTGCCCTACCGGATATTCCTCGGTGAGCCCCATGCCTCCGTGCAACTGGATGCCCTGCGCGCAAACGAAGCGATTGGCGCGCGCGGCAACGGCTTTGGCCGCCGAGATGACGCGGCTGCGTTCGGCCGCCGGGCCGTTCAGGTGCGCGATCCCGCAGTACAGCATCGAGCGCGCTTCCTGCGTGGCGACGAACATCTCAGCCATGCGATGCTGCAACGCCTGGAACTTGCCGATCGGCTGGCCGAACTGCGAGCGTCCCTTGATGTACTCCGAGGTGATCGCCATCACGGCTTCCATCATGCCAAGGCTCTCGGCCACGCTCGCGAGACTGGCGAGTTCCGTTGCCTGCGTGAGCACCTGCAGCGAGTGTTCAGGTCCGACGATCAATGCAGCTTCACTGAGCTCGACGTTGTGCAGATCGATATCCGCGGCACGCGATCCATCGAGCAAGCGGTACGACCGGCACGTTACGCCCGCGGCCCGGCGATCGACAAGAAAAACGCCCACGCCTTGCGACGCGCCTTCGACTCGCGCGGTCACGAGCAGCTGGTCCGCCGACGCGCCGGCGATCACCAGCGTCTTCGCGCCGCTGATCAGGTAACCCGAGGCGCTCTTGAGCGCGTGCGTTTGCGCGTGGCATCCCAGCTTGTACCGGCTTCCCGCTTCGCTGTCCGCGAGCGACAGCAGCAGCGTGCCGTCGATGACGGCGGGCAGCAGCGTCTCACGCCGGCGCCGCGCATCGCCTCGTTCGATGATCGTGGCGCAAAGCAGCGCCGTCTGCACGACCGGCTCGAGCGCCATACCGCGGCCGAGCGCCTCCATCACGATCGCCGTTTCAACGAACGAGCACCCGAGACCGCCGACGTCTTCCGGCATCGTCAGCCCGAGCCAGCCAAGTTCGGCATAGGCGCGCCAATGTTCGCGGCTGAAACCCTCTTGCCCCGATGCAATGCGCGTGCGCGCCTCGAATCCATACTCCTGCTGAACGTAGCGCTCTGCGCCGTCCTTCAGCATCAATTGTTCTTCGGAGAAGTTGAAGTCCATGGCTACAGTCCAAAAGCCAGCTTGGCAATGATGTTCTTCTGCACTTCGCGCGCGCCGCCATAGATCGTGGAGGCGCGCGCGATCAGATAGCCCGACGTGCGGCCGCCCATGTAATCCGGCCAATTTTCGTCGACCGCCAGATCACCCTGCGGCTCGCCGTGGTCGTCGAAACGCATCGCGCGGGGACCGAGTGCGTCCATTTGCAGTTGCGTCACGCGCTGTTGCATCTCCGACCCGCTGATCTTCAGCGCAGAGACGACCGCATCGAGATTGCGCTCGCTCTTCTCTTCCGCAAGGATGCGGAGCACCGACCATTCGAGCGCCATGAGGTCAGCTTCGACCTCCGCGACCTTGCGCGCGAACCCGGGTGTATCGATGAGCCGCACGCCGTCCTCCCGCTCCTGCCCCGCGATGTCTTTCGCGCGTTGCAGCTCGCGTTTATTGAAGTACAGGAACGCGCTCGCCGTGCGCTCCTTCTCGAGGAGGTACTTCGCATAGGTCCATCCCATGCCGGCCTCGCCCACGAGATGCGACTTCGGCACACGCACGTTTTCGAGGAACACTTCATTCAGGCCCTTGCCGCCCTCGATCGAAACGATCGGACGCACGGTGATGCCTGGTGTGTCCATGTTGACCAGCAGGAAGGAAATGCCTCGTTGCGGCTTGACGCTCGTATCGGTCTTGACGAGGAAGAAGCCCCAATCGGCAATCGTCGCGTCGCTGGTCCAGATCTTCTGGCCGTTGATCACGTACTCGTCACCGTCGAGCACGGCCGTGGTCTTCAGTCCAGCCAGATCCGAGCCCGCGTTCGGCTCCGAAAAGCCCTGGCACCAGAACTCGTCGCCGCGCAGAATAGGCCCGAGAAAACGCTCCCTCTGCCAGTCCGAACCGAACGCGATGATGACGGGCGCCACCATCTGCGTCGACTGCCACCCATAGTCCATGGCATCGGCGTTGTACAGCTCTTCCATGAAGATATGCTTGCGAAGCGCGCTCCAGCCGGTGCCGCCATGTTCGACGGGCCAATGGGGCGCACCCCAGCCGCGCTCGTACAGAATGCGCTGCCATCTGCGGATGTCATCGCGCGCAGGCGGATGCACGCCGACACGCCAGCGGCGTGAAATGTCGGCCGGCGCATGCTCACTGAAAAACGTTCTGACTTCCCGACGAAATGTTTCGTCTTCCTCGCTATAACCGAAATGCATGCCTGACTCCTGAATCTCTTGCGCCCTCGTTGTCTGCTCTGTCGCGCCACTGCGCCGCGCTTGTGCGGGTGCTCCGCCTAGCGGCCTCTGAAAGCCGGGGCGCGTTTTTCTCTCGCGGCGAGCCGGCCCTCCGCGGCGTCCTCGGAGTTCACCGCGAGCGCCACCGCGTTCAGTTCCTGCGCAAGAAACTCTTCCATGCCACCGGGGTTCAACCTGAACAACTGCTTGGTCAGCCCGAGCGAGAAAGTCGGGCCAGCCGCCAGCTCGCCAGCCAGCTTTTCGGCGGCCGGGTCGAGCTCGCCGTCCTCGACGAGATGGCTGGCAAGACCCATATCGAGTGCTTCCTTGCCGCTCAGCCGGCGATTCAGATACATGATTTCCTTGGCGCGAAACTCGCCGCAATGACGCGCAAGCAGATACACCATGCCGCCTTCAGGTAAGGTGGCGCGCATCAGGAAAGCGGGAATGAACTGCGCCGTATCGGAAACGATGAGCTGGTCCGCGCACAGCGCAAAGCTCCAGGCAATTCCCACGGCAACCCCGCGTACCGCCGCGACCACTGGCTTGTTCAGGTTGTACAACCGAAGCGCGATCTTCTGATACACCGCCATCGATGCGCGCGCGTGCGCCACGCTCATCTGCGGTGGCGCGGCGCCGCTGCCCTTGATGTCGGCACCGGCGCAAAATGCGCGGCCTGCGCCAGTGAGAATCACCGCGCGAATCTCCGGATCCTTGTCGATGCGATCGAGGTGGCCGAGAATCAGATCAAGCATTTCCGGCGTCAGCGCGTTGAGCTTCTCGGGGCGGTTCAGACACAGCGTCGCAACCGCGCCGTTCAAAGTGAGTTCAACATCCATGATGGTCGGATCTTCGTCTGAGTTTGGTTCGTCCGTTCGACGGTCTGGTCAACTGCCGCGAGCATGCAGGCGGATCATCCCGTCGCCGAACGGCTCGTCGCGGCGCTTGAGCGCTTCCTTCAGGCCAACCGCTTCCATGTCCGCCTTGAACTGCGCGCGGCGCGGCCCCAGGCTCTGGTGAGCCCGTGAGTCGTTTTCCACCGCGAGCCGCTGAAGCGTGCGCGAACCGGCCAGCTCCAGCCCGATGTTGACAATGCGCTTGTTGGCCGCAAGCAGATCGGCATCGACAAACGACAGACGGCGTGCCAACTCGCCCACCTCCGCTTCGAGCTGCTCTGCCGGCACCGCATCCATCACGAGCCCGATCTTCGCGGCATCGCGGCCCGTCAGCGAGTCGCCAGACAGCAGCAGACGCTTCGCCCACTGCGGGCCGACGTGATAGAACCACATATGCGCAGGCGGCGAGCCGTTCGCGCGCGTGGCGGGAAAGCCGATCCTTGCGTTGTCGGCGGCGATCACCATGTCGCACGCCAGCGCGAGATCCGTGCCGCCCGCAAGACAGTTGCCATGCACCTGCGCGATGATCGGCTTGTGGATATCGGCCATCAGATTGACCGTCTCCGACTGCCGCTCCATCGACCAGCAGTCGTCGTCGAAGCTGCGAATCGTTCCACGATAGTCACCCGGATCAGCGGCGTCCGCGGCCCGATCCGAATACGTCGTCACCAGATCGTAGCCTGCGCAGAAGTCGCGGCCAGCTCCCGACAGCACGATCACGTTCACCGATTTGAGGTCGTCGGCTTCGAGCAACGCCGCCTTGAGTTCCTGCAGAAGCGGATTGTTGATGGCGTTGCGCTTGTCCGGACGACTCAGCGTGATGCGCGCAACGCGTTGCGCCACTTCAAACTTCACGCACTCCGATGTTTTCAGCCATTTGGCCATGGTCGATTCCCTCCAATTGAGGCGATTGCCGTTCACCGGGCAAACTGCGCGCGCAGACTGACCTTGCTGATCTTGCCCGTCGGCAGCCTCGGCAATTCGTCGACGAATGCAATGGCTTTCGGACATTTGTAGCTCGCGATCAAGCCGCGACAGAACTCGATCAATTCGGCTTCGCCCGCTTGCTCGCCACGGCGCAACACGACGATCGCCTTGACGCACTCTCCCCACTTCTCGTGCGGCGCGCCGATCACCGCCACGTCGATGACTGCCGGATGCTGGAGCAGCGCATCTTCGACTTCACGGCTGTAGATGTTCTCGCCGCCGGAAATGATCATGTCCTTCTTGCGGTCGACGAGGAAAATGTAGCCGTCCTCGTCCTGGTAGCCCATGTCGCCCGAGCGATACCAGCCATCGCGCAGTGCTTCCACCGTCGCCACGCTGTTGTTCCAGTAGCCACTCAACTGCGTCTGCGAGCGCAGCCAGACCTCGCCGGTCTGGCCTTGCGGCAGATCGTTGCCTTGATCGTCGACGATGCGCAGGTCGATGCCGGGGCACGGGCGCCCTACCGATGCGAGACGCCGTACCTGTTCAGGGGACCCTTTGGGCTTGACCTCGTGCGCAGGCAACCAGCAGGCGTTGCTCTCGGTCATGCCGTACTGGACCGAAAACACCGGGCCGAGCACCTGAATGCCGCGCGACAGCAGCGGTGCAGGCACCGGGGCTGCCGCCGTGACGATGTTTTCGATGCTGGACACGTCATAGCTCGACAGTTCGGGCACATCGAGGACCGCCTGAAGCATCGCGGCAACCATGAACGTGAAGGTGATGCGTTCTTCGGCGATCGTCTCGAGCATTTGCTTCGGCTCGAAGACGCGATGCACGACCGTCGTGCCGCCCATCCAGGCCACCGAATTAACGAAGCCAATTCCACCGACGTGGAACGCCGGCGTCGTCTGTAGCACGCGGGTATTGCCCGAAAACTCCGTCACCAGCGCGCAGCTTTCGGCGGTGACGCACATGGCATGGTGCGTGCGCACGACGCCCTTGGGACGCCCCGTGGTGCCGCTCGTGTACATCAGGTACGCGTAGTCTTCCGGTTTCGAACGGATCGGCGGCCCTTCCACTGGGCCGGCTTCCATCACCGCCTCGAATGAAACGGCCCATTCCGGCGCGTCGCCAATGCAGATGTACTGCTCGATTTCGGGCAGTTGCGAACGCAGTCCGTTCACGACATCGGCATACTGAGCCTCGAATACGAGCGCCTTAGGGGCCGCGTCCTTAAGAATATAAAGAATCTCCGCGGGGGCCAGCCTGAAATTGACGGTTGCCAGAATGAAGCCGGCCCACTCGCATGCACGGTAGCTCTCGTAGTACTCCGCGCAATTCATCGCGAGGATCGCAACCC
The DNA here is from genome assembly GCF_014200875.1 of Paraburkholderia sp. HC6.4b. Lineage (NCBI taxonomy): Bacteria > Pseudomonadati > Pseudomonadota > Betaproteobacteria > Burkholderiales > Burkholderiaceae > Paraburkholderia > Paraburkholderia sp. HC6.4b. The sequence goes on from NZ_JACHDC010000013.1 coordinate 161,360, forward strand.
GGTCCTGACGCCGCAGGCCGCGCTCATATAGCGCTCCCGACAAGCGGCGTGCACGCTCCGCCAACTGACTGTGCGTCAGACGTCGGTCGGCGTACACGAGCGCCGTGTGGTCGGCATGCAAGCGAGCGTTTCGCTCGATCATCTCGCCAAGGGTTCTCATCTCAATCCTGTCGTTGTTTTGTCAGATCGACTGTTAGCCAGCGAGCGTCTGCGGATCGGCCAACACGGTTCCAATGAATGCGGCGAACCGCGCCGCGTCGGCTCCGTTGATCACTCGATGGTCGTAGCTGAGCGACAGGGGCAGCATCTTGCGCCAGCTGACGCCGCCGTCGTCCGCCGGCGCGGCTACCAGCCGGGTTTTAGTCACGCCGAGAATCGCCACCTCCGGCGCATTGACGATAGGCGTAAAACCAGTACCGCCAAAGCCGCCGAGCGAACTGATCGAAAAGCAACCGCCCGACATCTCTGCCATCGACAAACCCTTTTCGCGCGCCTTCTGCGAAATTGCCGCAAGTTCCGCCGAGAGTTCTTCGACGCTCTTCCTGTCGCAATCGCGCAGCACCGGCACCAGCAATCCGAAGCGCGTGTCCACGGCGACCCCGATGTGGAAGTACTTCTTCAGAACGATGTTTTTGCCGTCACCGTCGAGCGACGCGTTGAATTGCGGGAACTCCTGCAAAGCCCGCACCACGGCTTTGATAAGGAAGACGAGCGGCGTCAGCTTAACCGCCGTGCCCGCCTCGTTACGGGCCTTGCGATAACTTTCGAGCGACGTAATATCAGCGTCGTCGTGGTGGGTCACATGCGGGATCGTCAGCCAGTTGCGCGACAGGAAGGCTCCTGTGAGCTTCTGGATGCGCGACACCGGCTTGACTTCCACCTCGCCGAATTCGGCGAAATCGACCTGCGGCCAAGGCGGCAGATTCGCGCCGAAAGCGGGGACTGCAGCCTCGCCGGGGCCGGTATTCACATCGGACTGCGGTCGCGTAGCAACGGATTCGACACTCATCGCGGATGCCTCTTCGAACGACTGTTGGACAGCGTGACGGCCTACGGCCAATCAGACGATTTCCGCCAGCACCGTGCCGACGGGATACACTTCGCCAACCTGGGCAACGATGCGCAGCGTGCCCGACGCGGGCGACTCGACCTCCTGAATCGATTTGTCGCTTTCGAGCGCATAGAGAATCTGCCCTTCGCTCACGGTTGCGCCGTCGTCCGCCAGCCATTCGGCTAGCGTGCCTTCGTTCATGGAAAAGCCCAGTTTGGGAAGCAGCACTTGTGTGGTCATGACCTTGCTCTATTGATGATGGAATTCCGGGTGTTCGTGCTGGTCATTTCAGCGTCGCGCGAACCGCCGATTCGATTTCGGCCACGCCCGGTACGAACGCGTCTTCGAGCGGCTTCGAGAACGGCACGGGGCAGAATTGCGCGCCTACGCGCTGCACGGGCGCCTTGAGCTCGCGAAAGAGGGCTTCGTAGATACGGGATGCGATTTCCGCACCCACGCCGAACGGTTTGACGGCTTCGTGCACGACAACGGCGCGCCCGGTTTTTGCAACCGAAGTCAGGATAGTTTCGGTATCCAACGGAGAGACAGTGCGCAAATCGATCACTTCGCAGGCGACACCATCTTTCGCCAGCGCTTCGGCTGCAGCCATGGCTTCCTGCACGCGGCGGCTGTAGCTGATCACCGTCACGTCGGTACCCGCGCGAATCACGTTGGCTTTGCCAAGCGGAATCGCCACGCCGCGCTCCGGCGCACTGCCCGGATTCCAGTAGGTCGGCATGTTCTCGATGAAAAGGCAAGGGTCGTCATCGCGGATGCAGGACAGCATCAGGCCATACGCATCGGCAGGATTCGACGGTGTGACGACCTTGATGCCGGCAACGTGCGCAAACCAGGCCTCGAGGTAGTCGGCGTGCTGACCACCCGTGCCGAAGCCCGCACCCGTCATGGTGCGGATGACGATCGGCACATGGGTCTGTCCGCCCGACATGAACCGCAGCTTCGCGGCGTGATTCACGATCATGTCCATCGCGACGGTCGTGAAGTTCATCAGCATGATTTCCGCCACAGGACGCATCCCGACCATCGAAGCGCCGATTGCCGCACCGATGATGGCCTGCTCCGAAATCGGCGTCGAACGCACCCGCGACGTGCCGTATTTCGACGACAGTCCCTTCGTTACGCCGACAATGCCGCCCTCCTGGCCGTCGGCAACGTCTTCACCCAGCACGATTACGTTGGCGTCGGCGGCCATCGCGTCGTCGAGCGCGAAGTTGACCGCCTGGATGGTGTTGATGTTGGTTGGCTGCTGGCTCATGCAAGCACCTCGTCCTTGAAGATGTCGCGCCGAAGCTCCGCGACATCGGGATATTCGCTCGACAGCGTGAATTCGACCGCAGCGTCGATCTGCGCCTCGTGTTCGGCTTCCATCGCAACCAGTTGCTCCTCGGTCGCATGCTTCGCATCGATGAGCCACTGACGGAACAGCGGCACCGGATCCTTCGCGAGCCAGGCGGCCTTTTCGTGCTTGTCCATATAGGCGTCGGGGTCGCCGAACACGTGCCCCTGAAAGCGGAACGTGTTCGCTTCGATCAGCGTCGGGCCGCCGCCGTTGCGCGCGCGTTCGACCGCTTCGTGCGCCGCCTTGTGCATCTGAATCGGATCGTTGCCGTTCACCGTGATGCCCGGCATCTGGTACGCGACGGCGCGCTGGGCGATGTTCGGCGCGGACGTGCCATACGCGTATTTGGTGTGCTCGGCATAGCCGTTGTTCTGGCAGACGAAAATCACCGGCAACTTCCACACGGACGCCATGTTCAGCGACTCGTGGAAGGCGCCAATGTTTGATGCGCCGTCACCGAAGTAGGCCACGGCCACGCGCGATTCACCACGAATCTGCGCGGCGAGCGCAAGCCCATTTGCGATCGGCATCGAACTGCCGACAATGCCGGTCGTCACCATGACGCCCGACGCGGGATGCGTGACGTGCATCGGGCCGCCCTTGCCTTTGCAGGTCCCCGTCACTCGCCCTCCGAGCTCGGCCCAGAGTTCCTTGAGCGGCACACCTTTGGCGATCATGTCGTGGACGCCGCGGTAGATCGTGCAGATGTAGTCGTCGTCGCTGAGACACACCGACATCGCCGACGGAATCACTTCCTGGCCGCGCGGCGAGTAGTACGGCATCACCAGCTTGCCGGCCTTGATAACGGCACGAAAGCGCTCATCGTTCTGCTTGATGAGAGCCATGCGCCTGTAGATGTCGACCAGGACTTCGCTGCTGGGCGGCTGATAGGCATTCATTCGTCACTCTCCTGTGTCACCAGATCTTTTGCGCGCCGCTCGCATGCAGCGCCGCGATGTAACCGAACACGAACGATGCGCCGATGCTGCTGCCGGCGCCCGGATAACACCGGCCAACCACGGATGCCGTGCAGTTGCCGGTGGCGTACAGCCCAGGGATTTGCGAACCATCGTCCTTCAGCACGCGCCCGTATTCGTCGGTCACGAGACCGCCTGCCGTGCCCACATCCCCTGGATACATGCGCACGGCGTAGAACGGCCCGTCCTCGATCGGCCCGAGATTGGGGTTCGGTTTGATGGTCGGGTCTCCATGACAGCGATCGAATGCGCGCGAGCCGCGACCGTAATCTTCGTCGACGCCCGTTTCGCAGAAGCCGTTGAAGCGCTTGACGGTCCCGAGCAGCCCAGCACGGTCGATGCTGCATTTCGCGGCCAGTTCTTCGAGCGTGTCAGCCTTGATCATGTATCCACTGTCGAGCCACTTCTGCGGAATCTGGCCCGGCATCGCCGTGCCCCACGGGTAGTACTTACGCTGCCGGCTGTCCATGACGACCCATGCGGGAACGGCCTTACCCGTCTGCTTGTGGCGCTGGTACATGCGTTGACCGATTTCCATGTACGCTCCCGCTTCGTCGCAAAAGCGCTCGCCGTCCCGATCGACCATGATCGAAAACGGCAGCGACAGGTCGAGGTGATGCATGAACGGCAGCGGCGAGCCATCCGGTGCGCGTGCACCTTCGGGCAGTTCCTCGTTGGGACCGAGCGACGTCACGACCCACCACGCTTCCTCCATGCAGTCCACTGCGCCGCCGAGCGCAATCGCGGCTTGCAGGATTTCACCGGTATCGCCCGGATTCGCATTGGTCCAGTCCGCGGACGACGGCTGCGGCTGGTACCTGCGGCGCATTTCTGCATTGTGTGAAAAGCCGCCGGTATTCAGCAGGACGCCTTCGCGAGCGCGCACGCGCAACTCGCGGCCGCTGCGTACCGCGACGATGCCGGTCACGCGTCCATCCTCGACGATGAACTCGCGCACCGGCGTGTCCGTCCAGATCGGCACGTTCGCGCGCAGCGCCATCTGCAGCATGCGCCCCTGAATCGCCGCGCCGTTGGCCACGAGCTCCTTGCCGGTAATCTTCTGATAGAGCATCCGGCCACCCAGTTGCATCGCCTTGCGCTTGCCGCCCCACGTCCGCTTCATCAGAAACAGTTGCGGATACTCGTCCGAGTTGGCCGGCATCGACGGGCCCTTGTAGCGCGACAGACGCGGCGCCCATTCGCCCAGTTCCTTCACGTCGAACAACCTGGCCAGCAGCGACCGGCCACGCGGCTCGCCGCCGGGCAGCGTGTCGTAGTAATCGGACCAGCCGTCCGCGTACACGAACTGCATCCCCTGCTGCTCGAGAAACTCGGCCATCTTCGGGCCGGTGCGCAAGTAAGCCTCGCGTCGCGCGTCAGAAGTCCCCGGCCCTTGATAAGTAACCGCCGCATCGAAGTACTGGCGCGCGCGTTCATAGGAATCGCTGACGCCGTGACGCTTCATCACATGATTGTTCGGAAGCCACCAGACCCCGCCCGAATATCCGGTCGAGCCGCCGACCTTCGCCTGCTTCTCGATGATCAGTGCTTCTTTGCCGACCGACTTGCAGGCAAGCGCCGCACACATCGAACCCCCGCCGCTGCCGACCACCACGAAGTCGTAGGTTGCGTCCCAGTTCGTCGACATCACTCATCCCGCGCGATGAATTCGCGCAGCGCGCGATGGAAGTTCGAAACCGACGATTCCTGCAGCGGATTGGTGCGCAAACCCTTGAAGCCGCGCGACTTCATGCCCTGCTGAACGTTGGTCATGTTCTGGAAGTCCTGCCACAGGATCAGGCCGAAGTTCTCCTGCGCGTTCTCCTTCCAGTCGTCCACGCCGTAATAGAACTCGCGCTTCAACGGCGGCTCCGCCCCAGGCGCGAAGCGCTGCAGCGACCAGATGTCGTAGATACACGAATCCGGATTGTCGCCATCCGGCCGCGCGCGATAGAACAACGCGCCGTCCGGGTACGGCAGGAACACCAGATTCGGAAAGACGTGCCAGTCCGCTCCCGCGCGACCCAGTTGCTCGAAAGAGATCTCGGGCCAGCCCGCACCCTCGGCGATGGCCGCCTCGCGCTGAAATTCCATCGCCTTCCCAAGGACTTCGAACTGGTTACCCGACGGCGACATTTCGGTCATCAGGCGCTTCGCGGCTTCGTAATCGCGCGCGGTATTGATCGCCTTCAGAGTCTCTTCCATTACCCGGAAAAAGTTCACGAGCCCCTGGCGTACGTCTTCCGGCATCGGCTTGCCGGTTCGCGGCGAGGGCGCGCCGATCAACCGCGTAGCCGTCGAATAACCAAACATCCCATGGCGGCCATAGGAGAAACTGCGCGTCACGTCATCGCCGGCGACGTCGAGCAGTTGCGGATGGGTTGCCGCTACGTGATAACCCTCGTTGAACGCTTCGAGTGCAACCTTCCAGTTGCACGGCAGACGAATCGACTTGTACCAGCGGTAGCGCATCTTTTCGAACTCGAAGCAGTTCGTGATCTCCGGCACCGGGTCGAGAAATTTCGCGAGCGGCTCTGCGTCCGGATCCATATTGATGAACACGAACCCGCCCCACGTATCGACCAGCACGTCCGTGAGACGAAGGTCCCCGTCAGCCATGTCCGGGCAACCTTCCCAATCTTGCCTGTCGAGCACACGCGCAAGACTGCCATCCAGATTCCACTGCCAGCCGTGATAGGCGCAGTGAAATTTCGCGGCCTTGCCACAGCCATTAGTCAGGCGCCGGCCACGGTGCTGGCAGACGTTGAAGAAGGCCTTGATCTGATCTCCCGCGGTTCGTACCACGATGATCGATTCGCCGGCCACGTCGAAGGTCACAAAGTCGCCCACGTTGGGAATCTCTTCCAGACGGCAGGCGACCTGCCAGATTCGCGGCCAGAGGCGCTCGTTCTCGCGCTCGAGAAACTGCTTCGACAGGTAACTGTCCTTCGGGACAAAATCGAGGCGGACAGTGTGCTCACACGAATCGGGACTGGTGTTACCCATTGTTATCTCCTTCGTCATATGGCCGGCGTAGGCACCGGTTCCGGCTTTTTATGTGGCGGCCGCGCAGTCGACTGCCATATTGCAACTAGCTGTTCAATTATCTTGAACAGCGTTCTGGTCGGTGTCAATCCGGGCGAACGTCAATCGAGCGCCGCGGTCATTGCCGGGACAGCGTCGAAGAGGTCGGCGCTCAGACCGTAGTCGGCCACCTGAAAGATCGGCGCCTCGCTGTCCTTGTTGATCGCGACGATGACTTTCGAGTCCTTCATACCGGCGAGGTGCTGAATCGCGCCCGAGATACCCACCGCGATATACAACTGAGGCGCGACGATCTTGCCGGTCTGGCCGACCTGATAGTCGTTCGGCACGAAGCCGGCGTCGACCGCGGCGCGCGACGCGCCGACCGCGGCGCCAAGCTTGTCCGCGAGCGCGTCGAGCAGTTTGAAGTTGTCGCCGTTCTGCATGCCTCGGCCGCCCGACACCACGATGTTGGCTGCCGCAAGCTCCGGCCGGCTCGATTTCGTCAGTTCCTGGCCGACGAAACGTGCCTTGTCGAAAGCCGCTGCGGATGCGACTGCGCGCGACGGCGCGGCGGCCGAACCGGTAGCGGCCGCATCGAAGGCGGTCGGACGAATCGTGACGACCTTGATTGCGTCGGACGATTGGACCGTGGCGAGTGCATTGCCGGCGTAGATCGGACGCACGAACACATCGGGGGCCTTGAAAGCGATCACGTCGGAAATCTGCGCGCTGTCGAGCAGCGCGGCTACCCGCGGCATGAAGTTCTTGCCCACGGCCGTGGAGGCCGCGATCACGTGCGTATAACCGCTAGCCAGCGAAACGACGAGTGCGGCCAGATTTTCCGGCAGCCCATGCGCGTATTCGGGTGCATCCGCGACGAGCACTTCGGCGACGCCGGCAACGTTCGCGGCCTGCTCTACCACCGCCGACGCGCCGTGGCCTGCGACCAGTACATGAATCTCGCCGCCCGCAGCGCCCGCCGCCGTGACGGCGTTGAGCGTGGCGCGCTTGAGGCTTGCGTTGTCGTGTTCGGCGATAACGAGAATAGTCATGATCAGATCACCTTCGCTTCGTTACGAAGCTTTTCAATCAGCGCTGCAACATCGGGAACCATCACGCCGCCCTTACGCGCCGGCGGCTCGGTCACTTCGAGAACCTTCAGACGAGGTGCAACGTCGACCCCCAGCGCGTCGGGGCTCAGCGTCTCCAGCGGCTTCTTCTTCGCTTTCATGATGTTGGGCAGCGTCACGTAGCGCGGACTGTTCAGACGCAAGTCCGTCGTGACCACCGCCGGCAGATCGAGCGCGACACGTTCGAGTCCGCCATCGATCTCACGCGTGACGAGTAGTTGTTGACCGTCCACTTCCGTCTTGAACGCGAACGTGGCTTGCGGCCAACCGAGCAACGCGGCGAGCTTCTGGCCGGTTTGTCCCGCGTCGTTGTCGATGGCCTGCTTGCCGAGCAGCACCAGTTGCGGAGTTTCCCGCGCGGCCACGGCGGCCAGCAGCTTGGCGACCGCGAGCGGCTGCAGATCCGCGTCGCTTTCCACCAGCACTGCGCGATCAGCCCCCATCGCGAGCGCCGTGCGCAGTACCTCCTGCGATTGCGTGGTTCCCGCCGACACCACGACGACTTCACTCGCCACGCCCGCTTCCTTGAGGCGCACCGCCTCCTCCACCGCGATCTCATCGAACGGGTTCATGGCCATTTTCACGTTGGCCAGATCGACGCCCGAACCATCGGACTTCACCCGAGGTTTCACGTTGTAGTCGATCACGCGCTTCACCGCGACCAGTATTTTCAATTTGACGCTCCGAACGCTTTGTTGAACAATGTTCTATATTCTGAACTCATCTTTTTGTAGCTGTCAACGAGAAGAATGAGGAGAACGTCGCTTGTCGCTCAATTCGACGCCCTCGTTCGACACCATGGAGACGACCAATGAAGCTCTATCGATGTGAACGGTTTGAAGGTATTGCGGGTCTGGCACTACGCGAGGAACCCGATCCGGCGCCGCCCGGCGCTCATCAGGTCCTGGTACAGGTCAATGCGAGTTCGTTGAATTTCCGCGAGTTGCTGCTGATCAACGGTGCGTATCGCGACTGGATGGCGCCCAACTTCATTCCGGCCTCGGACGGCGCGGGCGTCGTGCTTGCCGTCGGCCCAGGCGTGCGGCGCTTCCGACCCGGCGACCGGGTGATGGCCAATTTCGCGCAGAACTGGCACGGCGGCACCCGCCCGCAACACGCGGATACGCTGGGCCGCGGCGCTATCGTCGAAGGCATGCTGCGCGACAAGGCGGTGCTGAGCGAGGAAGAACTGGTTAGCGTTCCGGATCATCTTTCCGACGAGGAGGCCGCAACGCTGCCTTGCGCCGCGCTCACCGCATGGAACGCGCTGTGCCAGCATGCGCCGCTGCTGCCGGGCCAAACCGTGCTCGTACAGGGCTCTGGCGGGGTATCGCTGTTCGCTCTGCAGCTCGCCCGTCTGTTCGGCGCGCGCGTGATCGCGACTTCGTCGAGCGAAGCGAAGCTCAAACGGCTTGCCGAACTCGGCGCCGACGCCACGATCAACTACCGCGACACGCCGAATTGGGATGACGCCGTGCTGCGCCTGACCGATGGCTTTGGGGTCGATCTGGTCGTCGAGGTGGGCGGCGCCCAAACCTTCGGCAAGTCCATTGCCGCCACTCGCGACAGCGGGCGCATCAGCGTGGTCGGACTGCTGACCGGCGCCCCTTCTCCCGGCGAAGGATTCTTCACGCGCGGGCTGTCGATCGCGCCGATCCGCGTCGGCTCCCGTCAGGATTTCGAAGCGATGAACCGCGCGATCGGACTGCACAAGCTCAAGCCCGTCATCGACTCGGTTTATGACTTTGCGCGCGTACCGGATGCGCTGCGGCACCTCGAAAGCCAGCAGCATTTCGGCAAGATCGTCATTCGCCACCGGTAACCAGCCTTCGCATGATCCACGGAGTCAGACTATGAAACTCTTTTCACTGGAAGGACAGATTGCGCTCGTCACCGGCGCGTCGCGCGGCCTCGGTTTCGCCATGGCTAACGCGCTGGCGGCAGCGGGTGCGACGGTGATACTGTGCGCGCGTTCGCGCGCGAGCCTCGAAACCGCTGCGGAATCGATTCGTAAAGCGGGCGGCGACGTCGATATCGAACCGTTCGACCTCACCGATCAGGGCGCAATCAGAAACGGCGTTCGCAACGTCCTTGCACGCCACGGACGCATCGACGTCCTGCTCAACAATGCCGGCATTTGCGAGTGGAGTGATTTTCTGCAGTCGAACCTCGACATGTGGCAAAGAACGATGGATACCAACGTCACGGCCGCCTACGTGCTCGCGCAGGAAGTTGCGCGCCAGATGATCGAACGCGGACACGGACGCATCATCAACGTCGGGTCTTATGTGTCGGTGCTCGGTCGCGAGAAGCTGCAGGCATACGTGGCCAGCAAGCACGCGATTGCCGGACTGACGAAATCGCTCGGCGCGGAACTGGGCCGACACGGCATTCGTTGCAACGGCATCTGCCCCGGCTACTTTCTCACCGAAATGGCCGAGCCCGTCACGTCCAACCCGCAGATGAAGGAAATCGTGCGTTCGCATATCTCGGTGGGACGCTGGGGGAACCCCGAGGAACTCGGCGGCGTCGCGGTTTTTCTCGCCTCCGAAGCGAGCTCCTACATGAATGGGCAAATGCTGATGGTCGACGGCGGGGTCTCGGAGATCCTGAGCTTCTCGATGTCCGTGGTGTAGCGCAACGAGTGGCTCGCCCCAACGCGCCGCATGACCTGCAGGCAACCCGGCCCGCTATCTCCGTAGATAGCGGGCCAATTCTTTTGTCCTGCCAGGGTGCCGCGCGAAGAGCGGCACCCGTTCCGCAGTCACGACCGCAGCGTTGCCTCACCGCTACAGGCCTCGACCTTCGTGGAACCGGCGGCGCCGCCCTTCGCCACTGCTTTACGCGAAATGCCTTGCAGCAGGAAATGCGACAGCGCCGGAATGAGGATCAGCGCGCCGATCATGTTCCACAGGAACATGAACGTGAGCAGGATGCCCATATCGGCCTGGAACTTGATCGGCGAGAACGCCCACGTTATGACGCCGGCAGCCAACGTCACGCCGACCAGCGCCACGACCTTCCCGGTGAACTGCACCGCGTGCCGATAGGCTACACGCAGCGGCTGCCCAGCGCGCTGATACGCGAGCTGCACACTCAGCAGATAGAGCGCATAGTCGACGCCGATGCCCACGCCCAGCGCGATCACCGGCAGCGTTGCCACCTTCACGCCGATGCCGAGCTTGACCATCAGCGCCTCGCACAGCACCGACGTGATCCCGAGCGGCACGACCGCCACCACGACCGCGCGCCAGCTGCGGAACGTGATGAAGCACAGCAGGATCACCGCTGCATACACCATCAACAGCATCGTGCGGTTCGCCTTGGCGACAACGACGTTCGTCACCGCGTCGATGCCCGCCGACCCGGCGACCATCAGGAACTGATGATCGGCGTCGCTATGGGTTTTCGCGAATGCCTCTGCAGCCTCCATCACGCGCGACAGCGTCGCCGCTTTGTGATCGGTCAGATAGGCGATGACCGGTGCTGTGCCGCAGGTCTGGCTCAGCAGATCAGGATGATCGAGCAGGATCTGCCACACCGTCTTGTTCACGATCGAAGGCACGCGGTCGATCGTGTACCACTTCGGGTAGCCCTCGTAGAACCCGGACGTCATCCAGCGCGCGAGACCGCCGACCGAGGTGGTGGTCTGCACCCCCGGCACGCCCCGCAGTGCGGTTTCGAGCCGGTCGGCCTCGAGCACCAGCGGGAAGTTGTTGGCGTCGCAGGTGCCGTGCGACGACTTGCCGATCACGACGAACAGGTCGCTCGACAGACCGTAGTGCGCGTTGGTGTACGCGTTATCGAGGTTATAACGCGACTCCGGCCTGAGTTCCGGCGCGCCCGAATCGAGGTCGCCGATCTGCAGGTGCTGACTGATCGACCAGCCGAACACCGTGAGCGCCGCCGCACAAACGATCGCACCGACAGCCCAGCGGCGCTCGGTGAAGCGATCGAGCAGATTCCACAACGCGCCCGCCGACGAGGTGCCGCGCGCGTCGTTCTGCTCGCCACGCACGCTGCGTCGTGCAGCCGACGGACTCACACCAATGTATGACAGTAGTACCGGCAGCAGCAGCAGGTTGGTGAAGACCAGCACGCCCACGCCAACGCTCGCGGTAAATGCCAGATCCTTGATTACCGGAATGTCGATCACCATCAGCACGGCGAAGCCAACCACGTCCGCGAGCAACGCCGTGAGACCGGCGAGGAAAAGCCGCCGGAACGTGTAGCGCGCCGCCACGTAGCGATGCGTGCCACGCCCGATGTCCTGCGTGATCCCGTTCATCTTCTGCGCGCCGTGCGAGACGCCGATCGCGAAAACGAGAAACGGTACGAGCACCGAGTACGGGTCCAGCACATAGCCGAGCGTGCGAATGATGCCGAGCTGCCAGACCACCGCAATCAGCGAACACCCCACCACCAGCAGCGTGCTGCGATAGCAGCGCGTATAGAGAAAGATCACGACGAGGGCGATCCCCGCGGCCACGCCGAAGTACATCGCTACCAGCTTGAGTCCGTCGATCAGGTCGCCGATCAGTTTCGCGAAGCCCACCACGTGAACCCGGACCTCGCCGCGGCCCTCCGCTTTGATGACCTCGTCGATCCGGTGCGAGAGCTTCGCGTAGTCGAGCGGCTTGCCGGTATCGGCGTAATGATCGAGCAGCGGCAGCTGGATCATGCTCGAATGCAGATCGTTCGACACGAGGTTGCCCGCGATGTTGGCGCGGGCAACGTTGGTGCGCAGCTGTTCGACTGCCTGCGCGGACCCGTCGAAGCCGTCCGGCATCACCGGTCCCCCTGCGAAGCCGCGCTCCGTGACCACGTTCCAGCGCACGATCGGCATCCAGAGCGACTTCACGCCAGGCCGGTCGACGCCCGGAATCAGGAACAACGCGTCGTTGATACGCCGCAGCGCCGCGAGATATTTCGGATCGTAGATGTCACCCGACGGATTCTCGACGACGATCCGCAGCGAATTGCCGAGTCCTTTCAGATCCGCCTTGTTGGCGAGGTAGTTTTTGATGTACGGATGCGACAGCGGAATCATCTTCTCGAAGCTCGCATTCACATCGAGCCGCAGCGCCTGAAATCCAAGCACCGCCGTGATGATCGCGCAGATGATGATGAGCCACGGACGCCGGTTGAAGATCAACCGCTCGAGCGCGTTACCCGAGCGCGTATCGAAGCTGGCAAGATCCGCCACCACGGGCATCTTGTCGAATTGGGCATTGTTGCCGCCAGCCATGTCTGCTCCCCCTAGTGCAACTTCGACAATGCGATCCGCGACAGGCCGGCCGCACCGGCCAGCACCGCGGTGTCGCCGCGCAGCGCCATGGCGAAGATGCCGCCCGGCTGGCTCGCGCCGAGTGTATGAAACGTTGCCCCCTGGTCGACGCTCTCGAGCAGCTCGCCCGCCTGGGTCGCGAGAATAAGGTGACCGTTCGGCAGTTCAGCCGAAGCGAGAATGCTCGCGCCGGTCGGCAGCGTGATCTTGTCCCACGTCGCGCCGCCGTCGGTGGAGCGATACGCGTTGCCGAGCAGACCGTAGACGATCATCGCGTTGTGCGTGGAAGCGAGACCGAAGAAGCTACCCTTCGACGGCGTAGGCACCGCGACGAAACGCTGCTTGTCGGGATCGAGCTTGAGCAGCAGCCCCTGTTCGCCCGCGATATAAAGCGTGCCGTTGATACGGCGCATCGCATGCAGGTTCAATGCGTTGGGATTGTCGACGCGGTCGAACCAGGGCACCCAGCTCTTGCCGCCGTCGTCGGTATGAAAAATGATGTTGAACGAACCGATGACCCAGCCGGAACGCTCGTCATCGAACCAGACGTCGAGAAACGGACGGCCTCCCTGGTCTGCTTCAAAGCGCTCGGCCTCTTCGCGCGATGCCTTGAGATCAGGTGAATCGCCCGGTTGCTTCGCGTAGTACTCGCTCATCAGCCTGGCCGCCTGCTGGCCGTCGAGCTGTCGCGTCCAGCTATTGCCACCGTCGGTGGTATGGAGCACCTCGCCGTCGTGTCCGACCGCCCAGCCCAGCGCGGCCGACTTGAACGTAACGGCCACCAGATCGGAACTCACCGGCACCTGTACCTGGCGCCAGTGCACGGCTGCGTCGTCCGATACGAGAATTGCTCCGCGCGGACCTACCGCGACCAGGCGCTGTCCGGCCTGCGCCAGCGCCATCAGCGGTTCATGCGCGGCCTGCGGGTTGATGACGGCGGGCGAGCGCATCGGGTCGGCGAATTCGGCGTAGACCGACCCGCTCGCGGCGCATGCCGCGGCGACGATTGCCAGCCAACGAAACAGGGTCTTGCGCATTGTGTCTCCTTCACAGTAACTGGCGATCGATCACGCGAACAGTTCTGAGCTTTTTATGAAAACTTCTTTGTGCGCCATGCCATAGCCGGCACGGCGCACGTGCTGCGCCCTTCCTTGTGCCCGCCAGGCAAGCCGGGCAGGACGCATCACTCAATACCTCATCCTCAACTCGGCGCGCAATTAGCGCACACCCGCGGATTGCATACGCTCCGGCGTGAAGTAGTCATTTGGGAAATTCACGTTGAAGAAAATCCCGGGCGAGTCCGCCGGATGGCTACCGAAGATATAAATGCCGCTGTTGAAGTCGTAGAACCAGTTACCGAGCGAATACGGCACCTTGTAGTCGTACGCTGGAACCGTGGTCTCAAAGCCGGCCCGATAGAGCTTGCCGGACTGGTCGTAGGCATCCATCATTCCCCCGCCGCCATCCTCGTCGAAGTACAGCGTCTTCTTGCTGTAGATGTGACGCGCGCCCGGCTTGAGCGTCAGCTCCACGACCCATACGCGGTGCAGCTCCCACCGGACATAATCGGGATTCACGAAATGCGGCGTGGTGATCTTGCTGGCCGGCGTGTCGTACTGCTGCTTGTAGTCGTTGTACGGAATGTACATTTCCTTCTTGCCGACCAGCTTCGCGTTCCAGCGATCGATCTTGCCGTAGAACAACTGGATGTCGTCCATCGTGATCGCGCCCGAATAGCCGGGGTTCGGCGTGTCGTAGGCGAGATCGGGCGCCACGCGCACGCGGCGTTGGCCCGGGTTGTATTCCCACGATTGCTGATCGTGATCGGCCGAATCCGTGAAGTACCAGAAGAGCGTCGTGTCGCCAATCAGGCGGGCCGGTGACGCGTAGTCGTTATATACCTGATACCAGATCGCGAGGGGGCCCTTCTTGCGAAACTCCGCTTCGTCCTTCGGCTCGAAATATGGATAGAGCAGCGAACTCTTGAACTGCGCAGCAAGAATCGGCGTGCCGCTCGAATCGACGAGCCACGTCTTCACGTTGTTTTTCTGGGCCGTTCCGACGTAGCGTAATTCCCAGTCCCACAGCGCCTCCTGACCGTTTTTCGGCACCGGGAACGGCTTGCCGCCGAACGCCCCATCGATATAAAGGCCGTTTTTTTCGAGCTTGGCACTTTCCGCGTCCTTTTCCGAGTTCTGGAGATACCAGTCCGGATACGAAACCGAGCGGTGCGTCGGGTAAACGTCCATCCGGTAAGTCGGATAGCGCTTGAACAGCTCGATCGAGGCGGCGCTCAGTTTGTCGGCGTATTGCTGATAGTTCTGAGCCGTGATTTGCAGAACCGGCTTTTCACCGGGAAACGGGTCGGCCCATTTTCCGGAGTCGGCCTTGAACCCGGTCGGAAAGTCCTTGATGCCCCCCGTGTATGCTGGAATCGTGCCGTCCTTGTTGCCGGCAATTTCCGCGCCGAACGGCGTGATCCCACTCTCGATCGCCAGCGTATACGGTGAGGCCCAAACCGCGGCGAGTATCGCCAGCGCCTTAAGAAGCTTTGGGAAACTTTTCACACGTGCCTCCATCATCAAAACGTTGTCTGATAGGTGATGCCGATCCACGACTTGTCGCTGTACGGTGCACCGAGCGCCGTCGCGGCTCCCGCCGTTGAGTACCCCTTCTTGTTCATGTAGTAGGTGTAGGTAATGTCCACCTCATGCTTGTTGTAGATCGTGAAATCAAGCCCGACCACGAAGGTGTTCTGCCCCTGTGCTTCGGCCGCTGGCGCGATGACAGATGAGTAGCCCTTCAGATTCAGATTAACGAACAGCGGCATCGTCAAATCAACCCCAGGGAATACCTGATACCACTGCGGGCTCGCACCAATGCCGATCCCGGCCCAGAAGCGCGTCGAGCAGTTGTTAAACGCGGAGTTGCCCGATGCCGAACATTGGCCCGTGGTGTCATAGCTGGAATTGGCAAAGTTCCGCGCATTCGATTGCACGCTTAGCAGCTGGTTGAACGCGAATTCCGCCTGCAGGAACATGTTGTCCCACATGGGCGTCTTGCCGAACGACTGCGTGACGTTCAGCAGACCGTGCAGCGTGCGACCCGTCGGCGCATCGTTGACCGTCGTCGTGTTGACGGCATTGAGTGGCATGTTCCAGCGATACGACAGCTCGCCTGCCACTGCCGCGCTGCCGATCGCACTGTTGAAGCCAGCGCCGATCAGGTTCACGTCGTTGCCGTACTTCGCCGTAACACCGGGAAGGTTGGTGCCCGGGAAGAGTTCGGGTCCGGCACCCGGGAGTAGCACCGCCGCCCACGGCATCTTCATGGCGAAGTGGCGGTACGTAAATTCATAGGTCGTTGCGATCGAATCGACACGCCACTTGCCGTCGATGCCGATATCGCCGATCTGGCCTTTCGTCGGCGCGATGCGCGGAATCGCGAATGTGCCCAGCCCCGGAATGTTTTGGTAGCTGGCGATCGGAGGGCCGTAAAGAATAGGATCGGCACCGCCGAAATATGTGCCGCCTTCAGGCAGCCGATCGTGATTCCATTCGAACGTGTACTGCGCGCCGAGGGAGAACGTGTCGGTAATGCTCGTCGTCACGTTGGCCTGAGCCGTCGGCAACACGATTTCCTTGAGCGAAGCGCTCGGGCTCTGCGTCAGTTTCATCAGGTCGAGCGGCTGCTGACCGATGGCCACCGAGTTCGCGCCACCCAGCGTAGCAAACGCCGACTGCCCCCAGGTGACTGCCGTCCGGCCGAGCTTGACGTTGACAGAGTGACCACCGAGGTCAAAAGTGTGGAACACGAACGCATCACGCAGCTCGGCGCTCGGCCCCTGGTAGTACTTCTTGATGTAGCTGGTGTACTCGTTGTTCGGATAGTTCGGAGGAAATGCAGGATTGCTCGTATTGTGATTCTTGAACGTCGGGTCGTACCACGCGTCCATACTGATGCGGAAGCCGGACGTGTCCTTGTACTTGAAATCGAATTCGCTGTAGAGGTTCAGCATCGACTGGATCGTGCTGAACTTCGGCGTCGATAGATCGCCTTCGTCGTAGGTCGGGCTGTTCGTGTAGAAGTGGCTCGGGTTCTGAAGCCGGATGCCGTAGTCCGCACGCACCGTGTTGTCCCATTCCATGTCGATGTCCGGGTTCGGCACATCGAAGTGGAAGGCGTTGGCGTTTGCGCTCCACAACCCGCACGCTGCAGCGATGCAGGTCGCGTGCACGCCAAGGCTGATCGCACTTGGCTTTAGACTCTTCTGTTTCATGCGTCTCCTCTTGTCTTTGTCGCGCTGCCGCAGAAAAGGCCCAGGCCTTTGGACTGCCGCAGACTTTTGCAATGAAGCGAAACCGGCCTCCCTACCTCGTCAGCATCGCGCCTCGGATACCTCCCACAGCGTCACCAGAATGCGAATGCTGTTCGGAAAGATAAACGCTCGAAACTCGACTGTCAACGCTCGCTCACCCCTAAGTGATGCAATTTTCCGAACGACGTTCAAAATGCGGGGTAAACGTGGATTTGAGTTTGGTGATGAACTCGAAGCGGTCCGCGCATGGCCGCGTGACGCGGATGAGACAGTGGCGACGCTTGCATTTGCGAGGTGTCCGATTCGACTGCGCAGATTGACGATGCAAACCATGGATGGCTTTCGGAAAACCGTCCGAGCCGATGATGAATCAATAGCTTGTGCGATCGGATCAGTTTCCTCTGCAGTCCTTTTGTATAGGCTGGTCATGGACCGCGATCAGACGAATCGCTTATCCCGTTCCTGCGTAGAAGTGCCTTTCTGGTTTGCGGGGAGGAGGCGGGAACACGCGCCATGCCCCGTCGTCGTGCCGAAAGAAGAATATCGCGAGGGAGTTCTCAGCGGCGGACGACCGCGCAAGTACACACCTCGTCTGGCCTGAATTTGCGAAAGTACATCGGGTGATGTGCACCGAGGTGGTTGCAGTGGGCGCAATCCACTTGTCGATCAGCCAACGCAAAGAACCTTCCCCAACCTTCATGTCCAGCTCCTTCTACGGCCTGTGCGCGCTGCTGACATCACAACCACGAACGCAAATTGGCGACTCTAACCGGCCAACCCCAAACCCTGCGAATCCGCTGCTTCGGCTTGCGACACAGCGGGAATGGTCGGGTCCCGGCGTAATGTGTCGGTTGACTAAATAGTAGTAGTCAGCCGACCCATTATCAAGCCCAGATGACACCAGGGGAAATGCTGGTATGGACAAACCTACCCTTTATTCGGGTAGGATATGTGATGTCGCGAGTGACTGAATCAGACTTTATCTAAAAGATAATTAGTCAGAAGACGCATATTTATTCGTCATCTGACTATCATCAGATTAATGCCGGCGCTGCCCGATCCGGATCGAACGGCGCTCGTATCAGGCGGGGTATAGCCCGCAGATACACGTCCCGGACTGGCAACAAGCGAGAGGACAGCAGACGCCAAGGAGAGCACAACAGATGAAAGACCTGACCATCTCATCGGCAGACCTCGGCAACACGGCAGCAGACGGGCCCAAACGGCGCGGGAACAGAACGACCCGCGTGCCCGCCATCATCGAAGTGGCGATCGAGGTCTTCGCATCCGAAGGTAACGCAGGTTTCACTCAACGCCGAATTGCCAGCGAGGCAGGGATTCGACTGAGGACCTTGCAGCACTACTTCAGCACCCGCGAAGAACTATTGCGGGCCACGATCGAGGCATACACGGATCGCTATTTCGAGCACTATCGGACGATCGCCCAGGACAAATCCCGGCCACCGGAAGCGCGACTGGATGTTATCGTCGACGAGGCGTTCTCCGTACTGACGGCGAGCGGCGGAAACCGCGTTAGCGCCTTTGTGCTGGAATGCTGGAGCCTCGCAGAGCATGAGCCCTTTCTGCATGCCCTGATGGCGAAATCTACTGCGGATTTTCAGGGTCTCCTGGCGGAACTGATCGCGCAGATCAACCCAACCTTGCCCTCGGGAGAATGCACGTTGCGCGGCGCCCTACTCCTTTCACATCTGCACGGTCTGGTCGTCTTTCTTCGCCGGTCAGGCGCGGACACATTTAATGCAGACTCGTTCCGTCACGCCATGAAGGTCGTCTGGCGAGCGTTGAGCAAGGCATCTCCATAAAACTGCAAGGCAGCTGCTTGTGCCAGAATCGCGCCCGGATGGAGCGGTCGGCGCGCCATGTGACGGGCGCACCCGAGCCGCGGGTCCCCTTCTACAGACGCACATGGTCGCAATGGCTTGCTCAGGCCATTGTGACCGATCCTCAGCGGACCACGTCCCAGACAAGAGGCAAGTGGTATAGCGTGCCGTTCACACCTCCGTGGACACCCGCTTTCTCGCCGGGCTTGATCTGGAAATCGGGAATCCGCTTAAGCCATTCCTGAAGGAAAACCTTCAACTCCACGCGCGCAAGGAACGAGCCGGGACAACGATGCGCGCCATTGCCGAACGTCGAATGAATCGGCGTGGGCCGAGTGAAATCGACGCTCAGCGGATCGTCGAACTTTCTCTCGTCCAGACCGTGCAGTGTGGTCGGCATGATGATCATGTCACCCGCCTTCATCTGCACGCCCTTGTACTCGAAATCGTGTGTGATCCGCCGCCCTTGATTGACCACCGGGAAGCGCCGCAGAAGCTCGTCCACGGCCTTCTGCGTCAGTTCGGGGTTATCGATGAGCTGCTTGCGGTGGGCCGGGCTCCCGGCGAGGAATCGCGCGATAAAGCCCATTGCCGAGGCAACCGTGTCGAGGCCGCCAATCAGCACCAGACCACAGAGCCCCTGCGCTTCTTCGTCGGTGAGCGCGCGCCCGTCGATCTTCGAATGGACGATCTTGCTGATGAGATCGTCACCCGGGTTCTCGCGGCGTTCCGCAATCTTCACCCCCAGGTACTGAAAAATCGCACCGAGCGCCTTGAGCTTCTCGTTGGCATCGACCGGGCGGACCATCTTGTCAGCGAGGCCGAGCAAGTACTCGCGATCCTCGGCGGGCAGCGCCACCATGTTCATGAAAATGCCGATCGGAAGATGCTGCGCAAACCCCGATACGAATTCCACCTCGCCCTTAGGATAAAAGCCGTCGATCAGTTCGATCGCCATTTCGCGCGCCTTCTCCTCGAGCTTGCCGATTGCCTGCGGCATGAACGCGGGCGCGATCAGCGCGCGATAGGCGGTGTGCTGCGGAGGATCGAAGAAGATCGGCGGCAACGGTTGATGCTCGACGAGCGGCACTGTCAGCTGCTTCGACGAGAAATTCTCGTAGTCCTTGAGGATCTGATAGATGTCATCGCCGCGCGTCGCGATCCAGTGTCCGCCGTTGCGGGGTGTCCAGAGAATGTCGGGAATGCCTTCGGCGTGCAACTGCTTGAGCGAGAGATGGTAGTCGTCTTCGGCACCCGGCGGATTGTAGATATCGATGTCGAACACTCGTTCAGGCAATACGTGCGCGGGAATTGGCGCCAGATCCGGAGTCCCGCCATGAGCAGCTACTGACATTAGTTGTCTCCTTTCGAATCGACCGGTATGAGCGGTCGGGACCATTCTTCATCTGATTAACCGCAATTACAGGAACGCGCCGTACAGCTCGATATGGTGTTCGGTGTTTCCCCAAGTCATGTCGATGCAGGTGAGCCGCTTCACGTACCACCCCACCGCCAGTTCGTCCGTCATGCCCATCCCTCCGTGCAGTTGTACCGCTTGCTGTGCCACGAAGCGTGCACTACGGCCAATGAGCGCCTTTGCGGCTGTAACAGCACGATGGGCTTCCAGGTCATCGTCCTCGCCAAGTTTCGCGGCAGCAAAGAAGACCATCGATTCCGCCTGCTCTACCGCGGTCAAAATATCGGCGGCGCGATGCTGCAGCGCCTGGAATTTGCCGATCGGCGAACCAAACTGCTTTCGCGTGCGCAGGTATTCAAAGGTCAGATCGCTCAGCCGCGACATCGCGCCGACCGCTTCCGCGCACAGCGCAAAAATGCCTTGATCGACGACCCACTCGAGCAACGGGTAGCCCTGATCGACGGCGCCGATGACAGCCGTTACACCGACGTGTACGTCGTCCAGCACTACCTCGGCGACACGCTGGCCATCGAGTGCCGGAAATCCTTTGACGCTCACGCCTTGCGTTCGCGCATCGACGGCGAAGAGTGTGATGCCGTGCCTGTCGGTCTGCTCGCCTGCGCTACGCGCCGAAACCAGCAGAATGTCCGCGCTGTCGCCGTGCAGTACAACGCCTTTGCGTCCATTCAGGATGAACCCGTCACGCGTTGGCTCGGCCCTCGTCGCAACGTTCCACAAATCGAAACGCGCACCAGGTTCGAGTGTCGCGAGCGCGGTCTTCAGGCTGCCGTCGGCGATACCGGCCAGCAGCTCGGCCTTGCGCGCCTCGTGTCCCGCGCGCCCGATCAGCTTCGCGCCGATCACGGCCGTCGAAACAAACGGCTCCAGTACGAGTCCACGGCCGAAGGCCTCCATCACGAGCATGGTCTCGACCGGCCCCGTGCCAAGGCCGCCATGATCCTGCGGCACGTTCAGCGCCAGCACGCCCATTTCGGCCAGCGTCGTCCAGTGCGCAGCCGACCAGCCCTCGGGAGTAGCGGCGAGACGGCGCCTCGCCTCGAAGTCGTATTCCTTTTCGACGAAACGGCCGACCACGTCGGCCAGCATCTGTTCCTCTTCAACCAGCGTGAAGTCCATGGCGTGTCCTCAGATGCCGAGTGCCTGCTTGGCGATGATGTTTTTCTGCACTTCAGTCGAACCGCCGTAGATCGAAATCTTGCGCCAGTCCAGGTAGTGCGCGGCCAGCGCGTTGAGCAGCTCGCCGTTCGCGGTTTCGCCGCGCCAGTGCGCCTCCAGCGCTTCGCTTACAAAAGGCACCGCATAGGGGCCTGCGCATTCCATGATCAGCTCCGTAAGCTCCTGCTGAATCTCCGAACCGCGGATTTTCAGCACCGAAGCCTCCGGTCCGATGGGACGTCCTGCAGTTTCGGCTGAGACGACGCGCAGCAGCGACCATTCGTGCGCGATCAAATCGATTTCCACCCTGGCGATGCGATCGCGAAAGCGGACGTCCTCGATGAGAGGCTTGCCGTGCTTACGCTCGGTGCTGGCAATCTCCTTCAGACGTCGCATGAAACGCTTGCAGTTGCCGAGGCCGGCGATGTTGGTCCGCTCGTGGCCGAGCAGGTACTTGGCGATCGACCAGCCGCGATGCTCCTCACCGACGAGATTGCTCACTGGCACTGCCACATTGTCGAAGAACACTTCGTTGACGTCGTGGCCGCCGTCAAGCGTGCGGATGGGTCTGACCGTAATGCCGGGCGTCGACATATCGATCAGCAGGAACGAGATGCCTTCCTGTGGGCGGCCGCTGCCATCCGTGCGGACCAGGCAGAAAATCCAGTTCGCCCATTGGGCAAACGAGGTCCAGATCTTCTGGCCGTTGACGACGTAGAACGGTTGACCGTCGCGCTCGACACGGTCCGCACGCGTCTTGAGCGACGCCAGATCGGAACCCGCACCCGGCTCGGAGTAACCCTGACACCACCAGTCCTCCATCGAGATGATGCGCGGCAGGAACCGTTCGCGCTGCGCGTCGGTGCCGAACTTCTGGATTACAGGTCCAACCATCGAAAGGCCAAACGGCATCTGGCGCGGCGCGCCGGCGGTAAAGCATTCCTCGTCGAAAATGTTGCGCTGCGCGGCATTCCAGGCGGCGCCGCCGAATTGCGCGGGCCATGCAGGTGCGCCCCATCCCTTCCCGGCCAGAATGCGTTGCCAGCGCACGTAGTCTTCGCGCGGCACATGGCGGAAGTTCAGCACCCGTTCACGAATGTCGTCGGGCAAATGAGTCGCTACGAATTCGCGCACCGTGGCGCGAAATTCCTTGTCGGCGGGACTCTCTTTCAGGTCCATTTCAGCCTCCCGCCGGGCCGCCCCCAAGGGAGGCTGAAGCCCCCCCGGGGGGCCGCGAACAACAGTGAGCATGGGGGTCGTTTCATTTCAGGCTCCAGTCGCGGCCCGGCAAAGCACGTCGGCGCTGCCGGGCGCGGTTTCAGGCAATTTCCACGATTCCGTTGTTCAGCACCACCACATCGCGTGCGTCGACGCGCGCCCGCAGATGCAGACGCGTGTCCCTGTCCCGCCAGAACTGGAAGCGCACTTCTTCGCCGGGGTACACCGGCGCGGTCAGGCGCAAGGCGAGTCGCTTCAGACGCGTTGCATCGTTGCCCGCGAAGGTGCGAATCGCGGCGTAACCCGCCATGCCATAGGTCGCGAGGCCGTGAAGAATGGGCCGCTTGAATCCGGCTTTCGATGCCACCTCCGGGTCCGCGTGCAGGGGGTTGGCGTCGCCCGAAAGGCGGTAGATCAACGCTGCATGCGCGCCGGTCGAAAACACGTATTCCGCGTCCGGCGCGCGCTCCGGCACAGCCGGAAGCGCTTCGGGCGGCGCGTCGCTCGCGCCCGACCCGGCGCTGAACCCGCCGTCGCCGCGCAGAAAGGAGACCTGCCGGACTTCGGCAAGTTGTTCGCCCGTCGAGGCGTCGATGATGTCACGCTTGAGCTCGACGATCGCGCCCTTGCCCGCGCCCTTGTCCGAGATGCGGCTCACCCGCGTCTTGCTGACGATGGTCGCTGCAACCGGCATCGGGCGCATGAAGCGAACGTCCTGCTCACCGTGCACGAGCTTCAGGTAGTCGATGCCCGTACGCGAATCGCGCATCCACGATTTCGGCCATGCGAACGCGGCCGCGCAAGTCGGCATCGCTTGCAGGTCCTTTTCATAGACGTAGCGCAGCTGTTCTGCGTCCAGCGGGTCTGCGCCCAACCCGAGACCCAGCGAATACAGCATCACGTCGCGCTCGCTATATGTCTGCGTGACATCTTCGATCGGCCAGTTCTTGACGACTTCGTAGTTCAGCATGAGGTGGTAGTCCTATGGGTGCTCAGTAGTCCGTGAAGTTGGGCTTGCGCTTCTCGAGAAAGCTCGCCATGCCTTCCTTGTAGTCATCGCACTGGTTGGCGATCGGCATGTCCAACCCGGCGTGTATCACCGCCTCGTGGGGCGTCTGGAACGGCACCTCCCAGACCTGCTCCTTCATGATGCGCATCGAGCGCGGCGAGCAGTACTCCGCCATTTCACGCGCGTACGCATAGGTCTCCTCGACCAGCTTGTCCGCCGGAATTGCCCGATTCACGAGTCCCATACGTTCGGCTTCGCGCCCCTTGATCTTGCGTCCCGACAGCAGCAGGTCGAGCGCATGTGCCTGGCCGACGTGACGCGCGAGTATCCAGGCCATGCCGTATTCCGCGCTCAGGCCGCGGCGCGCGAATGCCGTCGTGATGGTCGCGTCTTCGGACGCAAAGCGGATGTCGCAGAAAAGGGCGTGGATCAGGCCAATGCCGACAGTGGCGCCGTTGAGCATCGCGATCACCGGCTTCGGAATGGCCGGGTAGTAAGAGCAGCGCGTTTGCCAGTCGGCGCGCTTGCGCATATCGAACGGACGCGGGAGCTTCGTCATGAGCGCGGCGGGATCACCGCCGAAGCTGTGAATATCGCCGCCCGCGCAAAACGCCTTGCCCGCGCCGGTGAAAACGATCACGCGAACGCCATGGTCCGCGCCCGCCGCCTGCATCGCCTCGTACACTTCGGTCGCCACCTGGTCGTTCCAGGTGTTCATGTGTTCCGGGCGGTTCAGCGTGATCGTCGCTACCCGGTCCTTGACGTCGTACAGAATGGTCTCGAAGCGCATCAGATCCCTCCAAAACTCAGAATGAACGCGGCAGGTCGAGCACGTGCTCGGCGACGTAGGACAGGATCAGGTTCGTCGAAATCGGCGCCACCTGATAGAGCCGGGTTTCGCGGAACTTGCGCTCGACATCGTATTCGCAAGCGAAACCGAAGCCGCCATGGGTCTGCAGACAGGCATTCGCGGCTTTCCACGAAGCCGTGGCAGCGAGATGCTTCGCCATGTTCGCTTCCGCGCCGCACGGTTGATGGTTGTCGAACAGTTCGCAGGCCTTGTAGCGCATCAGATCCGCCGCGCGCACGTCGATGTAGGCCTCGGCGATCGGGAACTGGATGCCCTGGTTCATACCGATGGGCCGGTCGAACACGATACGCTCGCTGGCGTATTTCGACGCGCGCTCGACGAACCAGTAGCCGTCGCCGATGCACTCGGCCGCGATCAGTGCGCGCTCGGCGTTGAGTCCGTCGAGGATGTACTTGAAGCCCTTGCCTTCCTCGCCAATCAGGTTCTCTTCAGGAATCTCCAGATTGTCGAAGAACAGTTCGTTCGTCTCGTGATTGACCATGTTCGGAATCGGCCGCACGGTCAGGCCATTGCCGATAGCCTGGTGCAGGTCCACGAGAAAGCACGACAGCCCATCCGACTTCTTCTTCACGTCCGACAACGGCGTGGTGCGTGCGAGCAGGATCATCATGTCCGAATGCTGCACGCGTGATATCCACACCTTCTGGCCGTTCACCACGTACCGGTCGTCTCTTTTTACAGCAGTGGTCTTCAGCTTCGTCGTATCCGTTCCGGTGGTCGGTTCGGTCACAGCCATCGATTGCAGACGCAATTCTCCGCTCGCGATCTTCGGCAGGTATTTGCGCTTTTGCGCCTCCGAGCCGTTTCTGAGCAGCGTATTCATGTTGTACATCTGGCCATGACAAAAGCCAGAGTTGCCGCCGTTGCGGTTGATCTCCTCCATGATCACGGACGCCTCGGCCAACCCGAGACCTGAACCGCCATACTCCTGAGGGATCAGCGCGGCCATCCAGCCGGCCTTCGTCAGCGCGTCCACAAACGCCTCGGGATAGACGCGCTCATGATCGATACGGCGCCAGTACTCGTCCGGGTACGCCTTCGAGAGGTCGCGCAAGGCGTCGCGCAGTTCCTGATATTGATCGGGTGGGGAAATTCGGCTCATGAATGGTTTCCGTTTGCTTGGCTGGACGCGCGGCTCACGCTGCTGCATCGATCAGTCCGCCTGCATTGGCGAGTTGGGTCAGATGATGTTCGGTCGAACCGAACTGGATATCGATCACGCTCAGGCGTCTCAGGTAGTGACCGATCTTGCACTCCTCGGTCATCCCGATGCCGCCGTGCAATTGCACGCCTTGTTGACCGACGAAGCGGCCCGAGCGCCCGATCTGCACTTTCGCCGCCGACATACTGCGATCGCGTTCCGCCGCGTCCGGCTCCTCGCTCATCATGGTCGCGAAGAGCGCCATGCTGCGCGCCTGCTCCACCATGACGAGCATGTCGACTGCACGATGCTGGAGCGCCTGGAATGATCCGATAGGCACCCCGAACTGCTTGCGGACCTTCAGGTACTCCACGGTTTCTTCGTGCGCAGCTGCCATTGCACCTACGGCTTCCGCGCTCACTGCCGCGATCGCGTGCGCAACGACCCTTTCTATCAGCGGCAACGCGGCGCCCGCGGTGCCCAGAACGTCGCTATCTGGAACGCGCACGCCGGACAACTGAATGTCTGCCGCACGCAGCCGGTCTTGCGTCGGATACGGGTGGCGCGTCACGCCCTCTGCGTCGGCCCTGACCACGAACAGCCCGATGCCGTCACGCTCGCGCCTCCCACCGGACACGCGGGCCGACACCACGAGAAGGTCGGCGCTACCGCCGTGGAGCACGACGCGCTTGGCGCCGTCGAGCACCCAGCCGGCGGCTTCGCGTCGTGCGGTGGTCGCAACGTCCGCGAGGTCGTACCGCGCCTGCGCCTCGCTGTGTGCGAACGCCATCTGCAACTCACCCTGCGCAATCTGCGGCAGAATCGCCGCGCGTTGCGCCGCGTTGCCGCCAAGCCGCACCAAGCCGCCGCCCAGCACGACCGTCGCGAGATACGGTTCGACCGCGAGAGCGCGGCCCAACGCCTCCATCACGATCATCGTTTCGACAGGGCCGCAGTGGCTGCCGCCGTATTCCTCGTCAAACGAAAGGCCCAACAGACCCATGTCGGCGTAACGCACCCAAAGCTCGCGGCTGAAACCGTCCGGCTCAGCGAGATACTTCGCGCGCTGCTCGAATCCATACTCGTCTTTGACGAGCCGGTCGACGCTGTCCTTGAGCATGCGTTGCTCATCGGTGAAATCAAAGTCCATATCTCATGCTTCTCCGCAGTTCGCCCGTCGCTCAAAGTCCCAGTACGGACTTGGCGAGAATGTTCTTCTGAATCTCGTTGGAGCCGCCCACGATCGAGACGTGGCGCGCGAAGTAGTGATTCGGCGCGATCGTGAGCGCCCATTCGGGTTCGCGAACCGGATCGGCAAGCCCCCGCAGGAAGTCGAGGTCGAGCGGTAGAGCATCCGGCCCTGCCACCTCGAGGAGCAATTCAGCTGCGAGTTGCTGCAGCTCCGAACCCTTGATCTTCAGGATCGAGGTCTTCGGGTCGGGCACGTGGCTCTGCTGCGCGCTGCTCTCGGCGATCACGCGCATCTGCGTCATCTCCAAGGCCTTCAGTTCCACCTCGACAGCCGCGACACGTTCACGAAAACGCGAGTCGTCCCACAGCACACCGTCGCCGCAGGGCACGCGCTTCGCAAGATCCTTCGCGTGACGCACGCGCATCTTCGAAACGCCCACGCGCGCAATGCCGCTGCGTTCGTTGCCAAGGAGATACTTCGCGTAGTCCCAACCCTTGTTTTCCTCGCCAATGCGATTCGCAACCGGCACGCGCACGTTGTCGAAGAACACCTCGTTGGTTTCATGGTGGCCGTCGATCGTGACGATCGGGCGCACGGTCAGGCCCGGCGTCTTTATGTCGATCAGCAGGTACGTGATGCCCTGCTGCTTCTTGCCGCTCGAATCCGTGCGTACGAGACAGAACATCCAGTCCGCGTGATGCGCCGTCGAAGTCCAGAGCTTCTGGCCGTTGATCACGTAGTGGTCCCCGTCGCGCACCGCCTGGGTCCGCAGCGCGGCCAGGTCCGAACCGGCTCCGGGCTCGGAGAATCCCTGGCAGAACCAGTATTCGAGGCTCGCGATGCGAGGCAGGAAATGGCGCTTCTGCTCCTCGCTGCCGAACGCGATCAAAACCGGACCGATCATGTTCACGTTGAATGACAGCGTCTCGGGCGCCGGGGCCATGTGCAGCTCTTCCTTGAAGATGTATTGCTGCACCGCGCTCCAGCCCGTCCCGCCCCACGCCTCGTCCCACGCTGGCGTCGCCCAGCCGCGCTCGTAGAGCATGCGTTGCCAGCGACGCAGGTCGGCCGCCGAATAGCGCTGCCCCAAGGTAGCTTTGCGTCGGATGTCGGCCGGCAGCGCTTCCTTGAAGAAGGCTCTGACCTCATTGCGGAACGCCAGCTCTTCGTCGGTATATCGCAGATCCATGAGTGTCTCGTTTCGTCTTTATGGGTCGCCTGTCGGGTGCGGCTCAGGCCAGCGTTCCCGCTTCTTTCAACTCGCCAATGCGGCCCGGTTCGAGCCATGCCGCCAGCGCGGTGTCGATCGTGGTCGCGTCGGGCGCCTCGGGCGCCGTCGGCTTCTCGGGCACCGTGGCGGAGAAGCGCGGCGCCGGCGCGGGCTGCACGATGCCGTCCACTTCGATGAACGTGCCGCGCGCCTTCAGATGCGCATGCTCGGGTGCCTCGGTCCACGACAGAACCGGTGCGAAGCACGCGTCCGTGTGTTCGAGCAAGGTGGTCCATTGCTCGCGTGTGCGTCGCTTGAATTTCAGCGCGAACAGTGCGCGCGCGGCGGGCCAGTTGCTTGCGTCGAGCTGCGTACCCAGCGTTTGCGGATCGATGTCGAGCAGGCGGAGGAGTTCGAGATAGAACTTGTCCTCGATGGGACCGACCGTAATCCACTTGCCGTCCGCGCATTCATAAACGTCGTAGAAGTGCGATCCCGAATCCGTGATATTCGTCCCGCGCCCGTCGCGCCAGATGCCGGCAGCCTGCATGCCGAAGAACGTGGTAGCAAGGTTGGCCGTGCCGTCGACGATCGCGGCATCCACGATCTGTCCCGCGCCGCCGTTGCGCGCATGCAGGATCGCCGCCAGGAGCCCCATTGCAAGGTACAGCGAACCGCCCGCATAGTCGCCGATCAGATTCAGCGGTATCGACGGCGGCTGATCGCGGCGGCCAATTGCGTTGAGGACGCCGGTGATCGCGATGTAGTTCAGGTCATGCCCGGCGTACTGCGCGAGCGGACCTTCCTGGCCCCAACCCGTGATGCGTCCGTAAGCGAGCTTCGGATTGCGTTCGAGGCAGGCCTGCGGGCCCAGCCCGAGTCGCTCGGTCACGCCGGGTCGGAAACCTTCTATCAGGGCATCGGCGCGCTCCACCAGCGTCAGCACGAGTTCGACGGCCTTCGGGTCTTTCAGGTCGAGCGCAATCGTCTTCCGGTTGCGCAGCAACAGGTTGTAGCGCAGCGGACGCTCGATACCGAGCTTGACCGGCTGGCGACGTTCGATGCGCAACACCGTCGCACCCAGATCGGCGAGCAGCATCGCCGCCATGGGCCCCGGGCCGATGCCGGCCAGCTCGATGATGCGAACTCCTGCAAGCGGACCCATGGTTCAACCCTTGCGAGCGTGGGCGCGCATGGCGTCCCATTGCTCGTCGGTCCAGTCCTGCATCGCGCGGAAGGTCGGGCCGCCAACACCCTGCATCCAGCGGCCGCCGTCGATCACGATCATGTCGCCGGTGATGTAGCCGGAGCCATTGGACGCCAGATAAGCGTAGAGATTGGCAAGTTCCGCGTGATCGCCGAAGCGCCTCAGCGGCACCGAGCGCTCCTGCGGCTCGACCTGCGAGCCCGGCGGGTACAACTGCTCCCATGCGCCCGGCGTCGGGAACAGTCCGGGCGCCACCGCGTTCAGGCGAATGCCCTTCGGGCCCCACTCGACCGCAAGGCTGCGGGTCATGGCGAGAATACCCGCCTTCGCGGCCGCGGACGGCACGGTAAAGGCCGAGCCGGTCATCGTGGGCGTCGATACGGTACTGATCACGTTGCCCGGGTGACCCGCGTCGATCCAGCGCTTGCCCGCCGCGATCGTGCAATAGAAGCTGCCGTGCAGCACGATGTCGAGCACCGCATCCACCGCGCGCGCCGACAGGCTTTCCGTGCGCGCGATGAAGTTGGCCGCCGCGTTGTTCAGCAATACGTCGAGCGGACCATCCCGCCAGATGGTCTCCATCATCGACTCGACGGACTCGGCGCTGCGCACGTCCGCCTGCACCGTCGTGACACGCGCGCCAGGCACGACGCCGCGAAACTCGTCGGCCGTCGCGTCCAGCACTTCCTTGCGGCGACCGCAGATGACGAGATCGGCGCCCAGTTCGAGGTAGCGCAGGCCGATACTCTTACCAAGGCCGGTGCCTCCTCCGGTGATGAGGATTCTTTTGTTCTTCAGCAGGTCAGGCGTAAACATATGCGTTGAACTTCCAGTAGGGACAGCAACGGAGAATGGCGGCGTCAGGCACCCGTGAAAACCGGCTTGCGTTTTTCCATGAAGGCCGTCACCGCCTCCGCGTGGTCGCTCGTTTGACGGGTCAGCGGATTGAGGTCAGTTTCGAGGCGGCATGCGTCTTCGATCGAATTGCCCGCATTGACGAGGCTCGCCTTCAGGAGCGCCAGCGTCACTGGCGGATAGTTCGCGAAGCGCGCCGCGGCCTCGATCGCCGCATCGAGCGCGCCGCCGCTCGCGACCACCTCGCTGACCAGGCCGATGCGGCGCGCCGTGGCCGCGTCGATGACATCGCCTTTCAGCATCAACTCACGCGCCTTGCTGCCGCCGACCTTTTGCGGCAGCGTCCATAGAATTCCCGTGTCGGGAAGCAGTCCGACCTTGCCGAACGCACATGAGTACTTCGCGGTATCGGCACCGACCACGACATCGCATGCAGCCGCCAGCGACAGCCCCGCTCCATAGCACGTGCCCTCCACCGCCGCGACGACCGGCTTCGTGCCCGTATAAATCAGCTTGAACAGACGCACGCCCACCGCGATACGCTCACGAAGCGCCAGCAACTGTAGAGTGGTCGCGTGCATTTCGGACAGGTCGCCGCCCGCGCAAAAATGGCCGCCCGCGCCTGTCAGCACAATGGCGCGCGTTTGCGGATCGTCGTGCATCAGCCGGTGCAAGACCTCGGTCAGCGCAACGCGCATCCTCATGGAGAACGCGTTGCGGCGCTCGGGGTAGTTCATCGTGACAATGCTCACGTCGCCTTGACGGCGCACCTGCACGATCTCGTCGGCGCCCGCGGCTTTTTCCTTCTGCTCGATACTCATCGCCTTGCTCCCCGCGCTCACTCACCCGTGAAGACCGGTTTGGTCTTTTCCATAAACGCCTTGCAGGCAGCCTGATGGTCTTTCGACTGACGCAGGATGGGCTGATAGTCGATCTCGGCTCGCAGCGCGCCTTCCATGGTCGTCGCCGCGTTGGTCAGCGCGTCCTTCAGCAGCGCCACGCCGAGCGGCGGCAAGTCGGCAAGACCGCGCGCAACTTCGATTGCCTTTGCGCGCGCAGTACCCGGCCCGACGACTTCGTTGGCAAGGTGAATCGTGCCGGCCTTGTCGCCGTCGATTTCCGTGGCGAGCGAGAGCATCTCCCTCGCGCGAGCCATGCCGATGCGCTTCGGAAGCGTCCACAGAATACCGGTGTCCGGAATCAGGCCGACGCGCAGAAACGCCGCGCAAAAGCGTGCATTCGATGCAGCCACGACATAGTCGGTCGCGACCGCGAGCGACAGCCCGGCGCCGAAGGCTACGCCTTCCACGGCCGCCACGACCGGCTTGGGTCCCGCCTGCATTTCGCGCACTACCACGCACGACTCCGCCAGAATCTCGCGGCTTTGCAGGATCGTGCGCTGCGTCATCTCGGAGATGTCGGCGCCGGCGCAAAAGTGCTCGCCCGCGCCCGTCAGGACGATTGCCCGCGAGTCCGGATCGTCCACCATCAGCCGATGCATCGTGTCGCGCAACAACTGACGCATCTGACGTCCCATCGCGTTGCGGCGTCGGGGATTGTTTAACGTCACGATCGCGACCGGTCCCTCGCGGGTCACCTCGATCAGCGACGTCGTATCGTTTTCTGCCGTTTCTTTTTCGCTCATGTTGGCTTCCTTCAGTCGGCCACGAACACCGGCTTGCGCTTTTCCATGAAGGCGCTCACTGCCTCCTGGTGTTCGCGGCTGCGGCGCAGGATGGGCTGCAGGTTGACTTCCGCTTCGATGGCGTCGTCGAGCGTACGGATGCCCGTCGCGAGCGCGGCCTTCAGGTGCGCGGTGGCCACCGAGGGCAGTTCCGCGTACTGTTGCGCCACCTTCGAGGCCGCGTTCAGCGCCTCGCCGGGCTCGACGACCTGATTGGCAAAACCGGTCTCGCCCGCTTCGACGCCGTTGAACTCACGAGCACTCAACATGAGCTCGCGTGCAAGGCCACCGCCCACGCGCTGCGACAACGACCAATAGAGCCCCGTATCGGGCAGCAGTCCGACCTTGACGAACGCGCTCGCGTATCGCGCGGCCGACGATGTGACGACGTAATCGCAAGCGGCGGCGAGCGACAGACCGGCGCCAAACGCAAACCCTTCGACGGCGGCGACGATCGCTTTCGGGCCTTCCACCATCAGTCTGAAGATATCGAGCGGCAGTTCATTGCGCTGTCGATATTCGAGCACCTTGCGCGTCTGCATCTCCGAGATGTCCCCACCCGCGCAAAACGTATTGCCCGCGCCGGTCAGTACGATCGCACGGCAGGCTTCCTCGTGATGCATCAGGCGATAAAGCCGCGCGTACAACGTCTCGCGCATCTTTAGCGAAAACGCGTTTCGCCGTTGGGGATAGTTCAATGTGACGATCGCGATTGCACCGTCTTGCCGGACCTGTACGATCTCTGCTGCATCGCTGCTGGTCTCTTCGCTCATCTGTCCGTCTCCTGTCGATCGGGGTTAGCGCTTTAGCGCTTACTCCGATCCCATGCAAAGCTGTTGACAGTGACCCTGGCGGGCGGCGTGTCTTACAGCGTGTCTTTACAGGGTTTCCTGCGTCCCGAGAACCACCGTGGCCTGGCTCGAGAGCACACCACCGTTACCGTGCGCGATCGCCAGTTTCGCACCGGGTATCTGGCGCTCACCAGCGCGGCCCGTCAATTGCCGCATCGATTCTTCCATCAGGAACAGCCCATACATGCCGGGGTGAACGCAGGACAAACCGCCGCCGTTCGTATTGACCGCGAGCCGGCCGCCCGGCGCGATGCCGCCGTCTGAAACGAAGTGGCCGCCTTCGCCTTTAGGGCAAAAGCCGAGGTCTTCGAGAAACAGGATGGTGTTGATCGTGAAGGCGTCGTACAGCATCGCGACATCGATATCGTTCGCCTTCACGCCCGCCATTTGATACGCACGCCTGCCCGATTCCGCTGCGGCAGTCACCGTGAGATCCGGCATGCTCGC
Source organism: Paraburkholderia sp. HC6.4b (assembly GCF_014200875.1). NCBI lineage: Bacteria > Pseudomonadati > Pseudomonadota > Betaproteobacteria > Burkholderiales > Burkholderiaceae > Paraburkholderia > Paraburkholderia sp. HC6.4b. Next base: position 194,629 of record NZ_JACHDC010000013.1, read on the forward strand.
GATTTCGCGGTGCGAAGTGGCCGAAGCCGCGCCGAGCAGATACACCGGCTTGTCGGTGAGATCACGCGCTCGACCGGCGCGCACCATGACGATCGCTGCCGCGCCATCCGTCACGAGGCAGCAATCGCGCACGGAAAGCGGATCCGACACGAGGCGCGCGCCCATCACGTCGTCGATCGACATGGGCGCGCGCATATACGCATCCGGATTCAGTTGCGCCCACTTGCGCGCGGCGACGGCCACCTCGGCCAGATGCTCACGCTTCGTGCCGTACTGATGCATATGACGCGCCGCCGCAAGCGCATACGACGACACCGGATTCATCGGCTTATACGGGCTCTCCCACGGCGAAGGACGCGACGACTGCACGAGCTTGCCCGCCGCGCTGCGCTGATTGCTCCCATATGCAATCAAGGCAACATCGATCTGTCCCGTACACAACGCCATGGCCGCCGTGTGCGCGTAGATTTCGAACGCCGATCCGCCGCTTCGGTTGTTGTCGGTGAACTTCGGGTTAATACCGAGGTATTCGGCAAACGTGAGACCCGACAGCATGTCGTCCGGCGTGCACACGAAAAGGCCGTCTACATCGCCAGGCGTAAGTCCCACCTGGGCGAGCGCGTCAACGGACGCACGCGCAGCAAGGTCCAGCGACGACAAGCCAGGTGCTTCCCCCATCCCATAGGTGGCGCCCGCCACCAGTGCGGTACGCCCGCGCAAGTTGAATTCCATTCGATCTACCTTTCATCGGTGTGACCGGCTGTTGACGGCCGGCTGCGGGTTAGCGGGCGTCAGGCTGGTTCGAACACAAGCAATGCCGCTTCCCCTCGGTACACGATCTTCGCCTGCACCGGCATGCCAATGCGCACGGCCTCCGGCTCGATGCCCTCCACACAACTCAGCATGCGCACACCTTCTTCCAGATCGATCACTGCGACGTTGTAGCTGGGCGTGGGCGATTTCTGGCGCACCACGGTAGTGGAATAAACCGTCCCCTTCCCGCAGGCTTCGACCCACTCCAGATCGCGCATCCCGGTAACCGGCTCAGCCACCCGCGGGTAGAAGACATAGCGGCCGCTGCCGCGGCTGCGCTGGATCATCAAGCGGCCCTCGGCCAGGAATTTCTGATAATCGACTTCAGGACAAAGAGAGTCCATTCCCCGCTCCTCCAAATCGTTTTGCCATGGGCTCGCGCCGAATCGAGCCGTTCTGTCGGGCCAAAATTGAACAAATAACCGAACACTGTTCCAAATATTAAACGCACTGGGAGCGCGCTGTCAACGGCGGGAAAGCCCTGCCGTGCCCCGCCGCGCAAGGCTGAAACTACATCCCGACCAAATTCCCGACGCACCTCGGACAAACCCGCGGGAGCCGGTTTCAGAGCTTGACGATCACCCGGCCCTTCGTTTAATTTATCGAACATCGTTCATAAACGTGAAGACTTCGAATGTGATCAGGAAGTGGTCGGCGGGGGCGACGTATCCCCACTCCGGAGACGAATCCGCGGGGCCGGCCCGAAAAAACCGTTAGCAAGAGAGCTCGAAGTGACATACGAACTAACAGACGACCAGCTTCAGATCCGCGACCTCATCCGTCGCGTCGCAAGGGAGCGCGTGGCGCCGCGGGCCGACGAGATCGACCGTACGGCCGGGTATCCGCACGACATGTACGCACTGCTCAAGGAACTCGGCCTCTTCACGTTGCCGTTTCCTGAAGCGTATGGCGGCGCCGGCAGCGTGATGTCGGCCTGCATCGCCGTCGAGGAGTTCGGGCGGGTTTGCTACAACACGGGCTATCTGCTGGTCGTGCAATGGACACCGTTCGGAGCCATTCTTGAAGGCGGCACGGAAGAGCAGAAGGCTCGCCTGCTGCCGGGTCTCGCCTCCGGTGAGTTGCGCGGTGCGCTGTCCATTACCGAGGCTCAAAGCGGCTCCGACGTTTCGGGCATTCGCACGACAGCGCGCCGCAAGAACGGCGGCTATGTGCTCAACGGCTCAAAGATCTGGTGCACGAATTCGCATATCGCCGACTTCATTCTCGTCGCCGCCAGGACGCTCGACGAGGAAGGACAGGCGCTCGGGATCAATCTTTTCATCGTCGATCGCAACACGCCGGGCCTGACGATCGGCAACGAAGAAGACAAGATGGGCGCGCGCGGCGTGGCGTCGTGCCCCCTTTACTTCGACGATGCCTTCATCCGCGCGGAAGACCGTCTCGGGCCGGAAGGCGGCCAGGGGTTCAAGGTGGCCATGGAGGCGCTCAACACGAGCCGTCCCATCGTGGCCGCGCGCGCGGTTGGCATCGCGCAGGGCGCGATCGATCACACCGTCAAATTCATTCAGGACCGCGTTGCATTCGGCCAGAGCATCAGCAACTTTCAGGGTGTGCGCTGGATGATCGCTGACATGGTCACCCAGACCGAGGCCGCGCGCCAACTCGTCTATCGCACGGCGTCGCTCGTCGATGCGGGCGTTAGCGGCCGTGAACTCGCCCCAATGGCGGCGATGGCGAAGATGTTCGCGTCGGATGTCGCCATGAAGGTCGCGACCGATGCCGTGCAGCTATTCGGCGCCGCAGGCATCTCCAACGAGTACCCGATCAACCGTTATTTCCGCGACGCGAAGGTGGTGCAGATCATCGAAGGCACCAACCAGATCCAACGCAACATCGTCGCGGACAGCGTGCTAGGCCGCATCAAGAAGAACTGACAACGACAGCTCAGCTAACAGCCGAGCCGACAACGACAGAGGACAGGCAATGGAAGAAATCGAAACGGTTGGTCTGGGAATTCACTGGGAGGACCTGCCCGTTGGACGCAAGTTCAAGACCGTGGGCCGCACGGTGACCGAAACGGATGTCGTGAACTTTGTTTCGGTGACCGGCATGCTGGAAGTTCTGTTCACCAACACTGAGTTTCTTCGCGAGCAGTCGGCCATCAAGGGGCGCGTCGCGCCGGGCGCGCTGGTCTTCACGCTGATGGAAGGGCTGCTCACGCAGGCCACCATGCAGGGCGTCGGCTTCGCGTTCCTCAACATGGAACTCGACATCAAAGGCCCGACCTATGTGGGCGACACGATTCACGTGGAATGCGAGGTGATCGAATGCAGGCCTAGCAAGGGGCGCCCCGGACTTGGGCTGGTGCGCACCCGTAACCGCGTGATCAGGCAGGACGGCACGGAAGTGATGGTGTACACGCCGCTCAGACTCGTTAAAGGCAAGGAATACAAGGCCTGAGCATGGAAAATCCCCAACAACCCCTCGAACCGGCGACCGGCCCGTTAGCCGGTGTCCGCGTGATCGACCTGACCATCAACGTGCTCGGTCCGGTCGCCACGCAGCTACTCGGCGACATGGGCGCGGACGTCATCAAGATCGAACCGCCCGAAGGCGACCAGAACCGCAAGAATGGCCCTGGCCGCAATCCCGACATGGCAGTGTTCTATACGATCATGAACCGCAACAAGCGCAGCGTGATCCTGAACCTGAAGCAGGCCGAATGCCGCGAAGCGCTGCTCAAGCTCGTCGAGACCGCCGACGTCATCGTGCACAGCATGCGCCCGAGTGCCGCCGAGCGCCTCGGCATCGACTATGAAACCGTGCGGGCGCGCAACCCACGCATCGTGTACGCGTCGGGTGCCGGCTATCGAATCGACGGACCCTACAAGGACCGCCCCGCTTTCGACGACGTGATTCAGGGTGAAACCGGCATTGCCGCGATGAACCGCGACGCGGACGGCTCGCCGCGATACTTCCCCACCGTGATCGTCGACAAGTTCTGCGGCTACGTGCTGGCGTCGTCAATCGGCATGGCGCTCTATCACCGCGAGCGGACCGGTGTCGGCCAACTCGTCCACGTGCCGATGTTCGAAACGATGCTGCAATTCAATCTTTTCGAGCATCTTTGGGAAGGTGCGCTGGGCTCCAATGACGGAACCGGCCTGGGCTATCCGCGCATGTTCTCGCCGCACCGCCGGCCCTACGCGACAAAAGACGGGCATATCTGCCTGCTCGCCGTGAATAACGAGCAATGGCGCCGCGTGCTGTGCGCAATCGATGCAGCGCATCTGCTCGACGACCCGCGCTTCCACCACATGGCCGAGCGTATGCGCAACATCAGCGAGCTGTATCGCATCGTCGGCGACGCCATCCGCAACAAGACGACTGCGGAATGGAATGCGATCTTCGCCTTGGCGGACGTGCCGCACGGTCCCGTGCGCGACCTGAAAGACCTGATGCACGACGCGTACATCAAGGAGACCGGGTTCTTCCAGCGCTTCGAGCACCCGACCGAGGGCGACATGGTCATGACCTCGATACCGGTGCACTTCTCCGAGTCGCCCGGCAACGTTCGCTATCTGCCGCCGAATCTCGGCGAGCACAGCATCGAGGTTCTGGTCGAAGCGGGATATAGCGCGGACGAAGCGAGCGCTCTCCTCGCCCTGGCCACAGGAAGGGGCGAAGCCGTATCGGAAGCGCTGAGCAAGGATTAACTGGCGCGACAGCGCCTCGCACATCACGGAGGGAATCAATGAAGGGGCTCAAGGAGAAGGTCGTCGTCGTCACTGGCGCGGCAGGTGGGATCGGTTCCGCCATCAGCAGACGATTCGGCGACGAAGGTTCGACCGTCGCGCTGTTCGACCTGAACGAAGAAGGCGCCGTGCGTGTCGCGGCGGAAATCGAGGCGGCGGGCGGCAAGGCGCGAGCCTACCGCGTCGACATCACGGATCACGAAGGTGTGCATGCTGCGGTGGCGAGAGTCGAGGAAGAACTGGGACCGATCGAGGTTCTCGTGAACAACGCCGGCTGGGACATGGGTGCGTTCTTCCTGCAAACCGAGAAACCGTTCTGGGACAAAGTGGTGGCGATCAATCTGTACGGACCGCTGAACATGCACCATGCCGTGCTGCGACGGATGGCCGAACGTGGCCGTGGCCGCGTCGTCAACATCTCGTCGGATGCGGGACGCGTGGGCTCCTCGATGGAAGCGGTGTACTCGTTCTGCAAAGGCGGCCTCATCGCCTTCACGAAGACGATGGCACGCGAAATGGCCCGCCAGATGATTCCCGTCAACGTCGTTTGCCCCGGCCCGACCGCGACCCCGCTTCTCGACAACCTCGCGCAGGGCGAGAAAGGCGAGCGCATCAAGGCCGCCCTGGTGAAGGCCGTGCCGTTCGGCCGCATGGGCGAACCTGGCGACATCCCGGGCGTGGTGGCCTTTCTCGCGAGTGACGACGCCGCGTTCATCAGCGGTCAGGTCATCAGCGTGTCGGGCGGTCTGACGATGGCTGGATAAACGGCAGCGCGAACGCAATCAATCAACAACATTGGAATACGACATGGAATTCAAGGACATCGGCTATCAGGAGGCGGACGGGGTCGCGACGATCACCATCGATCGCCCGAAGGTGTACAACGCATTCAGCGCCAACACCGTCGAGGAGCTCATCAAGGCCTTCGGCCTCGCGGGATGGAACAAGGATATCGGCGTCGTGGTGCTCACGGGCGCCGGCGACAAGGCGTTCTGCACGGGCGGCGACCAGTCCGGCGACGGCTACAACGGGCGCGGCACAGTCGGTCTGCCGATCGAGGAACTGCAAAGCATCATCCGCGACATTCCGAAGCCCGTGATCGCACGCGTGAACGGCTATGCAATCGGCGGCGGCAACGTGCTGGTGACGCTCTGCGATCTCGCCATCGCTGCCGAGACCGCGGTCTTCGGTCAGGTCGGCCCGAAGGTCGGGTCGGTCGATCCGGGCTTCGGCACCGCCTACCTCGCGCGCATCGTCGGCGAGAAGCGCGCGCGCGAAATCTGGTACCTGTGCCGCAAATACAGCGCTAAACAGGCGCTCGACTGGGGTCTCATCAACGCCGTCGTGCCCGCGGAACAACTCGACGCCGAAACGAAGAAGTGGTGCGACGAGATTCTGCAGATGAGCCCTACCGCTATTGCGCTCGCCAAGCGCTCGTTCAATATCGATACCGAGAACATCCGCGGCATCGGCGCGTTCGCGATGCAGGCGCTTGCGATGTACTACGACACCGACGAATCGAAGGAAGGCGGCAATGCGTTCCGCGAAAAGCGCAAGCCGGAGTTTCGCAAGTACGTGAAGTGACCGGCGCAAATGCCGGCAGGGCGACGCTCGGCTTCGGCGTCGCCCTTTGCGCATACGCGCGCCGAAGTTCAGTATTTGCGGAAGTTCACGCCGACACGCGTGCCAAGCCCCGGGAGCCGGTTGATGGGGCGGCTGCCATGCTCCGGGGCGGCTTCGCCCCATGCGAACCACACGTCAGGCTCGCGCGCATCGCCCACGCGCCGCCAGCGGCCGTCCACCTGCGGATTCTTGAGCGTCCCGAGACCGACCAGACGCCCGCGCGGATCGGGCATGAATTCCCACTCTTCGCCGAACGCTGAGTAACGGATGCCTTCCTGCCAATACCCATTCGCGCCGAAATCGATGGTGCCCGTCACGTCATAGGTAAAGCGCACCTCGCCTTTCTCGTTGCCGAGAATCGCGAAGCCGAACATGTCGTTACCTAGCGTGAAGTGCCCGAAGTCGATGCTGCCATCCTTATAACGCGTCGCCCACGTGTACCAGACGAGTTCCAGCTTCTCCTGCACCAGCGCATCTTTCGTCTTGTAGATCTCGCCGCCCTCGTACATATGGATCGGATCGAAGCCGATCATGCCGCGGACCTTCTTTCCGAGTATCGTCCCTTCCATCTCGAAGATGTTCGCGACGTAGTACATGCCCGCGTCGCGGCCCGGCAGATACCAGTGCATGCCGGGCTTGACGAGCTTGCCCTTGATATCCATGCCGTTCTCTTCGTACCAGCTGCAATCCTCGGGCGTCCAGCTGACGTGAAAGCGATTGCCGGGCGCCTGCGGGTGGCTTCGCCAGTGGATGCGCTCCTCTTCGAGCGTTCTTGCGAATCCATCGTTCGGCACCGATTCCTTGCCTACCGGATGCATATGCATGCCGTCGTCGTGGCCGAGCGTCGTGCACAGGTAGAAACGCCGCCGCGTGTCCTTCGCGTCGGTCCGCAGGCCAGCGGGAATCCGCCGCATCGGGCAATAGATCTCGCCATCCTCGTCGCGCAGCGTTCCCCACAGGTAGAGCGCTTCGGGCGGCATGCCGAAGTAGGCGCGGTTGGACAGCATGTCCTCGATGGTGGGCTCGAAGGCGCTGACAAGAGGCTGCCAGCCAAAGTCGCCGCGGCGCGGCATGGATAGTTTGGTGTCGCTCATGGTCGTTACACCCGTCACGATGGTGAAGTAGTTGGAGCGGCTCACTATAGGTATCCTCGCGCGTGGCTGAAAACCGGTCGATCCGCTCGCTTGGCCAGGAGCACGCCCGGCGCGCGATCAGCACAGGGGCACAGGAGCTAACGTATTGATTTACCGGCTTTCTCTGCGGTCCGGAAACGCGCGCTGCCTGCGCGCACGAAAGCTTCGTTACACGTAACGATCATGTGCGATATATTGAACGACGTTCGCATTTAATACTGATCCCGGACATGCCAAAGTCGTCTGCCGAACGCGTCGCCGCTTATCGCACCCGCAAGAAGGCCGAAGGCATGGTGAGCCTGACACTGGTCGTCCCGGCAGCCGACGTCGCCCTCTTCAGCCAGTTCGCCGCGCAACGCCGCGAAAAGCTGCGCGACAACATGCATCCTGGCCAAGCCCCGCGCCAGCAGTGGCTCTCGATGCTGGCCGCGATGACGCCTGCGCTGCCCCCAACTGCCGAGTCGCGCCGCAAGCGCAATGCGATCGGCGCACCGATCACGCGCGCGCAGACGCTCTTCATGGCGCTGCTGAAACACATCATCGATCTGGGATGGCCGGCAGGACTACCGCTCGGCTCCGAGCAGGAATTGATGAAGGTCCATGGAGTAAGTCGCGCTGCGTTGCGCGGAGCGATCCGCTTGCTCGAGCACCACTGCATCGTGAGGGTGCAGCGCGGCACCGCAGGCGCCGTGATCGTCGCCCAGCCGGACCTGAGCGCGACGATGCAGGCAGTCAGCGTCTATCTGGAGTATGCGGGCATCGCGCCGCGCGATATTCTCGCGACGCGCCGCACGCTCGAACTGGCCGCCATGGATCTCGTCATCGAACGGCTCGACCATGAAGGTGAGCGACGCGTGCTCGACCAGGTTCAGGCCGAGGCGCCACTCGACGGCCGTGCCGGCGCCGATGAGTTGCTGCGATTTCATTTCCTGCTCGCTGAACTTTGCGGCGATCCCGCACTGCGTCTCTTCGACGGCATCGTCCTGCAACTTGCCGATGCGCATTCCACGTTTCATCGGCGCAGCCGAACGGACCGCGACCGCGTCGTGGCGAGGATCAAGGAATACCATCGCGAGATCGCGTGCGCGATCATTGCCCGCGATAAAGAGCAGGCTCGCAGGCAAATGGCCGACTACATCGCGGGGATCAGGACGTGGCTGGAGTAGCGGCCGCGCTGCACTTGCCTGTCCGCCTCAACGATCACCGATCCCGATCCGTCGCCGTGCTAGCCATCTACGGCGTCAGCGTGCTCAGCCGGTTCGACGCCGCCACCGCGTCGTCGATCATCTCGTCGAAAATTGCCTCGACCTTCCTGACCGCGTCGGCAAACACCGCGGCATGCCCATAGTCGATCATGCCCTTGCGCGTGTCGCCGGTCACGTAAGCCTGGTGCGCGAGTGCGCCCATCACGTGAGGGCGGAACCGCTCGAACTCGCTCACCTGCGCGCGATCCAGTTCCATGACCGCCTCGGCGCTCTCGTTGCGCAGCACACGGTGATGATCGCGAATCGCAGACTTGACCACGACGCTTTCGCTGCCGTCGCCCGCCACCACCTTCGCCTTGACTTCAGGATGAATCCACAGCTCCTCGGCGACCATCATGCGCGTGCCCATGATGACCGCGTCGGCGCCCATCGCCAGCACGCCCACAAGCTGCCGCCCGGTGCCGATGCCGCCGCCGATCACAACCGGCAGGCCAATCTCCCGCGGCGCCTGCGCGGCCTGCACGATGCTACCGATCTGGTAGATGCCTGGATGGCCGCCGCACTCATTGCCGACGACGATCACACCGTCGACGCCCATCCGCACCGCCGTATGTGCATAGCGCACAGCGGGCACCTTGTGCAAAACCTTGATGCCCGCCTCCTTGAGCAACGGCACGACCGCTTCGGGGCTCGCACCGGCGGTCTCCACGCAGGCAACGTTCTCTTCGATCAGAATGCGGATCTGTTGCTTGACGCGCTCCACTCCGCCCGCTTGCCGCGATATGTAGAGATTGACGCCGAAATTCTTTGCACCGGTGAGTTCACGACAGGTGCGCAACTCGTTGCGGAATTCGTCGGAATCAGGAAAGCCCGCGCCGACGATAAAGCCCATGCCGCCTGCGTTGACGACGGCCGCGACATACCGTGCGTCGGACACGCGCGGCCCAAGACCGCCGCAAAGTATCGGGTGACGAATGCCGAGCAGATCGGTGATTCGCGTCCTGAACATCTGGGGGCGCACGATGTCCTTCCCTCCTGCAGGTCAGCGAAACGAGATCGTGTGGCCGCCATCCACCGCGATCGTCTGGCCGTTGATATAGCCGCCCGAACGCGATGCGAGCATCACGGCTAGCCCGGCGATCTCGTCGACCTCGCCGAAGCGCTGTGATGGATTGCGACCCCGGTACCATTCGACCATCGCCTCGTCCTCCCATTGCGATCGCGCCATCTCGGTCTTGAAGGTGCCAGGCGCGATGCAATTGGCAGTGACACCCTTTGCGGCGAATTCCATCGCGAGGTTTCTCACGAGCTGCATGTCGGCGGCTTTGGTGAGCCCGTAGGTTCCCGTCACGGCATCGCCGAACAGGCCAACCACGGATGCCACCGAAATAAAGCGCCCATAGCCACGCTCGATCATGCCGGGCACGGTCATCTGCGCGAGCCAGATATTGCTCTGGACGTTGACCTGCATGAACTTGTTGAACGTTTCGTCTTGCAGATCGAGTGCCGAGCCTATCCACGGGTGAATCGCCGCATTGGCCATCACGATGTCGACCCTGCCCCACTCGCCGTTCGCCGCAGCCACGAGACCTTGCAACTCCGCTTTTCGGCCGATGTTGCAGGCAAACGGCAAGGCCACCCGAGTTCCGACCTTTTCGTTGATGGCTTGCGCGGCGGTTTCGCAGGCGTCGGCGTTACGGCCTGAAACGACGACCTTGGCGCCGTGTTCCGCCATGCCGAGCGCACTGGCATAGCCAATGCCGCGACTCGATCCGGTGACGATTGCGACCTTGTCCGTGAGGTCAAAAAGCGATGAGCGCATACGTACTCCGCAGAAAAGGAGGCTTGTCGATGAAAGCAAGGTTCACCGGTCAGGATCAGGCTTGCTTGCGTTTCTGCTGGGCGATGAACGCCGACGCGATCTCGTGATGCTCGTCGCTGAGCGTCGCCTCCAGTTGGCGTGCGAGGGTCGTGTCGAGCATCTGGGCCGCACTGCGATGGAGATGCAGGTTCATCAGCTTCTTGGTTTCGCGCAGTGCGTGGCGCGGTTGCTTGAGCAGCTTTTGCGCAAGAGTCGTAGCCTCTTCCATCAGCTTGTCGGGTTCGACAACGCGATTGGCCAGACCGAAATCAACGGCTTGCTGCGCTGTGATGCGATCTCCAGTAAAGATCAGTTCTTTCGCCCGCAGCAGACTGGTATAGAGCGGCCACGACACGGAGATCCCATCTCCGACGACGAGACCAATGTTGATATGCGGCTCGGCGAGAAAAGACTTCTCCGACATCAGAACGATATCGCACAGCGTAGCCATCGTCGCGCCCCAACCGACGGCTGGCCCGTTGACGGCGGCAATCAGAGGAATCGGCACGTCGATGAAACCGTGGATCGTTTGCCGCGCGTTCTCCTGCACGTTGCGCGCAAAATCGGGGTCGTCGAGCGTCTTGACGAAGTGATTCATGTCTCCGCCGGCGCTGAACGCCCTTCCCGCACCGGTGAGAATCCCGACGCGCGCCTCGGGATCCGAGGCTAGCGCAGCAAACAGCTTGGGGTAACTGAAGAGCATCTCGGTGGTCGACGCGTTCAGATCGTCTGGTCGATTGAGCGTAATGATCCGCAGGCCGCCGTCGACCGTCACCTGAATGTCGTCTGGAAGATCGTAGAGATTTGCCATGCGAGTCCCCTCAGGGCGAAATTGTTGATTGAGCCAGCGTCACGGCCCTCGCGTCGCGCGCTTCGCTCAGGCAAGCGATTATTTCCCCACCTGCCACGCCATGCCGCCGCTTTGCTTTCTTTGCGCCAATGCCGCCTTCTCGATCCGCAACGCCTCTTCCAGCGAAGCTAGCGCACCCTGATCGATCACGCGCTTGACTGTCGCGACGAGCTCGGGGCGGCGGCTCGCAATCGTCTTCGCTAGTGATGCTGCCCGCTCCATCAGTTGCTCGTGGCTGACCACTTCGTTCACGAGGCCGATGCGCAACGCGGTGGCCGCGTCAATCGGATCGCTCGTCAAGCTGAACTGCTTCGCCCACCGCGGACCCACGATATACGGCAACCTCGCGGTCATGCCGCCCCCCGCGAGCGCGCCGATTTTCGTGTGCGTGTCGGCAAAGCGCGCACGCTCGGACGCGATGATGAAATCGCACCCCATTGCAAGTTCCAGCCCGCCTGTAACGGCAGCGCCGTTGACCGCCGCGATTACCGGCTTGGTGATGCGTGGCCACATATCGATCATGTCCGCGACCCGCGTGCGCGGCGCATCGGGCGCGGAAAAATCATTCAGGTCGAGCCCAGCGCAAAAGGCCGGATCGGCGCCCGTCACGATAAGGACGCGCAGACTTTGGTCCGCTTCGAAACGATGCAATGCGTCGACCAGCGCTTCGGTCAATGCGAGGTTCAGTGCGTTGCGGGCCGCGGGCCGGTTCAGTGTCAACGTGAGGACCGTTCCGTCACTCTGCACGCCGAGCAGATCGGTTGCTTTTGCGTTCATGGCAATGCCTCGAAAGGGTTCACGCCGCCGCGACCATTGCCTCGTGCTGAATCTGGCGTGCGTAGCGATTCAGGTGATAGTCCGCGTTGCCGAACAATGCGTCGAGCACCAGATGACGGCGATAGTGATGGCCCACCTTGTATTCATCCGTGATGCCGTAGCCACCGTGCAACTGGATACCCTGTTGCGTGACGAACTTCGCGCTACGAGTGGTCTGTGCCTTGCAGCCCGAGATTTCGACGCTCCGGTTCTCCCTGTCCTCGCTGATGGAGAGCAACGCACGGTGCAGTGTTGCGCGCGCCTGCATCGCTTCGATCGCCATGTCGGCCATCCGGTGTTGCAGCGCCTGGAAGCTGCCAATCGCCACGCCGAACTGCTTGCGCGTTTTCAGGTATTCCGACGCGAGCTCGATAGCGTCTTCCATATCGCCCACCAGTTCGGCACAGATCGCAACGACCGCTTCGTCAACGGCGGCCTGCAGTCCTTCGAACGCTCGCCCAGCCTCACCCAGAACATTCGATTCTGCGACGATCACACCATCGAGCAGCAAGTCGGCAGATGGCGTGCCGTCGAGCAACGCGCAAGTCTTCAGCGTCACGCCTGCCTGCTTCGGATCGACGACGAAAACCCCGATGCCGTCCGTGGCATCGGCTGCACCCGCCGCTCGAGCGACGACGAGCAGACGGTCTGCAACGGGCGCTCCAACCACGAGCGTCTTATAGCCGTCCAGCCGCCAAGACCCGTCCTCTGTCTTCTTCGCGGTGGCCGTCACGTAATGCACCTGACCCCGCGCCTCGCGCTCACTCTGCGCGACCGCATAGACAGTCTCGCCCGAAACGATCTCGCCAAGTATCGCCTCGCGCTGCCCGTCTCGCCCGCAGCGCGTGACAAGCGACGCAGGAAACACACCACACATCACGTATGGCTCCAGCACCAGCGCGCGCCCGATCTGCTCGGCCACGATGGCGCTTTCGACTGACGAGAAACCGAGCCCGCCCAATTCATCCGGCACCGCGACACCGAGCCAACCCATTTCGCCGAACCTACGCCACGTCTCGCGCGAAAATCCGCCTCCTTGCGAAGCAAGATTGCGGCGATGTTCGAACGTATAACTCTTTTGCAAGAAGCGTTGCGCGCTTTCCTGCAACATCCGCTGTTCGTCGCTCAACTCGAAGTCCATGCTGCACCCTCTTTATGCCGGCAATTGATGCGATCCCACGTCTCGGGGATCGAAGACCGTTCGTGACTCGATATGGCGTCAAAGATCGAACAGTGCTTTGGCGATGATGTTTCGCTGAATTTCGGCCGTCCCGCCATAGATCGAGCAAGCCCGCCGATAGAAGACCTCTGCCGCCAGGCCTGGCGCGTATTCAGGTCCGATGAACTGGGCTTCGCGCAGCTCTCGCTCTTCATTCGGATCGGGATAGAACACGGCGCCGTAATCGCCGATCACCTCCAGCAGCATCTCCGTGAGCTTCTGATGAAGTTCGGATCCGCGCACTTTGAGCATGGATCCGATCGCCATACCGCCGCTGCGCTCGTCTATCCCTTGATGCAGGATTTTCTGCACCGCCATGTCGATCGCGCGAACCTCCAATTCGTGCTGCGCGAAACGTGCCGCAAACGTCGGATCCTGGATCAATGGCTTGCCGGCCATCCGTTCGCGCGAGGCGTAGTGCCGGATCTTGCGCAGATAGCGCTTGAGGGCAGGCGCTTCAGCGCCAAGAAACGCCCGCTCGTTAAAGAGCAGAAACTTGGTGTATCCCCACCCCTTGTTGACCTCGCCGATAAGGTTTTCAGCAGGCACACGCACGTTGTCGTAGAAGACTTCCGCCAAGTGATGGCACCCATCGAGCGACGCGATCGGCCGCACGGTAACGCCCGGCGACGACATGTCGAGCAGCAGGAAGGAAATGCCCTTTTGTGGCTTCGCTTCGCTATCCGTGCGGACCAGCACGAAATTCCATTGACCGTAGGCGCCGAAGCTGGTCCAGATCTTCTGTCCATTGACGATGTAGTGGTCTCCATCGAGAACCGCCGTCGTACGTAGCGATGCAAGATCGGAACCCGAGCCCGGCTCTGAAAAACCCTGTACCCAGAACACTTCACCACGCTGAATAGGAGGAAGAAAGCGCCGCTTCTGCTCTTCGTTGCCAAACTCGCAAATCACGGGTCCGACGAGCGACACGCCCGCCTGATTCTGTATCGGTGCGCCTGCCAGATAGCATTCTTCCTCGAAGATGTAACGCTGCATCGCGGTCCACCCCGTGCCGCCGTCAGCAACCGGCCAATGCGGCACTGACCAGCCGTGCGTTTCGTGCAAGATGCGAGTCCAGCGCTGTGAATCGTCGTCACCTGCCAGAAAGCCCTGCTGCCCGCGAAAGGCCAGGTCGGCGGGCAAATGCTCGTTGAGGAACGCACGAACTTCTTTGCGGAACGCGATGTCCGCGGGATCTACGCGAAAATCCATGGTTTAGCTTCCAGCGTTTTCAGTACGTTGAACCGCGGCGCGCGCCTCGATCTGCGCCCGCTGCTGCGCCAGCGTTGCCGACCAATGTGCGCGGCGTGGGCGGCACGCAATAAAGCTCGTCCACGACACCGCGCCGTCGCTCGAGCACATTGCGTTGGCTGATTGCGCTCTTTGCACTCAATTCGCCGTTATCGAGCGTCGGCTGCTCGCTTTCGAGCACGATGCGCGCAATGCGCGTAGAGCTGCCGCCAGGACGCACGGCGAGCTGGTCGAGTCCGGTCTGGAAGAACGCGCGCACGCCGCGGCTGTTGACAATCTGGTCGGCGCCCGGCATCGGATCGTGAAGGTCGTCGCAAAGCGCACGGCACGCTTCGATGTCAGGGAAGACGAGCGCGCTCAGGTAGTCGCGGTCGTGCCCGGCAATCACGATATCCCGCGCATACGGGCCCCACACGTTCAGCGCGTACAGTCGCAACTCGGCGACGTTGACCCAGGTGCCCGAGGACAGCTTGAAATTTTCCGCAATGCGTCCGTCGAAGCGCAGTCCCAGTTCGAGGCGCTGCGGGTCGATGAACGTTGCTGCGTCACCGGAGCGGAAATAGCCTTCCTCGTCGAACGCGGCGGCGGTGCGCTCGGGATCTTTCCAATAGCCGGGCGTCACACAGTCGCCGAGGAAACGGATTTCCAGCTTCGCGCCGACCGGCGCCACCTTCACTTTGACGCCGGGCACGGGCAACCCCGCAATCGCTTCGCGTCGCGGATCCCAGGCCGCCGATAGCGGCGTTGGGCCTGCTTCCGTGCTGCCGATGCCCGACATGATGAGCACACGCTGGCCGATGGTACGCACCGCGAGCTCGTCGAGTTGAGCCCAGATGTATTTCGGCAGACTTGCGCCGCCGTAGTAGATGAGCGCGAGTTTGCTAAAGAATTTCTCGCGCAGTGCCTTGTCCGCCTGCAGATGCGGAATGAGCGAGGCCAATCCTTGCGGCGTATTGAGGTAGACCGCCGGCGCGATTTCACGCAATGCCTGCACCGTCGGGCCAATTTCCTCCGGCGTTGGCTTGCCTGGGTCCAGGTAGTAAGTCCCCCCCCCGTACAGCACCATGCCAAAGTTATGCGTGCCGCCAAAAGTGTGATGCCAAGGCAGCCAGTCGACGAGATCCGATGGCCCGTCCTGAAGAAACGCGAACACCTGGGCGACTTGCTGTCGATTGCTGCACAACATGCGCTGCGGATAGATCACGCCTTTCGGTACGCCTGTCGTTCCCGAAGTAAACATGATCTTGCCCACGGTATCCGGGCCGACTGCCTTGAACGCCTTGTCGACGTCGGCTGTAACCGGCGTCTTCAGCCACTCCCCGACGCGCGAACCGCCACGACCCTCCGGCAACGGACCGACGACGACACATTCCACGTCGCCGAACACCTCACGCAATGCGCGGCCATACTGCGCGCCGTCCTCCGCGAAGACGAGGCCGGGCGTGCATACGGCCGCGAGTTGCCTGAGCTTCGAAAAGTCCTGCGACAACAGCGAATACGCGGGCGTCACCGGGATATAGGGAATCCCGACGTGCAATGCGGCGAGCGCGAAGAGCGCGTGTTCAAAGCTTCGATCGGAAAGAATCATCAACGGACGAGACGGCGACAATCCTCGATCGAGCAGCGCCTGCCCCAGCGCACGCGCACCGTCGAACGCCTGGCGGTAGGTCAGAGACTCCCATGACTTGCCCTCCGGCGTCCGCCGCGCAAGCAACGCGCGCTCGGGCGTGACGCTCGCCCAGTGTTCGAGCCGCTCCGTCAAGCGGACGGGATACGCCTGGAGCGGTTCCTTCAGTTCATACACCACGCTTCCGTCTGGCCTTCGCTCGACGATGGCATCCATGCTGCCGACGCGAATCGGGCGAAACGGCACATCCATCAGCGCATCGTGCGAAGCCGTACCTGCATCCATCTGAGTCGTCCTGTTGTTATCTGGCAAATCATGTCCCGCGAGCGCTCGCATCGCCTTCCGATACCTGGAAATGTTGCGGGCCAAGTTCAACCAATAATTGAACGTCGATCATCTAGTTGAACCAGAATAACGCGAAATCCCAGCCACGTCTATCCGTCGTCACCCACGAGGAAGCCTGATAGCACACACGCAATCTGGCGCGAATGACGCGCGCAATGTCCGGCACGATCGCAGCTTTGCGCATCGCACAACAACGTGGACAGAAAACAAAAATTGCGCTAATTTCTGAACGCCATTCTCATTGTTAAACACGACACCGGGATTGCTCGATGGCGATGTGCTGACACTTGCGCATGACGGCGAGACGCATCGATTGCTGGTCGTCTCGACACCGGGGCACGCAAGCAACCACGTGTGCCTGGTCCTTCTTGAAGACGGACTGCTATTCAGCGGCGATCACATTCTGAATGGCAGCACGACCATCATCGATCCTCCCGACGGCAACATGACGGCGTACCTTACGTCACTCGACCGGGTGAACGCGATCTGCACCGAACGTGACATCGACTTTATTCTGCCCGCCCATGGGTACGTGCTGGACCGACCGCATGACCAGATCGCCCGCCTCAAGGCACACCGTCTCGCCCGGGAAGCAAAGATCGCCGGCGCGGTAAAGGCACTGCCGACCGGTTCGATCGACGACTGGCTGCGTCTTGCTTATACCGATGTTCCCGAAAGGCTCTGGCCAGCGGCATCCCGGTCGCTGCTGGCGCATCTCGAACGACTCGACGAACAACGTCGTCCGACTTCGCAGGCCTGATTGCGATCGTCATGCATGCATCGGCTGCCACGTCCGCTAAAACCGGGGGCACGGGCAGCCTTGTTCGACGGCCGTCTTGTTGCGGACTCAGCTCGCTTCTACAAGCGCGGCCAGCCGGCCATGAATGAGTGCGCGCGCCTCGGCGACCATCCGACTCACGAGTTCCGCGCAGGTGGGAATGTCCTCGATAAGCCCGATTGCGAGGCCAGCCGGAAACGTTCCGTCTTCGGTGTCACCCGTCTCGTACACTCGCTTACCGCGCTCACCGCTCACCAGCGGCTTGAGATCCGCAAACGTCACACCCTCTTTTTGCTCGAGTTCCAACACTTGCTCCGCTACCGAATTCCTGAAGATACGCGACGTGTTCTTCAGCGTGCGGAAGATCAACGCCGTATTGCGCTCGTCATGCTCTACGAGCCTGCGCTTGACGTTCTCGTGAATCGGCGCCTCCCGCGTTGCCATGAAGCGCGTACCCATATTGATCCCATCCGCGCCGAGCGCGAGCGCGGCGACCATGCCGCGCGCATCGGCAATGCCGCCTGAAGCAAGCATCGGAATACGCAGTTTCGCGGCCGCGGCCGGCAACAGGATCAGATTGGGCACGTCGTCCTCGCCCGGATGTCCGGCGCACTCGAATCCGTCCACGCTCACGGCGTCGCAGCCCAACGCCTCCGCTTTCAGCGCGTGACGCACCGACGTGCACTTGTGGATGACCTTGATTCCCGCAGCCTTGAATGCGGGCATATATGGCTCGGGATTGCGTCCCGCCGTCTCGACGATCTTCACACCGTTCTCCACGACCGCTTGCACGTACTCGTCGTACGGCACTGGCTTGATCGTCGGCAGAATGGTCAGGTTGACGGCGAACGGCTGATCCGTCATTGAGCGAACCCGAGCGATCTCGTTGCGCAGCGCCTCGGGCGTGGGCTGCGTCAGAGCGGTGATGGTGCCGAGCGCACCGGCGTTCGAGACGGCGGCGGCAAGTTCAGCTCGACCCACCCACATCATGCCCCCTTGAACAATGGGGTATCGAATCCCAAGCAGCTCTGTAATGCGCGTTTTCATGTGCTGATCCCTGTGTAAGTGCAACCTGATCTTTCGACCGGCAATGGTCGAACGTCGCGTGCAAGATGCGCCGGTAGTTTGTATTTACGAACACCGTGCAATTATATACACTTCCTCCACATCGCCGACACTCGTGTGCCGCACTCGCGGACGCCGATGCGATTGCACGAGGCATGAATGATCAGGAGAGTTGATGAACAAACGAGACAATCAGCTTGGCGCTGAGGAAGTGTCGATTCGCCCCACGCCGGACGAGGCGGAACAAGCCGTGCGCACGCTGATCCGATGGGCCGGTGACGATCCCGAAAGGGAAGGTCTCATTCAAACACCTGCACGGGTCGCGCGCGCATACCGCGAGTTCTTCTCGGGCTATGACTCCGACCCGATGCAGATTCTCGCCACCACGTTTTCCGAAGTGGATGGCTACGACGAGATGGTGGTGCTAAAGGACATCCGTTTCGAGAGCTACTGCGAACACCATATGGTGCCTATCATCGGACGTGCGCACGTTGCCTACTTGCCCGAGCATCGCGTGGTCGGCATCTCCAAACTCGCGCGCCTCGTCGATGTCTATGCCAAGCGCCTACAGATTCAGGAGAAGATGACCGTTCAGATCGCCGATGCGCTGAACACCGTGCTTCAACCGAAGGGAGTCGCTGTCATTCTCGAAGCCGCGCATCAGTGCATGAGTACGCGAGGCGTGCACAAGCCCGGCGCATCGCTGGTGACGAGCCGAATGCTGGGCGCATTCCGTGACGATCCTTCCACCCGCCGCGAGTTTCTGTCGATTGTCGGTCACAGCACGATTGCGCCATTACCCAATAGCTGAAAGCCAACGTCGGCTTGCTGCCGACGTTGGCTTTCATGGCAAATCGATGCTGGTATCCGTGGTGCCGTGGTGGCAAGCGTCGTTGCAGGCTTGCGTCTGGCCTTAAACCTCGCTGGGTTGGCGCGTCTTTAAAGGCCGTTCGTAAGAGACGTCTTCACGATTTCGTGCACTGACGCCATTGCCCATCAGGATTTCGCGCCACGCAGTGGGCACTTCCGCAGGGGTCAGTTCGTTGATCGCTTCGGAGATGCAGACACGGGCGGCAATCGCCCACACGCCATCACGCTTTTCGAAGCGGTCGATATAGCGCCCCACCGCTAGCGTGTCTGGCTTGACGCGATTTTCTCCGAAGAAAAGCCAGTACGTCTCCCCGTGCGCCTCGTCGCCCTGCAATTCGACGCTGTGATTGAACACCATATGGTGGTGCGACAACTGATGCTCGGTATGGTACGCAAAGGCCCAGTCGACGAATTCCTCTGCATCCCCGACGAATGCACCGTGGTCGTCGATTGCGTCCGGATGGTACGCCGACAGCGTCAACTTCCGGTCCATGCGATCGACCCCGCGGCAATAGCGGTGTACGCATTCGAGTATGTCCTGCTTATCCAACAGTGCTTCGACGCGCGCGCTCAGTTCTTCATTCATGGCTTCTACCGTTAGATAGTCATGGCGACAAAAAAGACGACCGCACCGATCACGGCGCCAATGAAGCAACAACCCTCGCCTGTCGACAAATCGGCTTCCTGCGCTCGCGCACGGCTCGCGATCGCACATCCGATGACGCCCGCCAATGCCGTCGCCCCGAGCACCGCAAACATCATCACGACGTCGAAGAGTGCGGACCGGCCTAGCTCTTCCATGCGCACATCGCGTTGCAGCAGCCAGACCGCCGCCGCCGAAATCGACAGGAGAATGAGTGGGAGCCATACTCTACGCGCTTCCCGAGCGCTCTCGCGAGTCAGCGTTTTCATCGCGCCCGGCCCTCCGTCCGCAGCTTGCCCAGAGCACGAGGCGCCACCGCGCCCAACACGCGCGCCGCCCAATTCGATTGTTTTGCGCGAGCCGATTCGTCCGACGACGGAGCGCCCTTTTCAGCGCGCTGGCGACGATAGTCGTACGTATAGTCTGCAAGAGGACCACGTAAATCGCTGTCGAGAAAGTACATCGCATGTCTCCGATCAGGCTTATGCTCTCGGGCGCTTGCATGGCGCCTCTTGATGGACATCCTATGCCATGGAATATGGTTATGCAACACGTCGTTCAATTAATGGCGTCGGTGTTTTCACTACCCGACAAGGCACAGACCGACGCGCATGCGCGAGCGCCCGCTGCACACACATGGACGTGTGTGCGAACGGGTCGGCAATCAATCGGGGAAAGGGAATGGCAGCGCCAAGCCGCGTGCTCGACGCAGCTTAGCGATTCGAACATGACACGCAGACGAGTGATCAGGAGACCTGGAAGCCGCCGTCGACAGCGAGAAGCTGACCGGTGACGTAGTCCGATGCCGGCGACGCGAAAAACAACACTGCCCTGGCGATATCGGAGGCGACGCCGATGCGGCCCAGCGGCATGCGACCAGGTTGGGTGATCGGCCCGTGAGCCTGATGAACCTTCGTCGATGCGGCCGCGCCCTCGGTTGCCACGCCGCCGGGCAGCACTGCGTTCACGCGAATTCCGTCTGCTGCGAATTCGAGCGCTGCCACCTTGGTGAGGTTGTTCACGCCCGCCTTCGACGCGCCGTAGTCACCGTTGTCGAAAATCACCGGCTGCAGCGAAGCCACCGACGAAATATTGATAATGGAACCGCCGTTTTTGGCACCTTGCATTCGCTTGATCGCTTCTCGCATGCAGAGGAAGGTGCCGCGCAAGTTGATGCCGAGCACCTTGTCCCACTTTTCTACCGACGTCTCGACGAATTTCGTCTTCGGATAGATGCCCGCGTTGTTCACGAGAATGTCGAGGCGCCCAAGTTTGGCCTGCACCGTTTCGTACATCGCAAGAATCGACGATTCATCGCTGATGTCCACTTTGATCGCGATAGCCTTGCCAGACGCACTTTCGATTTGGCTGGCCGTCTGCTGCGCCGCTTCCTCATTCAGGTCCGCCGCGACCACCGCCGCGCCGGCCGACGCCAGCAGCAAAGCCGTCTCGCGGCCGATGCCTGAGCCTGCCCCTGTTACCACCGCCACTTTCTGATCGAGATTGAAAAGACTCGCCACATTCGTGCTCATTGCTCCTCCTTTGGCTCGCCGCGCGAGCGGGTTATTTTCTGAACGTCATTCGCAAAGATAAACACACCACTTTGGCGTGTCAAGATGAACGAGAAGCGGATGACGAAAGGAGCAGCATGGACGAAGCTGTCGAGCAGTGGATTGCGCGTATCACCCCGCCGCCGGCGACGCGATATCGCGCATGATGTCGAGCATCGAACGGTGGTAGGGCTTGTGAGGTCTATCGGCCCACACCAGCGACACCTCAGTTTCGCCTGAAGCCGGAACATCCTCGATGTCGACGAAGGCGACACCCTCCACGGGCAGGTATCGCGCCGAGTCCAGCATCAGACCGATGCCCAGTTCATGAGACACGAGGTTGAGCATCGTGTATGGATGGCGCGCTTGCTGGGTCACCCGCGGCGACAGCCCCGCCTCGCGGCGCGCTGTCTCGAACGCAGCGAACAGCGGCTGCGACATCTGCTGAGGGAACATGATGAGCGGGTATCGCGCGAGATCCGCGATACGAATTGAAGGCTGCGCCGCCACGGGCCACTTCGCCGGAACCGCGGCCACCACACGCAGACGCTCGATGACCACGCTTTCCAAACCGGAGACGTCCGCCGAACTGGTGACTACCACGCCCAGGTCGATGCTGCCGTTTTTCACGCTGGCGACGGTCAAAGCACTGCCGCGCTCGATCAACCGGACGTCAACGCCCGGCCATTGCTTGCGAAGCCCCTGAATGGCTAGCGGCATGATTCGCAGCGCACACATCGGCACGAACGCTACGCTCAGGCTCGCCAGTTCGTCGGCGGCTTGCCGCACGCGCCGCTCGGCCAGCTCCGCTTGCGCGATCAGTGGCTTCGCTTCCGCGAGCAACGCGGCTCCGGCGGCTGTGAGCGAAACGCCTCGCGGTGTACGTTCGAGCAGCTTGATACCGAGCTGCTCCTCCAGCCGCATGATCGACTGGCTGAGCGGCGGCTGCGCCATGCCCAGGCGCGCAGCCGCACGGCCAAAGTGCTGGGTCTCCGCAACCGCAACGAAGTGTCTGAGATGCCGCAATTCCATGACGTGATATGGCTTTGATATCGGGTGTCCTCAGCATATCGCCTTTGTCCCGTTGCGGTGCACTACGGACGAACCCTGGTCATATCGGGTGTGCACTATCTTGACGTCCAGCACCGTTCAACATACATTTTAGAATGTCGTTCTACAATACGAATAACGACCAAGGCGGCTCGGGTGAGTCGCATCCGCTATCAATAGCCGCGCCGCCGCGGTTAAACAGGAGACACAAGTGAAGAGCCTCGAAGAAAAACTTGCCTATGGTTTAAAGGTATTCGGCGAAATCATGGGTGAAGACAAGGCAGCCGGCTTACGGGCCGCAAGCGAGTCCACCGGCTTCGGATCCGACATTTCACGCCTTGCCATCAACTACGCGTTCGCGGATGTCTGGGGCGACGACAAACTCGAGCGCAAGCAGCGCAGCCTCGTCACGCTGGGCATTCTCATCGCCAGCCGGCAGACGCTCGAACTGAAGAACCACGTCCGCATTGCCGTGCGCAACGGTCTGAGCGCACGGGAACTCGAAGGGGTGCTGATTCAGGCGCTTCCGTATGCAGGCTTCCCGGCCGTCGCTTCCGCGACCACGGCCGTTCTGGAGACACTGCGGGAACTTGGCATCGACACCACGACCCGCACTTCGGAAGAACGCGGATTGCTGTGAGCCGACATCAGAGCGCCCCCGCGACCAAAGGAGACAATTTATGAGCACACCAGGCGTGGATATCGTGCCGACGATGCGCGAATTCAACGTTTCCAATGACCTGCTCGGCAATCACGCCGAGTTGCAAGAACGCTGGAACGAAGACGGCTACCTGTTCTTTCGCGACGTTCTCGACCACGAGCCGCTGGAGCGCATGCGCGGTCTGCTTGTCGATCACCTCGACAGCAACGGCTTCGTGGACCGCAACGACCGAGACGTGCGATGGACTGGCAAAGACCGCGAAAATTTCAGCTTTTTTCCCGTGAAGGCGATGAACGAGCAGCGTGCGGCACGCACCGTGATGGAAGACCCCGCGGTTCGTGTATTCTTTCAGCGGCTCTTCGGCGTACCGCTTTATTGGGTACCTTTCACCGAATACCGCACCTCGCCGCCCGCTATCGACAAAAGCCGCACACGGTTCGACTTCATTCATGAAGATGCTATCTACAGTGACCGCCTCGATTTCATCATCTGCTGGATTCCGCTCAGCGATATCGATGCGCAAGTCGGCGGACTGGCCGTCGCGGAAGGATTGCATAAGCTTGCGTGCCTGCACAGGAAGGACGGCGACAAGATCGTTCCTATCGATCTCGCGAGCGTGCCAGAAGACGCATGGCGCCGCACGAACTACCGCTTGGGCGACGTCCTGTTGATGAGCCGACGCACGCCGCACTCTGGTCTCAGCAATCATTCGGACCGTTTTCGTCTGTCACTCGACACGCGCATCCTGCCGCACGGCGGAAGTTTCCCGTTTGAGCCCCGGCTGCCCTATGTGGGCACGCTGACGTCGATCGCATCGGACCAGATCGTCGTGCGCGACGCGCATGGTGAACATGTGTTGCGACTCGACGATACGAGTTATCTGCGCGGCCTCCAGGGCAACCGCCTGCGCGGAGACGAAATTGCCGGCGTTTATCAGCCGGGATCCGAGGTGATCGTTGCACATGAAGGCGACCTCGTTCAAACGCTGCGCCCGCAGCACTGATCGCCGTGTCAGGCGCAAAGACGAAGCTTCGTCTTTGCGCCTCGCGCCATTCGCCTTGCTCTCTGGCGTGGCAATTCTGAAGCATCGATCACTGGCATCCTTTGCTCGCGGATTTATGAATGTCGTGCTAATATCGGAACGGTTGCTTGTGAACAACCAGGCCGCGAGCCTGCAATGGCTGTCACAGGGTTAGCGGCATCGCGCGCAAGCCGCCCAGGCGTGACACGCCTGGCCAACGTCTAACGTTCGACCTCGGGACAAGTCATGATCGATTCATCCGCCGCGGTACTCGTCATCGGCGCCACTGGCGCACAAGGAGGCGCCGCGGCTCGCCATCTTCTTGCGGCTGGACGCAAGGTACGCTTCCTGACACGCAATCCAGACTCGCCGGCTGCGCGGGCACTCGTCGACATGGATGCGCAGGCGCTACGGGGAGATCTGGACGACCGCGACTTGCTCGCAAAAGCGATGGAGGGCGTCGGTTCCGTCTTCTCCGTTCTCCTGACTGATTTTGATCGCAGCGACAGGGAGCGCCGCCAGGGTTTTGCGCTCGTCAACGCAGCGCGCAACGCGGAGGTTCCGCAGTTCGTTCACACCTCCGTGGCGCAGGCCGGCAATCATGAGACGTTTCCTGGCTGGAGCGAGAAACGTTGGAACCGAAAATACTGGACGGACAAATGGGAAGTGGAAGAGGCCGTTCGCGCCGCGGGTTTCGAATCGTGGACGGTCTTGCAGCCTGCATTCATGATGGACAACCTCGCTGAGCCGAAAGCGGGCGCGATGTTTCCGCACCTGCGCGAAGGCTTGTTGCTCAGCGCGTTGCTACCCGACGCACGACTCGACTGGATTGCCGCCGACGACGTGGGCGCGCTCGCGGCCAGCGCGCTAAACGATCCGCAACGCTGGCACGGTGAGACCGTGCCGCTGGCGTCGGAAAGACTCACGATGTCTGAAGTTGCGAATCGCCTCGGCAACGTTCTGGGCGCACAGATCACCGCTTTGCACGTGTCACCGGATGAAGCCCGAGCAAAGGGTCTCGCACCCGGATGGGTGAATGCACAAGAATGGATCAACGCGGTCGGGTACCGCGTCGATATCGATTCGCTTTCCAAACGTGGTGTCCAGCTCACCCCGATGGTGGACTGGATCGATGCGAATCGACAGCACATCGTACTCGCATAGCTGGTCGGTGGACCGCGTGTGCAAGCCTCAGGTAATGGAAAATCCGCAATGAATGACCGTGTCCCTTCATGGTTCGACCACGCCCTGGCCCAGCCGCGTCGATCTCACTTCACCGAAGGCGGCGGGGTGACTGTCCATTATGTCTCGTGGAACGCCGCAGACACCGGTAAGCCGCCACTTGTCTTCGCACACGGTTTTCTCGGGCACACGCACTGGTGGGACTTCATTGCGCCCTTCTTCACCGATCGCTTTCGCGTCTTTGCTCTGGATTTCCGCGGCATGGGCGAGAGCGCCTACAGGCAGGAATACAGCGCCGACGTTTTCGTGCGCGACCTCGTCGCTGTCGTGGATGCAATCGGCTCTGGACCGTGCGTCGCGGTGGGCCACAGTTTCGGCGGATCGCGTCTGCTCCAGGCGTGCGCGACCTTTCCCGATCGTCTCTCGCATGCAGTCGTGCTCGATTCGTATTTCATGCTACGCGGCGAAACCTTGCCTGCAGTGGAACGACGCCCGCCGCCCCGCCCCTATCCGGACTGGCATACTGCACTCAGTCGCTTTCGACTCATCCCGGAACAAGATTGCGAGCCGTGGCTGCTCGAGCATCTCGCGCGGACATCACTTCGTCAAACCGCCGACGGCTGGGTATGGCGCTTCGACCCGAAGTTGCGGAATCTCCAGCCGGTCGAAGGCGAAGAAGACCTGCTGACCCGCATCGCGGTTCCCGTCAGCTACGTGCACGCCGAGTGCAGCAGCGTGGTCAGCGCCGATCGCGCGCGCCGCATCGTAGCTTCGATTCCCGGCGCGAAGGGTCCCATCACGATGCCACGCGCAGGCCATCACATGATGCTTGACCAGCCACTCGCGCTGGTGAGTCTCTTGCGAGCCTTGCTAGCATGAATTCCAATCTGCGCGAATCGAAAACTGCGCCGTGGTCGAGCGGTTTGCCTCTTGCGGCCCTGATTGCGCGCGCCGTCGAAAAGCACGGCGCGACGCCACTCCATTTTCATACCCAGGCCGGTGCCTACACTTGCACCACCGAGTCCCTGCTGCGCGACGCGAAAGAGATTGGCAAGGCACTCACAGCCCTCGGTCTGCGTCGAGGCGATGTGATCGCGATACAGCTTCCCACACAGCGCGAGACTGCGCTTCTGTATCTGGCTGCACTGGAGATCGGTGCGGTACTCGTGCCGATCGTTCACATCTACGGTCCCGCCGAAGTCGGCTTCATCCTTCGACAATCCCGCGCCTGCGTTCTGTGCGTGCCCGATTTCTGGTCCCGAACCGACTACCTGGAGCGTGTCGCCGCGCTCGGCGACACGCCCGACCTCGAGCGCGTGATCGTCGTTGGCGATCGGGCGCCCTCGAACGGCATCACGTTTGGCGCGCTGCAACGACTCGCCGCGACAACGCATGAACAACGCCCTGCCGACCCGCCAACGTCGGAAGACATCTGCCTGCTGCTGTACACGTCAGGAACGACAGCTTCGCCCAAAGGCGTGCAGCACTCTCATCGCACAGTAGGCGCAGAGTGGCAGATTCCGTTCATCGACGGGCCTGGGCCGTATCTCACGCCCTTCCCTGCTGGCCATATTGCAGGCTTCAATTTCCTGTTGCGTCCATTCATTACAGGCACCGAGATGGTGTTCATGGACCGATGGGACGCCTCGCTTGCCGCGCGACTGGTCGATGAGTATCGCGTGCGCCTCTCGGGCGGCACACCGTTTCATCTCCAGGGGCTCCTCGAAGCCGCCCGCCGCGACGGGCGCAGCCTGGTGTCCCTCGCTTCTTACGGTCTGGGCGGCACGGGTGTCACGCCCGAGCACGTCGCCATGGCCGATCGGGCCGGCTTCGCGGGAACCCGCGCGTACGGGCTGACCGAGCATTCGACAGTGAGTGTCGGCTGGGCCGATTCGCCTTTTGATATCCGAGCCTGCACGGACGGTCGCATTCAACCCGGCTCGCAGGTGCGCGTTGTCGACGAGTTGGACAGCGACCTGCCTGCCGGACGCGACGGCGAGATTCTGATCAAAGGACCGGAGCTGTTTGTCGGCTACACCGACCCGGCGCTCAATGCGGCCGCGTTCTCTCACGACGGATGGTTCCGGACCGGCGATATCGGCCGTCTCGACGCAAACGGCTGCCTGACCATCACGGACCGAAAGAAGGACATCGTGATTCGCGGAGGAGAAAATATATCGTCGCTCGAAGTAGAGCGAGTACTTGCCACTCACCCGGCCGTGCGCGATGTCGCCGTCGTGGCACAGCCAGACGCACGATATGGAGAAAGAGTCTGTGCGGTCGTCGTCTTGCACGAACGCAGGTCGCTCGACCTGATCGCAGTCCAGACCCACTTTGCCGGCGCGGGCGTGGCGAAGCAAAAGACGCCCGAGCAACTTTGCATCGTTGCAGAGCTGCCGCGCACGCCTTCGGGAAAGGTGCGAAAAGGCGATCTGCGCAAGCAACTTTCCGCGTAGTAGCAAATCAGCTGGTGCTTATCGAGCGGAGCCGTCCCGGCGCGACTTGAAAAACCGATCTCGTTGCATTGACACCTGATCGGACGAAACGAGCCGATCGTAGATCGCACGCGCTGCGGCCATGCCGGCATCGAAATCGGGCGACTCGGCCGCGGCGGCGATGGCATCCAGACACTGGCTTTCTACTGCATCGCTACAGCTGAGGCGTGAGCGCGCTTTAGCGACAATAGAAACCGGATCGCCATCAGGCAATGGCAACCGGCGAATCAACGGCAACGATGTACCGCCTATCTTCTCACGCGCAAGCTCGATCGCAAGGCGCGACATTTCATGCTCATCGCCATCGACGATCCGGTCAAATAACGCGCTGCCCCGGAAGGTTCCCGCGCGCACGATTTGAGCACCAAGAATGAATTCGATCGACTTCGCGAAGCCCAGCACACGCGGCAAGCGCTGCGTGCCGGACAAAGGGATCACGCCGAGCTTGCACTCGGGCAGACCGATCTGCGCATTGTCCGCGACCACACGGTAGTGGCACACCAACGCGGTTTCCAGACCACCGCCAATGGCAAACCCGTGGATAGCGGCTACAACCGGCTTGTCGCTCGCCTCGATCACCGGATGAACGTGCAGCGACAATGCTGGCCAAGCTGTGGCAGCGGAAGTGCCGAACTCGCGAATATCACCTCCCGCGGAAAAGCCGCGTCCACTGCCATTGAGTACGATCGCGCGAACCCGCGCGTCGCACCGGGCCGCTTCAAACGCGGCAACGAGTCCGCGACGGATTCCCAGACCTAATCCGTTGACTGGCGGATGGCTCATCGTGACGATAGCGATTTCGTCTTCTACACGATACTCGACGTCGGCGAAGCGATGCGGCTTGCAATGCGTCATCGGTTATCCGCTGTGGCGTTTGACGATGGCGGGCACTGTGCGCCTAACGGTTGTTAGCAAGCCAGCTCGGCATATCCGCCGGCCACGGAGCGGCATACAGCGCGTGCACACCCATCGCGCTCGTGTAGGCCAGATTCAGTATGTTGCAAAACGCGATGAAAGCCAGCACCCGAAGCGCCGTGCGCACCGCTGGATGGCAACCGACACGATCGACACCTCGCTCGATGGCCGTATATCCGTCTTCGTCGACGTTCAGCAGAAGGAAGGCCGACGCCACGAAAGCAGATGGAAACAGCGTAGGTGCGGATTTGTGCAAAAGCGAAAAGCGCACCGAGCCCTGCCCACGCATACACGCTGGGCCAGGTTGTGCTGCGTCGAGCGACCATTTCCGACATGCTTTGCCTCCTTTACTATTCCCCGCCATTCACATTTTTGAATATCGATCGTAAAAATGTACTCCCGCGGAAGTGGCGACGTCAAGTGCGTGTCGCTCAACGCCTGGTGGGTTATCGGCCCATGAGGTCATGAATCTCGTGATCGAGTGCCGCCATCGCGAACCGAGGCGCGACTGCACAATTGTTGACTTCGACCTGCCACTCCACCGGATTCACGAGCCAGAAGAACAGCCCATAGACGATGTGGCGCCGGTAGGCATCTAGCGCGCTTTCAAATGACGGCGGGTTGTTGACGCCGTGAAAGGCGAGCCGCTCAAGATAGTATTCGAGCAACGCGCGCTCCCATCTCGGCCGATCCGCGATATCCAGAGCCGATATCAGGAAGTACGTGACGTCATGAGCCCACGGTCCGCGTCGATATGACTGCCAGTCGAGAAAGCCGGGCGTTCCGTCGCGGTCGAAATACAGGTTTCCGAGGTGAACATCGCCATGGAGAAACGTCATCGGCCCGATGCGGTCGAAAGCGCGCAGATCGAGGAGCGCCCGCTC
Organism: Paraburkholderia sp. HC6.4b; assembly: GCF_014200875.1. Classification (NCBI taxonomy): domain Bacteria; kingdom Pseudomonadati; phylum Pseudomonadota; class Betaproteobacteria; order Burkholderiales; family Burkholderiaceae; genus Paraburkholderia; species Paraburkholderia sp. HC6.4b. The sequence continues at coordinate 224,202 of NZ_JACHDC010000013.1, forward strand.
CATCCAGTCACGATCGTGAAACCGCTTTGGCACGGCGGCCCCGCGCGGCAACTGTGTATAGCTGGCGAACACCTCGGGTTTCAACTGGCCCCAGTGATAGGTGCCGGACTCGCCATCGGGCAGCGGGTCTTGCGACGCGAGCCACGCCAGTTCGCCATCGCTTTCGAGCGCAGGCGATTGCCAGAACTGCGCGTGCCACCGCGCTTGCGCGTCCAGGTTTGCCGCCGCCTGCGCAAACGTCAGCGTCCGCTGCACGCGACAGAATTCCACTTCCCGTGAACGTAGATCCTCGAGGATCACGATCGACTGCCCGCTTCGACTGTCGGTCTCTGCATAGAAGCAGGCAGGCACATTTGCACGCAAGCAGGGATGGACTTCCTTGAAGAACTTCGCCTCGTATTCGTATATGTAGGCGTTCAGGTTCCGGTACTCAGGAACGAAACCGCCCTTGACGATCAGAGACTCCGGCAAGCGAAGCTCGCCCCCTGTTGCGTTGTAAGCAAGACGCACCCTGACTTTGGTAGCCGTGCCGTACATCACCTCGTCGATGGCCAGTGATTCGACGGCTACCCCTTCATGGCTGCGCGTGAGCGCCGACGTCAGCCACGAAGAGGTGATGTCCTCAACCTGCAAAGGAAGCGTGCCGGTAACTGGCTGCGGTCGGTGCGATTCCATCTGGGCGGGGCTTCTTTTCGCAACATTCATCTTGGCGCCTCCTGTGAGGTTGTATGTGCGTTCGTGCCGACATCATCATTGCCGGACCGACGTTCTCTACGCGCATGTTGCGCGGCACGTCGGAAGACCCGCAACGAGGGAAATCCCGGCTGGTATTATCGTTGCGTTTTTAGAACGATGTGCGTATTTTCGCTCATCGTTTCGACGAGGCCCGCTAGCACCGCGCTGAGTCGCTTCATTCCTGCCGTTCGTTAGAGCGCGGGATTAGTGAAACCAGCTCACTCTAATTGTTCCCCACGGTAACCATTGCGCGTCGGACGTCGTCGCTAGAATTCGTAAAAAACGACACACAGCCCCCTGGAGATAACTCGATGACCACATCCTTGCTTGAGCGGCTATTCGGCATCAGCGGAAAAATCGCTGTCGTGACTGACAAGGGATGCAATTCCAGCATCGATATCGCCCCTGTACTGGCCGAGGCTGGCGCACGGGTCGTAGTCGCCGATCACAGCGCAGCGCACATGCAATCGGTCGTCGACAAGATCGTTTCGGCGGGCGGCGAAGCAATCGCTATCGAGGCAGACGTGGAACGTGAAGCCCTCCGTGATTGCGTTGTTCAATCAGGTCAGCGCAGCCTGGGGTAGCCCGGACATCGTGGTCAATTGCGCGGCCATGACCAATAACGGGCCGCTTACGGAGTTCTCCGAAGCCGCCTGGGACGAAGTGATGGCGCTCGACCTGAAGTCTGTGTTCTTTTGCATGCGAGAAGCGATCAAGCACATGCTCGCCGCAGACCGGGGTGGACGCATCGTGAACGTGACTACCATGGGAGTCACGCATGCCGTACTGAATGGCAATGGCGCCTACGGTGCCGCGCGAGCGGGCGTAGCGGGTTTAGTGCGCTCCGCAGCGCTGGACTATGCCCGCGACCAGATTCTCGTCAACTGCGTGCTTCCCGGTGCAGTGCCCGGCAAGGTTCAGTTTCATCCGGATATGCAGGCTCGCCTGAAAACAGGAAAGCTCACGGGACCCGGTACGGATGTGGAGCGACGTCTGCCGCTTGGATGGGGCGATCCCGCCGATATTGCCGCCGCGGTGCTGTACCTCGCAGGGCCGTCAGGCCGCTACATGACGGGCCAATCGATTACGCTCGACGGCGGATTTCTGATTAGCTGAAGACGTCCGCACCCAATCATCTTCACTGTCTGGTGAATTCCGATGAACTACAAACGATTGGGCCAGAGCGGCAAGACTGAAGCGAACCGAACAGCGCGACCATCATCGACACTCAAAACGGAGCATTCCATGTTTAGTGAAACACAGATCGGCGCGCACCTCGCGCAGAGGTTCAATCTCACGGGCAAGACCGCCGTTGTTACCGGCTCTGCGCAAGGTCTCGGTCGCGAGACTGCGCGACTGCTCGCCGAGGCCGGCGCCAAGGTCGTGATTGCCGACTTGAACCCCGATGCGGCGTCTGCAACAGCGTCGGATATCAATGCGGACGGCGGCATTGCGATGCCATGCCAAGTCGACGTGGCCGACGAAGCATCCGTCAAGGCACTATTCGCAGCCGTCGATACGAAGTTTGGCGGTGTCGACATTCTGATCAACAACGCGGCGCACCGTTCGAAGGCCGAATTCTTTGAAATGTCCGTCGAACAATGGGACCAGATGCAAGACGTCACGCTGCGGGGCACGTTCCTGTGTTGCCGCGAGGCTATCACGCGCATGAAGGCGAACGGCGGCGGCTCGATCGTCAACATCTCCTCCGTTGGCGCGCTTCGACCCACGCTGTGGGGCGTCAATGCCCATTACGACGCCGCGAAGGCCGGCGTGGACAGCATCACGCGATCACTGGCCAGCGAGTTCGCGGCCGACGGAATCCGCGTCAATTCAATCCTTCCAGGCGGCATGGCCAGCGAGGGCGGCAAGAACATCAGCGCGACGTTCAAGATTCGAGGGCCGATCGTAGGCACAGGACGGATTCCGATGGGACGAATGGCCGCCCCGATCGAGGTTGCACAGAGCGTATTCTTTCTCGCAAGCCCTGCCGCAAGCTATGTCACCGGGCAGATCATCGCAGCGGACGGCGGCTTCACGGTCAGCTAGGCGGACTCCACGACCATGTTCGCTCGCGATGATCATCACCGATATCCTTGCGCGGACCGCGCCGATTCGCGCGCCACCCACGCCCCGGGGCGTGACATGAAGACAACTGTTCCTGAACGTGCGACCCGATGGCAACGCGGCCCACGAGCGCACGTTTGCGCCTGTCACCTTGCGCAGACTCACACACATCTGCTTCGTCTGCCCGATTGCGCGACTGCACCTAAAAGGTACCGGAACACCCGGGAAGCCATGACTGGCGGAAGGCAGCCGGAGTCGAACCGACCCGAGAGCGTCTGACGCCCTCAACTGGGTTTGAAGCCCAGCCGCACCACCGGATACGAATGCCTTCCTACGGTGATTGAATGACGCGAGCCCGATAGAAACAGACCGCCAGCCAGATCAAGGCAGATCGAGCCAGCGGCTATCCGTGCGCACGAGGTGCAGGCCACGGTGGAAGCGAGTATACCCAACCCGGTCGAAGAACTCCAAAAGCTGGATCGCGCGTTTTCGGCCGAGCCCGGTCGCGTCGCGAAACGGCGCGGCCGCCACGGTGCCGCCGTTCTTGTGCGCCTCCGCCGCCGCGATCGACGCAAGTTCGCGAATCACCTGCTGGTGGTAGAACAGGTCATGCACGACCTGGAACAGCTCGCCCTGACGCGCGAGCTTGCGCAGCAACTGACGCACGCGCTCCTCCGGCACACCGTGCGCGTTCGCGAGCTCGCGCACCCACGGCGGATCGAAACGCCCCGCCTCGATCTCGGGCAGCAGCGTCGCGGCAAGCGCCTGATCGGCGGCGTCGAGCGCCACGGCGTGGCCGGGCAAATGCAGCCACGGTCCGCGTCTGACGAGCTGGCCACGCGCCGCCGCATCGTCGACCAGCGCGCGCCACAGGGCGTCGTCGACCAGTGGCGCCGCGATGCGCCGCAAGCGCGACACGTCCGGGCCGAGTTCGTCGGGCGAGCGCTCGTGATATTGCGCGAGCGCACTCGTCAGGCGCCCCTCGAGCGTGTGCCATGTCGCGTCCGCGACCAGCAGCGCGTCATGGCCCGGCAGTTCGATCGTGCGTGTCGCGGCGGGCAACGCGAGCGCCGCCGCCTGCATCCCCGTGAGGCGCTCCAGCAACGCCCGCGACAAACCGTGCGGCGCGCGAGCGAACAGCGCGTCGAGTGAGCCGGTGTCGAGCAGCGTCTGCATCGCGTCGAGCCAGCCGAAGCGCTCCGGCGAGCGCCGCTTGCGCGCCGGAGCAAACGCATCGAGCACGTGCCCGCCGCCCACCGTGCGATTGGCCTGAGCGTTACGCACGACGAAGCGATCGCCCGGCACCGTGCACAGCGGCAGCTCGAACACGAGTTGCACGCGCGCGCGCTGACCGGGCGCGAGCGTGTCGCCTTCGAGCAGCGCGACATGCGCAACCTGATGCTGCGTGCCGAGATGCACGTGCAGCGGCTCCCAATGTTCGAGCGCGTGCGGCGCGTCGGCGAGCAGCGTCAATGCGACGTCGATGCGCTCGCTCGCTTGCGACAGTCGCGGATCGACGATCCAGTCGCCGCGCTCGATCGCACTCTTCTCGATGCCCGCCAGATTCAGCGCGCAACGCTGGCCGGCGCGACCGGTTTCGGCGGGGCGATTCTGCGCGTGGATGCTGCGCACGCGCACCGATTCGTTTTTCGGCGCGAGCAGCATCGTGTCGCCGACGCTCACGCTGCCCGCCACCACGGTCCCGGTGACGATCGTGCCCTGCCCCGCGAGCGTAAACACGCGATCGACGGCGAGGCGGAACAGGCCGTCGTCGCGCTTCATGCGCCATGCGGCGGCCTGCTCGTGCAGATGCGCGTTCAGCGCGGCGACGCCCGCATCGCTCGCGCGCGTCGCGCAGGTATCGAATATCGGTGCGTCGCGCAGCACGCTGCCAGCGACGAACACACTCACTTCATCGCGCACTTCGCGCAGGCGCTCGTCGTCGACGCGATCCACTTTCGTCAACGCGATTGCGCCGCGCCGGATGCCGAGCAGTTCGACGATCGCCAGATGTTCGCGCGTTTGCGGCATCACGCCGTCATCGGCGGCGATTACGAGCAGCGCGAAGTCGATGCCGCTCGCGCCCGCGGTCATCGTATGCACGAGCTTTTCGTGGCCCGGCACGTCGATCAGACCGAGCACGTCGCCATTGTCGAGCGGCACGTACGCGTAGCCGAGCTCGATCGAAATGCCGCGCGCTTTTTCTTCCTTGAGCCGGTCCGTGTCGACGCCGGTGAGTGCCTTCACGAGGCTCGTTTTACCGTGGTCGATATGCCCAGCAGTACCGACGATCATGCGTGCCCGTCCTTCAGTTGCTTTTCGATTGCGCGATCAGCTGTGCGATCAATTGCGCTTCGTCGGCGGCTTCGAGGCAGCGCAGATCGAGCCGCAACGCGTCGTCCGCGATCCGGCCGAGCACCGGCCGCGCCATCTCGCGCAACTGCTTTTCGAGCGCGAGCAGATGACGGCCGCCGCGCTTGCCGTCGCTCATCCTGATGACGAGGCCATAGCTCGGCAGCACGTCGACGGGCAATGCGCCGCTGCCGATCTGGCTGAACATCGGCTCCGCGGCCACGCTGTAGCGCGCGTCGATCGCCTGCTGTAGCGCCGGTAACACGCGCTGCGCGGCGCCGTGAATATCTTCGGCGGGCCGCGTGAGGAGCCGTAGCGTGGTCAGCCGCTCCGTCAACTTCTCCGGCGCGCGATACAGCTGGAGCACAGGCTCCAACGCCGCGAGTGTCAGCTTGCCGACCCGCAGTGCGCGCTTCAGCGGATGCTTCTTGATCTTCGCGATCAGATCGCGCCGCCCGACGATCAACCCGGCCTGTGGGCCGCCGAGCAGCTTGTCGCCGCTGAACGTGACCAGATCGGCGCCGGCCGCGACGGTCTCGCGCACCGTCGGCTCGCGCGGCAAGCCCCATTCGGCGAGATCGACGAGCGTGCCGCTGCCGAGATCGACGGCGACCGCAAGCCCGCGCGCGTGCGCGAGCGGCGCGATCTCTTCGATGCCGACTTCCTTCGTGAAGCCACTGATCGCATAGTTGCTCGCGTGGACTTTCATCAGCAGCGCGGTACGCGCGTTGATCGCCTGTTCATAGTCCTTCAGATGGGTGCGGTTCGTCGTGCCGACTTCGCGCAGCTTCGCGCCCGCGCGGCTCATGATGTCGGGAATGCGAAACGCGCCGCCGATTTCGACGAGTTCGCCGCGCGACACCACCACTTCCTTCTTCGCCGCGAGCGCGGACAGCGTGAGCAGCACCGCGGCGGCGTTGTTATTGACGATGGTCGCCGCTTCGGCGCCGGTCAGCTCGCAGATCAGATCGTCGATCAGATCGTCGCGGTCGCCGCGCGTGCCGGTGGCAAGATCGAACTCGAGGTTGGCCGGTTGCGTGAGCGCGCTCATCACCGCGCGTACCGACTCATCGGGCAGCAGCGCGCGGCCGAGGTTCGTGTGCAACACGGTGCCGGTCAGATTGAACACGCTGCGCAGCCGCGACGCGTTACGCGCGAGCAGCGCCGCGGCGACCGTCGCATGCAGCTGCGCGGTATCGAGCGCGCTCACCGCCGGGTTGGCCGCCGCATCGCCCGATTGCGCGCTGATGCGCCACGCATCGAGCGCGTCGCGCAGCGCGTTGAGTACCTGGGTGCGGCCGTATGCGCCGATGAGCGGCACGAACTCTTCCGACGCCAACACCTTGTCCACCGACGGCACGCGCGCCATCAGCGCGCGCAATGCCGAGCTGCTCACATCGCTCACGAGCAATCCTTATGTCGTTTTGAACTTGGCTCCGGTCAGGTCGCCGTCAGGCCGACTCGTCGCCCTCCGTTTCGGCCGCGCCGGCCGTCTGCTCCGGCCACAGCCATGGATGCGGCGACGCGCGCCGGTAACCTTCCGCGCCCATCAGCAGATCGAGCGTGAGGCTCGCGAGGTCGTCCGCGAATGGATCGAACTCGTAGTCCTTCGCCTGAATGCCGATCTTGCGGTAAGTATGGCATTCGTCGCACGACTCCGCCTTCAGCGCGGCGTTTTTCGATTCGGCCTCGCGCGCGGCTGCGTCGGCGTCGGGCGAGCCGGCTACCTGGTACGCGATGCCCTTCGTCGAATCGCAGTTCGAGCATTTGCTACGGACCATATGCCATTCGGTCGCGCACAATCCGCATTGCAGATAGCGATAGTTGTCGTACGCGCCGCCGATGCGCAGCGTGCTCGCCACCGGATGCGAGCCGCACACCGGGCACAGGCCCGGTGTGTCGAGGTACGGTACGGCGCGCTTGTCGATGTCGGCGGCGAGGTCGGTCCATACGACCTGCAGCGCGGCCATGATGAACGGCGCGCTCGCCGGATCGACGTCGGCGAAGCGCTGCGCGAAGATCGCGTCGGCCTGCGCTTCGAGCGCGGCGACGTCGAGCGAGCGCAGGCGCGCGAACAACGCCACGAGCGGCGGCGTCAACGGGGGACCCGCCGCTTCGATCCTGTCGAGCAGTTGTAGCAGCACGTCGCGCCACGCCGGATCGCGCGCGCCGGACAGCGCCGGAATCAGCGGCATCGAATACTGCTGCGCGCTCGCGATCAGCTCGGGGCTCGGTGGCTGGGCCTTGAAGTGCGCGAGCACCGCCTGCTGCGCATCGGCGAGCGCCGCCATCAGCCGCAGGTAGCCGGCGATCGGATTGCCGCGCGAGGCGAGCTGACGCAGGCGCGCGGCGCGCGGCGCGAACACCGCGAGCCGCTCGGGCATGCGGATGCGGGGTATTGCCGAGGGATCGAGCGACTCGATGTCGGCGGCTTCGAGAATGCGTTGAGTCAAGATATCGACCTCTGAAAACTGAAGGGCCGCCGCCCGTCATCGACGAGGCGCGGCGGCCCGGTGCGAGGGGCGCTGCGTGCGGCGCATTGAAACATGCGCTGGGGCAGCGCCGATTGAGCATACTTTACTTGCCGATGATTTCCCTGAACCAGTTTGGATGATGCTTGCGCGCCCAGCCATAGGTAACGGTGCCGCGCGTCATCGCACCTATGGAGCCCTTGACCCACAGCGCCGCATAGATATGCACGATGATGCCGACGATCAGCAGGAATGCCGTCACGGCATGCACGAGCGCCGAGAGCCGGATCACACCAATCGGGAAATAGAACGAAAAGTAGCGCCGCCAGATCACGATGCCGCTCAGCAACAGCAGCAGCATACAGATCACCATCACGAAGAACAGCAGCTTCTGCCCGGCGTTGTACCTGCCGATTGCGGGCAGGCGTTCCTCGCGATTGTTCAGCACGTCGCCGATCTGCTTCATCCACTGGATATCCGCCTGGTCCAGATAGTTGTGATGCCAGAAGCGCAACGCAAGAATCAGGAACGAGATGAACATCACGCAGCCGATGAACGGGTGCAGAATCCGCGTCCACTGCCCGCCGCCGAGTACCACGTACAGAAACGCCATCGACGGATGGAACAGCGCGAGACCGGACAGCGCAAGCAGGATGAAACAGATCGCGGTGATCCAATGATTCGTGCGCTCGTTCGGCGTATAGCGCACGATCAGTCGGTTGCCCTTCAGGTCCGTGAAGTCGGTGTGCTCAGAGTGGTTCATTGCGTACCCTCCCGCGAACGGCGTGCTTCTTCGGCTTCCTTGACGGCTGCGGCTTCGTCGGCCTCGGACACCTCGTTCGGGCCGACGCGCGTGTAGTGGAAGAAGCCCGCGAGCGCGGCGATCCCCATAATGGCGAGCCCGATCGGCTTGGCGATGCCCTTCCACAACGAGACCAGCGGACTGATGCGCGGATCGTCCGGCAGGCCGTGATACAGCGACGGCCGGTCGGCGTGGTGCAACACGTACATCACATGCGTGCCGCCGACCTTGTCCGGGTTATACAGGCCAGCGTTCTGAAAACCGCGCTCCTTCAGATCGACGATGCGGTCCTCGGCCTGCTGCTTCATGTCCTCCTTGGTGCCGAACATGATCGCGCCGGTCGGGCAGGTCTTCACGCACGCCGGCTCCTGGCCGACCGCCACACGATCCGAACACAGCGTGCACTTGTATACGCGGTGATCCTTCTTCGACATACGCGGGATGTCGAACGGGCAGCCGGCGATGCAGAAGCCGCAGCCGATGCAGTTCTCCTGGTGGAAATCCACGATGCCGTTCGTGTACTGCACGATCGCGCCCGGCGCCGGACAGGCCTTCAGACAGCCCGGGTCCTCGCAGTGCATGCAGCCGTCCTTGCGGATCAGCCATTCGATATCGCCGGCGGAATTCTCGTACTCGGCAAACCGCATGACGGTCCACGAATGCTCGGTGAGATCGGGCGGGTTGTCGTAGACGCCCACGTTCACGCCGATCTCGTCGCGCAGATCGTTCCACTCCATGCAAGCCGTCTGACACGCCTTGCAGCCGATGCACTTCGACACGTCGATGAGCTTCGCGACCGTGCCCGTGGCCGGCTCGCGAATCACCGGCGGCTGCGTGGTGGTGGCCGAAACGCGTCTGATGTCCAGTGATTGCAGTGCCATCTCTTTTCCTTATGCCTTTTCGACCTTGACGAGGAACGACTTGAATTCCGGTGTCTGCGAATTCCCGTCGCCCACCGGGGGCGTCAGCGTATTGATGAGATAGCCCGGCCTCGCGAGCCCTTTGAAGCCCCAATGGAGCGGCAGCCCGACGGTCTGCACCTTCTTGCCTTCGATCATCAGCGGTTTGATCCGCTTCGTCACGACCGCGACGGCAACCAGGTGGCCGCGGTTCGAGCTCACCTTGACCCGGTCGCCGGCTACCACGCCGATCTCCTTCGCGAGGTCTTCGCCAATCTCGACGAACTGCTCGGGCTGGATGATCGCGTTCAGACGCGCGTGTTTGGTCCAGTAGTGGAAATGCTCGGTCAGACGATAGGTGGTCGCCGTATGCGGGAAGTTCTCGTGCGTGCCGAACGTGGCCATGTCGTCCGGGAACACGCGCGCCGCAGGATTGCTGACGACCAACTTGTTGTCCGGATGCAGCGGGTTGTAGCCGAGCGGCGTTTCGAACGGCTCGTAGTGCTCGGGGAATGGCCCTTCCACCATAGCTTCGCGCGCGAAGAAGCAAGCCACGCCTTCCGGATTCATGATGAACGGATTCATGCCGTCTTCGGGCGGCTCGTCGACCTTGAAGTCCGGAATGTCGGCGCCCGACCACGTGCTGCCGTTCCACGCGATCAGCTTGCGCGTCGGATCGAACGGCTTGCCGCTGAGATCGCACGACGCGCGGTTGTACAGAACCCGCCGGTTCACCGGCCATGCCCAGGCCCAGTTCAGCGTGTTGCCGATGCCGGTCGGGTCCGAGTTGTCGCGGCGGCCCATCTGGTTGCCCGCCTGGGTCCACGCGCCGCAGAAGATCCAGCAGCCGCTCGAGGTCGAGCCGTCGTCGCGCAGCAGCGCGAAACTCGCGAGCTGCTCGCCCTTCTTCGCGAGCACCTTGGTCGTGTCCTTCGGATCGGTGACGTCCGCGAGCGCCTTGCCGTTGTACTCCATCGCGAGTTCTTCGGGCGTCGGGCTTTCCGGGTTCGCATACGGCCAGCTCATGTTCAGGATCGGATCGGGATACTTGCCGCCGTCCTTGCGATAAGCGTCGCGAATACGCAGCCACAGCCCCGCCATGATATCGAGGTCGCTCTTCGCTTCGCCGGGACCGTCCGCGCCCTGCCAATGCCACTGCAGCACCCGGCTCGAACTAACGAGCGAGCCGCGTTCCTCGGCGAAGCAGGTGGTCGGTAGACGAAACACCTCTGTCTGGATCGAGCCGCTGTCGACGTCGTTGAACGGGCCGTAGTTCTTCCAGAACTCCGACGTTTCGGTCGCGAGCGGATCCATGATCACGAGCCACTTCAGCTTGGCCAGCGCCGCGCCGTTCTTCGCCTTGAACGGCGCGGCGGCAAGCGGGTTGAAGCCCTGCGCGAGGTAGCCGGTCATTTTGCCCTGATTCATCAGCTCGAAGACCTGCAGCAGGTCGTAGGACTTGTCGAGCTTCGGCAGATAGTCGAAAGCGAAGTTGTTGTCGGCGGTCGCCTTGTCGCCCCACCATGATTTCATGAAGCTCACGTGGAACGCGCGATAGTTGCGCCAGTAGCTCAGCTGGTTCGGCCGCAGCGGCTGTTTGGCGCGCGTCGCGATGTAGGCGTCGAAGTCCTGCTCCGCTTCCATGGGCAGCGTCATGTAGCCCGGCAGCAGGTTCGACATCAGGCCGAGATCCGTCAGGCCCTGGATGTTCGAATGGCCGCGCAGCGCGTTCATGCCGCCGCCCGCGATGCCGATGTTGCCGAGCAGCAGCTGCACCATCGCGCCGGTGCGGATGATCTGCGAGCCGACCGAGTGATGCGTCCAGCCGAGCGCGTACATGATCGTGGCCGCGCGCCCAGGCACCGACGTCGACGCGAGCATCTCGCACACGTGCTGGAACTTCTCCTTCGGCACGCCGCAGATTTTCTCGACCTGCTCGGGCGTGTAGCGCGAGTAGTGCTGCTTCATCAGCTGATAGACGCAGCGCGGGTCCTGCAGCGTCGGGTCGACCTTGGCGAAGCCGTCGTCGCCGCGCTCGTAGTCCCACGAGGTCTTGTCGTAGCTGCGCGTGTCGGCGTGGTAGCCGGAAAACAGGCCGTCCTTGAACGCGAAATCCTCGCGCACGATGAACGGCACGTCCGTGTAGTTCTTCACGTACTCGTGCTGGATCTTGTCGTTCGTCAGCAGGTAGTTGATCACCCCGCCGAGGAACGCAATGTCCGTACCGGTGCGGATCTGCACGAAGTAGTCCGCGACCGACGCCGTACGCGTAAAGCGCGGGTCGACCACGATCAGACGCGCCTTGCGGTGCGCCTTGGCTTCGGTGACCCATTTGAAACCGCATGGGTGTGCCTCGGCCGCATTGCCGCCCATCACGAGAATCACGTCCGCGTTTCTGATGTCGACCCAATGGTTCGTCATCGCTCCACGGCCAAACGTCGGGGCAAGACCTGCCACCGTCGGGCCATGTCAGACACGCGCCTGATTGTCGAATCCGAGCATGCCAAGACTGCGAACAGTCTTGTGCGTCAGATAACCCACCTCGTTGCTGCCGGCCGATGCCGCGAGCATGCCGGTAGTCAGCCAGCGGTTGACCTTCTTGCCGTCCGCGTTCGTCTCGACGAAGTTCGCGTCGCGGTCTTCCTTCATCAGCTTCGCGATGCGGTCTAGCGCGTCTTCCCACGAGATGCGCTTCCACTCGCTCGCCCCGGCCGCGCGGTACTCGGGATAGCGCAGACGGCTCGAGCTATGGATGAAGTCGATCAGGCTCGCGCCCTTCGGGCACAGCGTGCCGCGATTGACCGGATGGTCGGGGTCGCCCTCGATGTGGAAGATGCTCGTCTTCACATTCTTGGCCTCGTCGCCAAGACCGTACATCAGGATGCCGCAGCCCACCGAACAGTACGGGCAGGTGTTGCGGGTTTCAGTCGCACGCGACAATTTGTACTGACGGACTTCGGCCAGCGCGGGTGTCGGCGAGAAGCCCATCAGGGCCAGGCTCGATCCGGCAAGTGTCGTGGCAGAGACCTTCAGGAATTGTCGCCGAGTCATTTGCGTCATTGCATGGCCTCGGCTCTTTTGGGGACAAAATTGATTATAGATGCCGTTTCGCGACATGCAGCGTAGTGCATTCGCCACCCCGGTAGATGGGACATGCGAAAGTCATTGGAAAGGACGGCACCCTGCTGGCACGATTTATTCCCGCTGCTGGGCACTGTTCATGCTGCATCCGCGAATAGTGACTCCCTCGACCTCATCGGCGGACTATTGCGCTCCTACGAACTACCCGGGCGCCGCGGAATTGCGTTGTAGCGTAAAGAATTCGTTTCATCGCGCGTACGTGCCGCTTGCTCGGCAAAACGGGGTTCGAAACGGGTTCGGCATAGAGCCAGTTTGCGCCCGTGCCGACGCTGCACAGTGTGAAAACAACCCTCATAATGCGGTCATTCGACGAACCCCAACTCTCGCCCCCATGACCCAAGTCCAAGCAAGCCAGTCGCCCCGCCTGACGAGCCTGTCGCACGGCGGCGGCTGCGGCTGCAAGATCGCGCCCGGCCTGCTCGCCGATCTGCTCAAGCGCAGCGCGCCGCTGCCATTCTTCCCCGACCTGCTGGTCGGCAACGACACCGCCGACGACGCCGCCGTCTACAAGCTCAACGAAGACCAGGCGATCGTCGCGACCACCGATTTCTTCATGCCGATCGTCGACGATCCATTCGACTTCGGCCGCATCGCCGCGACCAACGCGATCTCCGACGTCTACGCGATGGGCGGCAAGCCGATCATGGCGCTCGCGATCGTCGGCATGCCGATCAACGTGCTGCCGCACGACGTGATCGCGGCCGTGCTGAAAGGCGGCGAATCGGTCTGCGCAGAAGCAGGCATCCCGCTCGCGGGCGGCCATTCGATCGATTCCGTCGAGCCGATTTACGGCCTCGTCGCGCTGGGCATCGTCGATCCGAAGCGCGTCAAGCGCAACGCGGGCGGCCAGGCCGGCGACGTGCTGATCCTCGGCAAGCCGCTCGGCGTCGGGATTCTGTCCGCGGCACTGAAGAAAGACCGGCTCGACGAGGCCGGCTACGCGGCAATGATCAGCGCGACCACCAAGCTGAACCGGCCGGGCGCCGAGCTGGCGCGGCTCGACGGCGTGCATGCGCTGACCGACATCACCGGCTTCGGCCTGCTCGGCCACACGCTGGAACTCGCACGCGGCTCGAAGCTGACCGCGCGCGTGCGCTACGCGGACCTGCCGTGGCTGCCGAACGTCGCGAGCCTCGCGCAAGCAGGCATTTTCACCGGCGCATCGGGCCGCAACTGGGATGCCTACGGCCACGACGTGGTGCTGCCCGCCACCTTGCCGTCCGCCGGCCGCGCGTTGTTGACCGATCCGCAGACGTCGGGCGGGCTGCTGGTGTCGTGCTCGCCCGAAGCGGTAGACGAAGTGCTCGCGCTGTTCCGCGCCGATGGCTTTGCCGACGCACGGGTGATCGGCGAGCTGGTGAGCGGGCAAGCGCGGGTCGAAGTCATCTGAGGTAGGCGGCCGAAGGACGTCAATGGAGAACCCCGGGAAGGACGCATATAACCGGCCCGAACGAGCCGCCCATGCGATAATTTCGGTCTTCCCGCGGTCCGTTTTATCCCTACTCCCTTGAAAAGTCTTCTAGTCAGCCTCGACAAAGCCGGCGATTTCGATGAAATCGTCGACGTTCGCACTCCGCTCGAGTTCGAGGAAGACCATATTCCGGGCGCGACCAACGCGCCAGTGCTGAGCAACGAGGAACGCGTGCTGGTCGGCACGACCTACACGCAGGTGTCGCCGTTCGAGGGCACGCGGCTCGGCGCGGCGTTGGTCGCGCGCAACATCGCGCATCATCTGGAAACCACGTTCGCCGACCGGCCGCGCAACTGGCGCCCGCTGATCTACTGCTGGCGCGGCGGCAAGCGTTCGGGCTCGGTCACGACGCTGTTCAACATGATCGGCTGGTCGGCGCGGCAACTCGACGGCGGCTACAAGAGCTACCGGCGCGCCACGCTGGAGAGGCTCGAAACCCTGCCGCGCCGTTTCAGCTATATCGCGCTCGTCGGCCCGACCGGCAGCGGCAAGACGCGGCTGCTGTCGGCGCTGCATGAGGCCGGCGCGCAGACGCTCGACCTCGAGGCGCTCGCCGCGCATCGCGGCTCGCTGCTCGGCGCGTATACGGGCGTGGCGCAGCCGTCGCAAAAGCGTTTCGACACGCTGCTCGTCACCGCGCTGCGCGACTTCGACGTGAACCGGCCTGTGTTCGTCGAGGCGGAAAGCCGGCGCATCGGCTCCGTCACGCTGCCGCTCGCGCTGCTCGAAACGTTTCATCGCGGCGCGTGCGTCGAGGTGCGCTCGAGCAGCGAGGACCGCGCGGCGTTTCTGTTGCAGGATTACGCGCATCTGTTCGAGCATCCCGATTACTTCAAGGGACAGCTGGAACGGTTGATCGGTCTGCACAGCCGCGAGCGGGTCACGGGCTGGCTGCGGCTCGTCGACGAGAACCGGCGCGCCGAGCTCGCGCGCGAACTGATCGAACGGCACTACGATCCCGCATACGCGCGCAGCAGCGGCCAGCATTTCGAGCAGTTGCCGCGCGCGCTGCAACTCGATTTCCGCCCGAACGACGCCGACATCGTCGAGCAGGCGAAAACGCTGCTCGCGCAGCTCGATACCCGCACGCTAGTCGTCGGTTGATCCACAACGACATTCAACAACCATCATGCAATCAACCCTTCGGCAACCCCGCGTCACGCTTGGCTGGATCGTGTTCCTGCTGATCGCCGTCGTCGGCCTCTTCTATGTGAAGTGGTTTCCGTACTACAACCGCGCGTTCGTCGCCGCGAGCCAGCATTCGATCGGCAAGTCGATCCTGATGGGCACGTCCGCGAGCGCGCCGGGGGCCTCATGGCAGGCCGCGATCGACTTCGCGCTCGCTTACGGCAAGGCAATCTGGCAGGCGATGGTGCTCGGCCTGCTGCTCGGCTCCGCGGTACAGGCGCTGATTCCACCGCAATGGGTCGCGCGCACGCTCGGCCGTGCCGACTTCAACAGCGTCGTCAAAGGCGGCCTGATGTCGTTGCCGGGCATGATGTGCACCTGCTGCGCGGCGCCGGTCGTCGCGGGCCTGCGCGCGCGTGAAGCGGCGCCGGGCGCGGCGATTGCTTTTTGGCTCGGTAATACCGCGCTGAATCCCGCTACGCTGATCTTCATGGGCTTCGTGCTCGGCTGGCAGTGGATGGGCCTGCGCCTCGCGCTCGGCATCGTGATGGTGCTCGGCCTTGGCTACGTCGTGAACCGCATGGTCACGCCGCAGGAAGCGCAAGCGTCGCGAGAGGCCGTCGCGCAACTGGTCAGCGCCGACGATCCAGGCACCGCGTTCTCGCGCTGGATCACGATTCTGGGGCGCATGACGCTGCGGCTCGTGCCGGAATACATCGCGCTCGTGCTGATTCTCGGCGCGGCGCGCGCGTGGCTGTTTCCGCACATCGGCCCGGACGTCGACAACAGCCTGCTGTGGATCATCGCGCTGTCGATCGCCGGCACGCTGTTCGTGATTCCGACCGCGGGTGAAGTGCCGATCATTCAGGCGATGCTGTCGTTCGGCATGGCCGCCGGCCCCGCCGGCGCGCTGCTGATGACACTGCCGCTCGTCAGCGTGCCGTCGCTCGCGATGCTCGCGCGGTCGTTTCCGCGGCGCGTGCTGACGGTGGTGACCTGTGCAGTGGTGGTGGGCGGTGTCGTCAGTGGACTGCTGGCCGTTACGCTGGGCTTCTGAGTCGGTTTTTGAGTTCGAGTCGTAGAAGAAGGAAGCATGAAACGTATTGCCGCATTCGCTGTCACGTGTTGATCCGCTGCCGGGCTGCTGTACCTTGGACAGCACTCGGTGGCGCTGATCGCACTGAGCGGCGTCGTGGCGTTCGCGGGATTCGATCTGCTGCGGCCGTGACGGCGGCGTAGTTTTTCCCTGCTGCGAAAGTGCGCTCGTCCCTTGCGTTCGCCGTATCGTTCGCGTGCGCCTGCGCCTAACCGGGAAGCGCGTCGCGAATCGCCGTGAGCCACAACGCGACCGCATGCGCGCCCGGGTCCATATGACCGAGCGCGCGCTCGCCGACATAGCTCGAACGCCCGCGCCGCGGATGCATCGATGCGGTACGAGACGTGCCGTCGCATGCCGCAACGACGGTGGCCTGCAATGCGGCATCCGTCGACGCTCCCTGAGCGAGTGCGTCGTGCAGCGCGTCGGCAGCGGGCCTCAGCGCATCGACCATCGTCCGATCGCCCGGCCGCGCGCCCCCCAGTTCCATCAACCCATCGACACCGGCGTTGAACGCCGTCGCCCATTGCCGTGCGGTGGTCCCGCCCGACTGTTCGAGCGCGGCCGCCGCACGCAGCAGCATCACCGCGTACAGCGGACCCGACGTGCCGCCCACCACGCGCCGCAGCGTCGCCGACATGCCGCGCAATACCGCGCCCGGGGTGGTTGCGCACGCGTAGGAATCGAGCTCGAGCTGCACCGCGCGTGCGCCGCGCGCGAGGCTGATGCCGAGGTCGCCGTCGCCGACGCGCTGGTCCATTTCGGTCAATGTCGGCTCGGCTGCCAGCAGGCACTCGCAGACCGCTTCGAGCGCGCGCCGCAGCGTCGCGTCACGCGCGAGCGTCGCGCCGCTCGCGCTTTGCGGCGCGGGTGGCGCCGCACGCACCGCGACCTGCGCGACGCGGCCGCTCAGCGCAGGCCATGCGCTCGTCTGTGAGGCGGCGTCGAGCAGGCTCAGCCGTTCGTCATCGATACGCAGCAGCGTCAGCGAGACGCCGGCCATTTCGAGCGCGCTCAGGAACGTGCCGGCCCACGCGCGCGCGACTTCGATGCCGCGCCCGGCAAGCTCGCGCAGCGCGGCACCAGCCACCACGTTGAGTTCGCTCGGCGGCGTGCCACCCAGATTGTTGACGAGCAGCGCGACGCGCTCGCCCGCCTGCAACGCGAGATCGTCGACGATCTTTGCAAGCAGCTTGCCGACGATCGCGTCGGCCGGCTCCAGCGCGCCGCGCGCCACGCCGGGTTCGCCATGAATGCCGAGGCCCCATTCGATTTCGCCATCGCCCAGCGCGAAGCCCGGCTTGCCCGCAGCCGGCACCGTGCACGGCGTCAGCGCGACGCCCATCGTGCCGAGCGACGCGGCCGCTTCCCGAGCGAGCCGCGCGACCTCGGCCAACGGCAAACCGCGCGCGGCCGCCGCGCCCGCGATCTTGTGAACCAACACTGTGCCCGCGAGTCCGCGACGGCCCGCGTGATCGCCGCTCGCGCTCAGCGCGACGTCGTCGGCGACGATCATCATCTCAACGAGGATGCCCTCGGCGCGCGCGATTTCGGCCGCGAGGCCGAAGTTGAAGCGGTCGCCCGTGTAGTTCTTGACGATCAGCAACGCGCCAGCGGGGCCGGCCACCGCGCGTATCGCGTCGAGCACGGCGTCGGTGGAGGGCGAGGTGAAGACCTCGCCGGCCACCGCCGCGCTCAGCATGCCGTGGCCCACATAGCCGCCGTGCGCGGGCTCGTGGCCCGAGCCGCCGCCCGAGATCAGCGCGACCTCGCCGCGCGCGGCCATGGCCTGGGCATCGGCGCGCAAGACGATCGTGCCGCCTTGCAACAGCGAGAGTTGGGGATTGAGCGCGATGAGCCCGTCGAGCATCTCGGGGACCACGGTGGACACATCGTTGATGAGCTTCTTCATTGCGTCAGCTCCGTTGGATGCTGCCGGCATCGCATGATCGAAGATGCAATGGGAACGGCAGTCGGGTCGGCGGCGAAAGCGGAAGGTCTAACTGTACCGCGCATTGTCGAACGACGACGCAACGGCGAGAGCGCGCGCGTGAACGTGCACGAGCTTCGGGCCACGAGCGGACAACAACAACGAAGGGGACGTGATGCCGAACGGCGAAACTGAGGAAACGACTGGATCGATTTGACAGGACCGTAGACGAAAGCGGAACCGCTTTCGTCTACGTCACAGATGCGTTGGTAGGCTCGATTGGATTCGAACCAACGACCCCCACCATGTCAAGGTGGTGCTCTAACCAACTGAGCTACGAGCCTTTAGAGGCGCGAATTATAGAGACTCAATGCGGACTGCACAAGCCCTTGCCGCGAGTTATCGAAACGCATGCATGTCGATCAGTTCGTCACGGTCCATTCGGTGTGAGGGTCCAATGGATAAACCGGCCGCTTCACGTGCTCGAAGCTGAACAGACCATAGTCCGAACTCGTGACGCCGCGGCTATCGCATTCGACGAGTGCCTCCGCGATCGGCACGAAAACCGGCCGGCAATACATGCGTGATTTGAGCAGCAGAAAACGCGCGCGGCGCGGATCGATGCCGACGCTCTCGAACACGCCGAGATCCCACGGCTCATGCGTTCGTTCGGTCACGACGAGTTTCACCGTGCCGGTGTCGAGCACTGCCGCGCGCCCCATGTACGCGTGCTGGCCGGTGTAGGTCGGGCCGCAGATCACGTATTCGCCGTCGGTCAGCGCGCGCACGACGCCGGTCAGGGCAAGCGGCGAACGCGAGGGCAATGCATCGTTTGTGAGCTTGTTGCCGATCGCGAGCGTGACCGTGCTACCGACACCCGAGGCCGCCAGGGCCGCGACCGCCTGCGGATCGCACAACGGCCCGCTGACGATGCCTTCGAGGCCCTGCCTCAACGCTTCCTCGAGCAAATCCATCGTGTCGCACGTGCCGCCCGACATGCAGTTGTCGCCGTGATCGAGCATTAGCACCGGTTTATCGGCGGCGCGTGCCAGCGACGCCGCCCGCGCGACCGATTCGGCAAGCGGCGCGCTGCGATAGACGAAATCGTCGCGCTCGTCCCAGATCTGCCGCGCGATGCGCTCGGCGACCGCCTCCGCATCCGCGCGCTCGCCATTGCCCACGACGACGACGCTAATGCATGGCGCTTCGATATCGGCGAGCGAGAAGCCCGCCAGCACCGACACCGCGAGCATGCCGTCGGCCTCGGCGGCGCGCGCGGCATCGAGCGCGCGTTTCATCGCGCCGTCAACGCCCGCGCTGCGCAGCGTGTGCGTGAGCAGCGGCGGCTGACGCCACGCGATCACCGGCTTCGCGTGGCCCTCGATCATGTCGAACAGCAAGCGCGCTGCATGTGCGCCAGTCTCGTACATGTCGACGTGCGGATAGGTCTTGAAGCTGACGATGACGTCGGCGTTGTCGATCATTTTTTGCGTGACGTTGCCATGCAGATCGAGCGCGACCGCGATCGGCGCGTGCGGCAGCGACGCACGCACGCGCCCGAGCAGATCGCCTTCACCGTCGGTCGAGTTCTCGGCGACCATCGCGCCGTGCAGATCGAGCATCACCGCGTCGCAGCCCGTCGCGGCTGCCACGATCGCGTCGCAGATCGTATCGTAGGCGGCGGCGTCGACCGGTCCGCTCGGATTCGCCATGGCGGAGATCGGCGTCACGATTTCGGCATGCACGCGCTCGGCGGCGTCGATGAACGCGGCCATCGCGGTTTGCATGCCCTTGTTTTCGTCGAACGCGGCGCGGCCGTAGCTCGGACCGTTGCGGCCGAATGCGGCCAGCGGGGTCTCTACTGGCGAGAACGTGTTGGTCTCGTGGTTCATTCGTGCGATCAGGACCTTCATGCGCGCATGCTCCCGTTCTCGACGCCGCGCTCGGCATCACCTGCAGCAGCATATTGCAGCCGGCTTCCAGATGATCGGCGCGCGCGTCCTCGATTTCGCTGTGGCTGATGCCGTCCTTGCAGGGAACGAAGATCATCGCGCTGGGTGCGCCGCGCGCGAGACAGGCGGCGTCGTGGCCCGCGCCGCTGACCACGTCCATCGACGACACACCGAGCCGCTCCGCGCTCTGCCTGACCTCGGCGATCCATTGCGCGGCGAATCGCTGCGGCGGGAAGTAGACGACCTGCTCGATGTCGATAGTGATGGGGGCGTCCAAGCTGCTGCTCGCGCGGGTGGCGGCGGCGTTGGTGGCGGCGTTGCCCCCATTGCTGCCCGCCTGCGCGCACGCTGCACGCCATGCGAGGTCCATCGCAGTGAGCGATGCGTCATCGGCTGCGCGCAGGTCGACGCTGAATTTCACGCGGCCCGAAATGACGTTGCGCGAGTTTGAATGCACGTCGAGCCAGCCGACCGTGCTACGGCCATGCGGCGCGTGATCGAGTGCGATACGGTTCACCGCATGGATCGGATCCGCGGCGACGAGCAGCGCGTCGCGGCGCAGCGCCCATCGGCCCCGCGTGCGCTTCCATGCCGTGCACGGTCAGGTCGTACCAGCGCTGCCCGAGCGCGCCCTGCACGACGCCGATGACCTTGTCGTGCGCTTCGAGCACGGACCCCTGTTCGATATGCACCTCGAAATATGCGCCGACAGCGTGCGACTTGCGATGCTCGCCGGCATAGCCGATCGCCGCTAGCGCGTGGCGCACCGCTACGCCGTCGCGATCGCGTTGCGCTAGCGCGTGCTCGAGCGTGAATGCGCCGGCGAACACGCCGGAGCCCATCATCACCGACAAGAATCGCGAGCCCTCCTCGTTGGTCCACATGGCAACCTCGAGCGGCGCGATGGTCTGCACGTTGGCCTCGGCCAGCGGGCGCAGCACCTCCAGCCCTGCCAGCACACCATAATTGCCGTCGAATTTGCCGCCGGTCGGCTGCGTGTCGAGATGGCTGCCCGTCATTATGGGCGGCAGATCGTCACACAGCCCCGTCTTCCGCGCGAAAATATTGCCGATCGCGTCGACCGACACCGTGCGGCCGATCTCCTTCGTCCACGCGATGAACTGATCACGTGCCTCACGGTCGAGTTCGGTCAGTGCTGGACGGCAGACACCGCGTTTGTCGGTCGCGCCGATCCGCGCGAGCTGCATGAGACAGTCCCACAGCCGCGCGCCGTCGATCCGCAAATCGGCGGGCGTCGAGACAACGTTGGATGAATGAGTCTGCATCGATGCATCTCGGGTCGAAGACAGCTGGATGGCGCTTGCCGGCGGGACTTGCTCCGTTCCGGCTTGCTGGCCGAGGTTGTTCCAATCGTCATGATAGAGAGGTTTCGCCGAGGTAGATGGCCGGACGCGCGCGAGGTGGCAATGCGGCGCGACGCCTTTCCGTGGGCAAGCATAGGAAGCAAAGCCGCTGGATTCGTGGGGAGTGAACGGCGCATCGCGGGCGATGTAGGTGCCAACTCGCTCGACGACGGACGCCGCGACGTGCCGGCAATCTGCGCGCAAGTGGCCGCCAGCAAACGTTTTCGTCGAAGGAAGCGGCTAAAACGCAATGAAGGCTCAACCTTTTGCGAAGCGCGCCGTTATTGCATGTGCTCAGGCAAACCCCTCGGATCTCCATGGCACAACCAATTCCTTTCCGCAACACTGGCGCCGCCCGCGCGCGGCATGCCAAAGCCATGCTGTTGCCCATCGCGCGCCAGATCGCCGACGATCTCGCGTTGCGAGTTCATCTGTCGCTCGACGCACTGCGCCGCGGCCTCGGTACGAAGAGCGATGCGCAGACGGTCACGCAGATCATGCTGTTGACCAGCTACCTCGCTGATGCCGGCTTTGGCTCGATGAGCCACGAAGAGCTCCACGCCGCGGACCGCGCCTCGGCGATGATGTTCGACGCAGGTCGGGAACGCAACGAATGGAAACTTGACGAAGCGGGATTCGCGCTCTTTGCATCCATCGCAACGAGCTACGATCGGCAGCTGCATCGCGCTCCGCTTTGGGCGATTACGGAGGCCAGCGAAAGACTCGACCGCTTTATCGCAGGGGGATCCGATCGAGCGCCGGCGCGTAAGCGGGCTTAGCGTGTTTGGAGGAGCTGCTGACCGGCCGAGCCAGAAGGACACGGATTTTGGACGACCGCGTCGGAAGTCGCCGGATTACGCGGATGCGTTGCGGATCGGAAAGTAGTGAAGCGCGCAGTATCCGTCAGCGTAACCCGTCAGAAGTTGGAATTTAGTACGAGACCAACAACGCTGCGAGAGATCAGGACGAGGTGAGCGAGATCCCGCTGCGGCAGTGCGACGGCTCGCTGGATGTCAGAACGCGTAACCTTGCGCTGACGGATACAGCGCGCAAAGTCGGCCGCGTAAACGCAAAAACCCCACCGCGGCGGGTGGGGTTTCTGACTGGAGGGGAGCCTGACGATTACCTACTTTCACACGGGCAATCCGCACTATCATCGGCGTGGAGTCGTTTCACGGTCCTGTTCGGGATGGGAAGGGGTGG